>NZ_JAWJTI010000032.1:0-47390 GCF_032911525.1 Stenotrophomonas veracruzanensis
CCCCCCCCCCCCCCCCCCACTTCCATCAATCCCGAGGTTGCCGGCCAGCGGCCAGCACTACCCTCCGCGTCCAGTACTTGCGCTAAGCTCGGCCTGTCATCGACCTGCAATACGCGGCGCGCGCCGGGGAAGGCGCGTGCCGTCCGGGGATGGCACACAGGGGAGCGTGCCCGCCAGGGCGCGCCGGCATTGCGCATCGAGGGAGGGGGAGGCAATGGCATTGCTGCACGCCAAGACGGCTGCTGGCCGTCAGGAAATCGAAGACCGCGGCCGGCGCCTGCCGGCGGCACTGCGTTCGATCCTGCTGATGGTCGACGGCCATCGCGATGACACCGAACTGCGCGGCCTGTTCGAAGGGCTGCGCGCACCACCCGATGCACTGGAGCAGCTGGCCGCACAGGGCCTGATCGAAGTGATCGGTGGAAGCGCAGAGGTGACACCGCTGCGTGGCATCAGCACCGGGCGCGAACAGGATCCGGCGCTGTACCAGCAGTTGTACGACGCGATGAGCGAGGCGGTGCGCCGCCACCTGGGCCTGAAGGGCTATTTCATGCAGTTGAAGATCGAACGCTGTACCGATGCGCTGGCGCTGGAGCGCTTGTGCCCGGAACTGCTGGCGGCGGTGGGCAAAGCGCGCAGCCCGGCATTGGCGCAGCGCTGGTGGCAGGAAACCCAGTCGGCCGTGCTGAACGCAGGCGATGAGGTCGTGCAGGCCTGAGCCACCGCGTAAAGTGATCGGTTCACTTTCCCACAAGGAGTCCCGCGTGCAGGACGACCACGACGACACCGATACCCCCGGCTGGGACGCGATCAATGCGGCGCTGGCGCCGCTGTATGCCGGGCAGGAACCGCGTCACTTCGGCACCGCGCTGCCGTACACGCTCGGTGGCCAGGATCCGCTCGATGGCATCAGCGTGTACTGGGCAGACGCGCCGGTACCGCATTGGCACTACATCACCTACGGCTTCTCCGAGCTGTACGCCAAGGAGAGCAGCGATGCCGATGTCAGCGGCTATGGTTTCGAGCTGACCTTCCGCCTCGCTGCTGAAGCCGGTGAGCACGCCGGCAGCACGCCGCCAGTGTGGCCGATGAACCTGCTGCAGAACCTGGCGCGCTACGTGTTCAGCAGTGGCAATGTGTTCGAGGATGGCCACCACCTCAATGCCAACGGCCCGATCGCGCTGGAGACCGACACGCGGCTGTGCCACCTGGCTTTCGTTGCCGACCCGCAGTTGCCGGCACGCGACACCACCAATGGCCACCTGCAGTTCCTGCAGCTGGTCGGGCTGACCGATGAAGAGATGGAAGCGGTCAAGCGCTGGTCGACGCGCGGCGTGCTGCAGGCGCTGCAACCGGCGATGCCGCTGTGGATCAGCGACCTGCATCGCGGCAATCTGCTGGAGGATCCGGCACTGGCCGCACAGGTGCAGGCCGGCAGCGAGCGTGAGGGCTCCAGTACCGGCATGTTGTTCATCGAGACACTGGATTGGCGGCAGGAGGCAGGCGTCACCACCCTGGTGCTCGGCGCCGGCCAGGTGGCCAGCGTGTGCGAGCTGCTGCCATTGCGCCTGCGCCACGGCAAATCGCTGGAACTGGTCAGCCGCGAGCGGCAGTGGGAGTTCGTTCCGGCCGGGCGCGGTGAAGTGGGCGACGTCTCCGCCGACAGCGCGCGCTGGGCACTGGACGAGGCGGGACTGCAGGCCCTGGCGGGCGTGCGTGCCGAGCGCGGCATCTACCCGGCGGCGGTGGCGCTGCACATCGAAGTGGTGCCGACCTACCTGCGAGATGCCAAGGGCGAAGTGATCCGCCAGATCGGTTGATCACGCTGTTGGAACCGAGGGGGCCAGATCCGTTCGCCACGCGAGCGGCTCTGGCCCCAGGGCAGGATCAGGCCAGACCTTCGGCCTTCAGCGCGGCCTGCACGCCGGCATCGGCATCCATGCGCGCCTTGTAGGCGGCCAGGTTGTCCAGGCCGGACAGGTCGACCTTGGTGCCGGCGGCCCAGCGCAGGGTGATGTAGAAGTACGGATCGGCGAAGCTGCGGAAGCCGGCCAGCCACGGCTTGTCGGCCAGCTGCCTGTCGGCGGTCTCGAACAGGCCACGCAGGCGCTTGTGCGCGGCGGCGCGGATCGCGTCGAATTGGCTCTCATCGGCGATGAACTTGCCCGGCGCGAACAGCGGCGAGAAGGCCGGGTGCACGTCGGAATTGACGAAGGCCAGCCAGCGGGTGGCTTCGGCACGCTGGCGCGGGCTGCCGTCACCGCCGAGGCCGGCCTGCGGGTAGGTGTCGGCGATATAGCCCATGATCGCGGCGTTCTGCAGCAGCACGAAGTCGCCATCGACCAGTGCGGGGACGGCGCCGGCCGGATTGATCTTGAGGAATTCCGGGCCCTTCAGGGTGTCCTTGTTCAGCAGTTCAACCTCGAACGGCTGGCCGGTCCACTGCAGGGCGATGTGGTCGGCGGTGGAACAGGCACCGGGCTTGCTGTACAGCTTCATGGGAACTCCAGGTGATGCGGGCGGGAAGCGCCCACTATCCCAGAGCCTGGCGGCGGGCGGCAACGCTGCCGCCAGCACGGATCGTTACGACTGGCGCGGCTTGAGGTTCTGCACCTTATAGAAGGTGTGATCGCCGATGGTGGCCACCTGGTAGGCGTTGCGCCAGTTCGGGCTGGCAATGGACAGCGCGGCGAAGTGGCTGGCACCGGGCACGATCTCGCGGCGCTCGCCGGCCGGCAGCGCCCAGTTGCGCTCGGCGTCGAAGGCCACGTTCATCGCCTCGCTCCAGGCCGCATCATTGCCCAGCTGGGTGCCGGGGGAGACGATGGTCGGCGCGAACTGCTTGCGTGCGGTGACCACCTGGCACATCGAGTCGCCCCACAGGCCACTGTCGAGGCGACGCAGGGCGACCTCGGCGACAGCTTGCTGGCCGCGCAGGGTCTGGTCGCGGGCTTCCAGGTAAACGGTGGTGCTCAAACACAACGAATCAGCGGCCGGCTGCGGCAACAACTGCGACAGCCAGAGAATCCAGGCCAGTTTCATATAACTCCTTGCTCCGTGTGGGCCGCACCCTCCAGTTCCAGCCGCGGGGGCGACAGGAGGCGGGGTACGACTTGGCGTCATGGGGAGGCGGCCATCGGGGCCGCCCCGTGGGCAGCCCCAAAAGAAACGATCAATACCGATCGAGGGGGCTGCGCCGGCTCACCGGAAACTGGCTGGTGAGCGGAAAGATGGCGCAAGGTAGGGGGGCATAGCCGAACGCATCGTGAACCGTCCGGCTTGACATTCAGGTTCGGCAGGGGTGACGGAAATCACATTCCGCCCCCCATTCAGGCGCTCATCAGAGCGCGGCGGCGACCCGGCTGCCCTGGTCGATGGCCCGCTTGGCGTCCAGCTCGGCCGCTACATCGGCACCGCCGATCAGCTGCGCGTTGATGCCGGCGGCCTGCAGTTCGGCCTGCAATGCACGGTTCGGTTCCTGCCCGGCGCAGATCACCACATGGTCGACCGGCAGCAGCTGTTCGCTGCCTTCCACGCGGATGCGCAGGCCTTCGTCGTCCACGCCCAGGTACTCGACGCCACCGAGCATGCGCACGCCCTTGGCCTTCAGCGTGGCGCGGTGGATCCAGCCGGTGGTCTTGCCCAGTCGTGCGCCGGGCTTGCCCGGGCTGCGCTGCAGCAGCCACAGTCGCCGCGGGGATGCCTCGACCTCGGGCCGGGCCAACGCACCACGGGCCTCGAAGCTGCTGTCCACGCCCCATTCGGCCATCCAGCGCTGCGGGTCCAGCGAGGGCGACTCGCCGGCATGGCTGAGGAACTCGCCGACGTCGAAGCCGATGCCGCCGGCGCCGATGATCGCCGCATTGGCGCCCACCGTGACCCGGCCCAGCAGCACGTCCAGGTAGCCGACCACCTTGGCGTGGTCCGCGCCGGGGAAGTCGACCTTGCGCGGGGTGATGCCGGTGGCCAGCACCACCTCGTCGAAGCCGGCCAGGGTGGCGGTATCGGCACGGGTGCCCAAGCGCAGCTCTACACCGGTTTCGGCCAGCTTGTGGCGGAAGTAGCGCAGGGTCTCGTGGAACTCTTCCTTGCCGGGGATGCGCTTGGCCACGTTGAACTGGCCGCCGATCTCGTCGCCGGCGTCGAACAGGGTGACCTGATGGCCGCGCTCGGCGGCGACGGTGGCACAGGCCAGGCCGGCCGGGCCGGCGCCGACCACGGCGACCTTCTTGGGCGCCGGGGTGGGGCGATAGACCAGCTCGGTCTCGTGTGCGGCGCGCGGATTGACCAGGCAGCTGGCCAGCTTGTTCTCGAATACGTGGTCCAGGCAGGCCTGGTTGCAGGCGATGCAGGTATTGATCGCCTCGGCGCGGCCGGCGCGTGCCTTGTTCGGCCACTGTGGGTCGGCCAGCAGCGGGCGCGCCAACGACACCATGTCGGCGCCGCCATCGGTCAGGATGCGCTCGGCGACCTCTGGCATGTTGATGCGGTTGGTTGCCACCAGCGGTACCTTCACATGCGGCTTGAGCTTGGCGGTGACACCGGCAAAGGCGGCGCGCGGCACCGACGTGGCAATCGTCGGGATACGCGCTTCGTGCCAGCCGATACCGGAGTTGATGATCGTCGCGCCGGCGGCCTCGATGGCCTTCGCCTGCTGCACGATCTCTTCCCAGTTGCTGCCGTCCTCCACCAGGTCCACCAGTGACAGCCGGTAGATGATGATGAAGTCCGGGCCACAGGCCTCGCGGATGCGGCGCACGATCTCCACCGCGAAGCGCATGCGCTGACTGACATCACCGCCCCAACGGTCGATGCGCTTGTTGGTGCGCGGGGCGATGAACTCGTTGATGAGGTAGCCCTCCGAGCCCATCACTTCGACGCCGTCGTAGCCAGCCTCGCGGGCCAGCTTCGCGCTGCGTGCGTAGTCGGCGATATGGCGTTCGACGCCACCGGCCGAGAGCGCGCGCGGGGTGAACGGGTTGATCGGTGCCTTCAGCTTCGACGGAGCCACCGACAACGGGTGGTAGGCGTAGCGGCCGGCATGCAGCAGCTGCAGGCAGATCTTCGCGCCGTGCTGGTGCGCGGCGGCGGTGAGCTGGCGGTGCGGGCGGACTTCCCAGGGCCAGGACAGCTTGCCGCCGAACGGCTTCAACCAGCCCACCACGTTCGGTGCGAAGCCACCGGTGACGATCAGGCCGACGCCGCCCTCGGCGCGCTCGGCGAAGTAGGCGGCCAGGCGCGAGAAGTCGCGGGCGCGATCTTCCAGGCCGGTGTGCATCGAGCCCATCAGCACCCGGTTGCGCAGCTGGGTGAAGCCCAGGTCCAGCGGGGAGAACAGGTGCGGATAGGCGGTTTCGTTGGCTGGCGACATGGTCGATACGCTTGCGTACGGAAGCGCGAAGCGTGCCGCGAAACGGCGGCCGGGGCAAGGGCCGCTGGATCGCGCCTGCGGCGCTGCCCCTGAACTCCGGGGGCGGAAGTGCCGGCCGCTGGCCGGGTACGCTCGGCACATGCGTGCTGTCGCTCCCGCGTTTCGCTGCGCGAATCGCGGGCCCCACTTACCGGCCTCCACCCCCCGCGCCTGCGGCGCTGCCCCCGAACCCCGGGGCGGTAGTGCCGGCCGCTGGCCGGAATCCAGGTCAGCTCAGGGTGATTGCGGTTGCCGGCCAGCGGCCGGCACTACCGGAGCGGGCCGACCGATCCCGAACCAGCCCAGCGTGATCCCGCACAGCGGGCCGATCAGCAGGGCGAAGGCGAGGGTGCCGAGGCCGACGTTGCCACCCAGCCACCAGCCGAGCAGCAGCACGCTGCCTTCGATCAAGCTGCGTACCTTCCAGATCGGCCAGCCGGTGCGGGCGTGCAAACCGGTCATCAGGCCATCGCGCGGGCCGGGGCCCAGCTTGGCGCCGATGTACAGGCCGGTGGCCAGCGCGACCAGCAGCATGCCGGTGCAGAACATCGCCACCTGCCAGCCGAGGCCGACGGCTGGCGGCAGCAGCCACAGGCCGAACTGCGCGGATGGGCCGATCAGCATCACGTTGAGCACGGTGCCGACGCCCGGCCTCTGGCGCAACGGCCACCACAGCAGCAGCACCAGCGCGCCGATGACGTTGGTGGCCAGGCCGAAGGACAGCGGGGTCTGTGCGGCGATGCCCTGCGACAGCACATCCCATGGCGCCACGCCGATGGCTGCACGGATCATCAGCGATGCGCCGAAGCCATAGAGGAACAGGCCGGTGATCAGCTGCAGCAGGCGCAGGGGCAGGGCGGTGGGCATGGCACGCTCGGGGGAGGGGAGTCTGTTCCCACCGTAATCCCGATTCAGCCACTTCCATAGATACAGATGCCGACCAATCCGTCGCTACAGTAGCGTCGAGCTTGCTCGACTGATTCTTCGGGAGCAGTCGAGCAAGCTCGACTCTACGATCAGACCGCACGGCCGGGCATGGGGTCGGCTCTACGTCGGCGTTCCAGCCTGGCTCAATCGTCCCAGCCCGCCAGTGCCAGCTTGCCAAGCGTGCGCCCGCTGGCCAGGCGCTGATGCGCGATGTCCAGGTTGGCCGCATTGATCGTGCCCAGTACCTCGCTGAGAGTGCCCCGCAGCTGGCCGGCGTCGATCATGCTGGCCGCGCGGCTGAGGATGCGGTGCTGTTCGATGCGGTCGGCGGTGGCGAAGCGCGCGCGCGCGAACATGAATTCCCAGTGGATACCGATGCACTTGGCCTTGTACGGATCTCCGATGCGCAGCGCACCGCGCGGTTCGACGATCAGGCCGACATGGCCCTGCGGCGCCAGCAGCTGGCCCAGTTCATCCCAGTAGTGGTCGGTGTCGGCCAGATTGAGCGCGACATGTACCGCATCGATGCCCAGCGCCTGCAACTGCGCCAGCAGCGGTCGGCTGTGGTCGACCACATGCTGCGCACCCATCTGCCGGCACCAGTCGGCCGAGGACGCGCGGGAGGCGGTGGCGATCACCTCGAAGCCCGCATGGCGGGCCAGCTGGATCGCCATCGATCCGACGCCGCCCGCACCGCCGATCACCAGCAGGTGCTGGCCGGCATGACGACGGTCATCCAACTGCAACGGCATGCGCTGGAACAGCAGTTCCCAGGCGGTGAGCGTGGTCAGCGGCAGGGCGGCCGCTTCAGCGAAATCCAGCGTGGTCGGCTTGCGTGCGACCAGGCGTTCATCCACCCATTGGTACTGCGCATTGCAGCCCGGGCGGGTGACATCGCCGGCGTAATAGACCTCGTCGCCGGAGGCGAACAGGCTGGCCTCTTCGCCGATTGCTTCGACCACGCCGGACGCGTCCCAACCAAGCACGCGGGGCGCCTCGAGCGTGGCCGGATCAGTGGCCGCGCGCTGCTTGCCATCGACGGGGTTGACCGAGACTGCTTCGACGCGGATCAGCAGGTCACGACCGCGTGGAGGCAGGGGTGGGGGCAGCTGGACATCGCGCAGTGCGGGGGCGGATTCACGACTCAGGGCGACGGCTTTCATCTCGGCTCCGGCTGGGTTCGTGGCCTCATCATAAGGTTCCTCACGTTTCTGCAAGCGCGCTGAACTGTCTGAAGCACGCCGTTGCGGAATATGTCGCTTTTCCCGCCTAAACACCGTTAAACCCTTGCAGCGCGAAGGTCTTGCGGATTTTCATCATCCTGTATAGGGTTTCAACGTCGGACCGGTGGAGGGTCGGGCACAACACTTCACATGTTACGGGACTGTTAACATGACCTTCACCCGCCTGAGCATAATGTTCGCGGCGGTGGCGTGCTGAATCGGCTGTCGAACATCGACGCAGTAGTGCTGGCCCATGCCTCTACCGGTTTCATACCCCCGAAATAGGAGCTGTACTCAATGAACAAGAAGATCCTTACTGCCGCGCTGCTGGGTGGTCTGGCTTTCGCCCAGGCTGCCTCCGCGCAGGAGTTCGATGACCGCTGGTACCTGACCGGTTCGGCCGGCTTCAACTTCCAGGACAGCGACCGTCTGACCAATGACGCTCCGTTCGTGACCCTGGGCCTGGGTAAGTTCATCAGCCCGAACTGGTCGCTGGACGGTGAGCTGAACTATCAGAACCCGAACTTCGATTCGAACAAGGACCTGAACTGGTCGCAGTACGGCGTCTCGCTGGACCTGCGTCGCCACTTCATCAAGGAAGGCCGCGGCTGGAACCCGTACATCCTGGGTGGCCTGGGCTACCAGAAGTCGGAAGAGTCCTACCCGTTCGATGCCACCGGCCCGCGCAAGCGTAAGGACGGCAACGCTGCCGCCAAGGTCGGCGTCGGTCTGCAGACCACCTTCGAGAAGCGCGTTGCCGTGCGTGCCGAAGTCGCCTACCGCGCTGACTTCGACGACCAGAGCATTGCTGCACGTGACGAAAGCTGGTTCGGCGACGTGCTGGCTTCGGTCGGCGTCGTGATCCCGCTGGGCCCGGCTCCGGTCGCGGCTGCTCCGGCTCCGGCTCCGGTTGCCCCGAGCTGCGCCGACCTGGATGACGACGGTGACGGCGTCAACAACTGCGACGACAAGTGCCCGAACTCGCAGCCGGGTCAGACCATCGGTCCGGACGGTTGCCCGGTGCCGGTCTCCATCGACCTGAAGGGCGTCAACTTCGACTTCGACAAGTCGAACCTGCGTCCGGACGCCGTGGCGATCCTGAGCGAAGCCACCGAGATCCTGAAGCGTTACCCGGATCTGCGCGTTGAAGTTGCCGGTCACACCGACTCGAAGGGTACCGACGCTTACAACCAGAAGCTGTCGGAGCGTCGTGCTACCGCCGTGTACAACTACCTGACCAAGAACGGCGTTGACGCCGGTCGCCTGGTCGGCCCGATCGGCTACGGCGAGAGCCGTCCGATTGCTCCGAACACCAACCCGGATGGTTCGGACAACCCGGAAGGTCGCGCCAAGAACCGTCGTACCGAGCTGAACGTCCAGAACTAAGTTCTGACGCTCTGCCAGTAAGACACAGCAGGACCCGGCTTCGGCCGGGTCTTGTTGTTTCTGCCGCCGGGAATCTCGAATTTCATGCGTGAGGACAACCGTTCGTCGGGATTTTGTCCGCAAAACCAATGAGTTGCCGTATTCATTGAAAGTGGCGCTTGAAAGCTGACGCGGCATTGCTAAACTCGCCGCGTCACTTCCTTCCGTGGATGTCCCTCATGCTGCGCTCTGCATCGGCCGCCGTTCTGGCGCTGGCCCTGGTTCCCGCCGCCCACGCTGCGGTCGATTGCTCGGTCAACACCAGCGCTTCGCCGCTGCCGTTGCCGGCCACGACCATCGCGCCGGTGGCCGACGAGCTGTACATCCGTGGCAATCAGCTGGGCATGCCGGCCGGCGTGCTGAGCGGCAATTACGATCCGTCGCAGTCGCTGGACCAGGTGCTGCAGCGCCTGCGCATCGATGGCTGCCAGAACATCGCCAAGGCCATCCCGAGCGCGCCGGCAGTGAAGCCGAACGACCCGGCGGCCTACAAGCCGCAGACCGAATTCGACAACACGCCCTGGCGCTTCGACATGAGCCAGAACGGCAAGCGCATGACCGCCGAAGAGTTCGACGCCTGGATGAAGGCGCGTGGCGTGCGTGTGGTCAAGGCGCGTCCGGCTCCGGCCGCCACTCCGGCCCCGGCCGAAGCACCGGCTGAGACCAAGCCGGTCGACAAGAAGTAAGCGCCGCGGGGAGCAGAGGCTTGCGCACGCGCCGCCCACCTGCCGCCCCCGCCGCCCGCTCCCACGCATCGCGTGGGCGTGCGACTCCGAATGTCTCTAGTGGCGTGCGCCATGGCCTGGCGCGCGTGCTGTCCAAGGCCGGCGTGTGCTCGCGCAGCGAGGCCGCGCGCTGGATCGCCGAAGGGCGCGTGCGTGTCTCCGGCCGCATCGTGCGTGATCCCGAGTTCCCGATTGGCCAGCCGGCGCCGCCGATCGAGGTCGATGGCCGGCCTATGGGCGCGCCGCAGCGCCTGTACCTGATGCTCAACAAGCCGCGCGGCGTGGTGACCACGGCGCAGGACGAGCGTGGCCGCGACACCGTCTACCGCTGCTTTGATGGTGCCGGTCTGCCATGGATCGCGCCGGTCGGGCGCCTTGACAAGGCCAGCGAAGGGCTGTTGCTGTTCAGCAACGATCCGCAGTGGGCTGCGCGCCTGACCGACCCGCAGACCGGCCCGGACAAGACCTACCACGTGCAGGTGGATGGCCTGCCCGATGACGCCACTCTGGCGGCACTGCAGGCCGGCGTGGAGGACGAGGGCGAGTTCCTCGTTGCCCAGGCCGTGCGCGTGCTGCGCAGTGGCGACAAGACCGCATGGCTGGAGGTGGTCCTCGACGAGGGCCGCAACCGCCATATCCGCCGCCTGTTGGCGGCCTTCGACCTGCAGGTGCTGCGCCTGGTCCGGGTCGCGATCGGTGGGCTGGCGCTCGGCGATCTCGGCAAGGGCCAGTGGCGGATGCTGGAGGTCAGTGACCAGCAGCGGCTGGGGGCCGCTGCACCGGGCTGATCATCGCCCGCGGCCGGCGGTTGCCGGCCACCGTTCCAGGCGTAGGGGGCGCCTGGTTGCTGAATTTCCCGAACGGAGCCTGCCATGTACCACCCGACCCTCAACCAAACCCTGCGCTGCGCAGGCCTGCTGCTGCCGATGGTGCTGCTGACCGCCTGTGGTGGCCACAAGAAGGTGGCCAAGGCGGAAACGCCGGCCGAGACTCCGGTGGTGGAAGTGAAGACCCCGGAGCTGGATGGCCGCGGCAGCTACCGCTTCCTGATGAGCAACGGCGACAAGAAGATGACCGCCGACGAGTTCGATGCCTGGATGAAGGCCAATGGCATCCGCGTTGCCAAGGGCAACGGCCAGGACGCTGCCGCCAAGCCGGTGGTGGTGGCCAGCAAGGACGAGCCGAAGGACAAGAAGAAAAAGAAGTGATGCCGGCAGGTGCCGACCTCGGTCGGCACGCCATCAGGCCCGGTAGGTGCCGACCTTGGTCGGCACGCCTTCAAGCTCCGGTAGGTGCCGACCTTGGTCGGCACGCTTTGTCCGTTGGGATCAGCCCTTGATCACGCCCAGCTCGACACCGATGCGGGTGAACGCATCGATCGCGCGGTCCAGATGCTCGCGGCTGTGCGCAGCGCTGATCTGGGTGCGGATGCGGGCCTGGCCCTTGGGCACCACCGGGAAGAAGAAGCCGATCGCGTAGATGCCTTCTTCGAGCAGGCGCTCGGCGAACTTCTGCGCCAGCGGTGCGTCGTACAGCATCACCGGGCTGATCGGGTGCACACCCGGCTTCACGTCGAAACCGGCTGCGACCATCTTTTCGCGGAAGTAGCGGGTGTTTTCCACCAGGGTGTCGCGCAGGTCGTCAGCGGCGGCCAGCATCTCGAACGCTTTGATGCCGGCGGCCACCACATGCGGCGGCAGCGAGTTGGAGAACAGGTACGGCCGCGAACGCTGGCGCAGCAGCTCGATCACCTCGGCGCTGGCGCAGGTGAAGCCGCCCAGTGCACCGCCCATGGCTTTGCCCAGGGTGCCGGTGATGATGTCGATCTTCTCCAGCACACCCTTCACTTCGGCCGAACCACGACCGGTGGCACCCAGGAAGCCGGTCGCGTGGCATTCGTCGATGTGCACCAGCGCGTTGTACTTCTTCGCCAGTGCGGTGATTTCGTCCAGCGGGGCGATGAAGCCGTCCATCGAGAACACGCCGTCGGTGGTGATCAGCTTGGTCTTGCAGCCGGCGGCATCGGCGGCCTGCAGCTGGGCTTCCAGGTCGGCCATGTCGCAGTTGGCGTAGCGGAAACGCTTGGCCTTGCACAGGCGCACACCGTCGATGATCGAAGCATGGTTCAGTGCATCGGAAATGATCGCGTCGTTCTCGCCGAGCAGCGGTTCGAACAGGCCGCCGTTGGCGTCGAAGCAGGCGGCGTACAGGATGGTGTCCTGCTTGCCGAAGAAGTCGGCGATCTGCTTCTCCAGCTGCTTGTGCAGGTCCTGGGTGCCGCAGATGAAGCGCACCGAGGCCATGCCGAAGCCGTGGGTATCCAGCGCATCCTTGGCGGCCTGGATCAGGTCCGGATGGTCGGCCAGGCCCAGGTAGTTGTTGGCACAGAAATTCAGCACCGTGCGGCCGTCCTCGAGGGTGATCTCGGCCGACTGCGGGCTGGTGATGATCCGCTCGGACTTGAACAGGCCCTGGGCGCGGATGGCGTCCAGTTCCTCGGCGTAGTGGCGGGTCAGGGCGGAGGAGGCGTCGGTCATGGCGTGGGCACGGCTCTGAACGGGGAAACCGCTGATTCTACCGGGCATCACCGCTTGCCGACCGGCCCTGATCGGGGCATCGCCACGGCCGGCACATGTTGCATCGCAATAGCAAACTGGTTAAGAATTCGTGAACCGGAGCTGTCCCGCTCCGGCCGCTACGCCCGCTCCCCGCCTTCCACGCCACCGCCCCCACCGGAGACGCTCATGAAGCACGCCCGTGCCTGCCTCGCCATTGCCGCTGCCCTGACCCTGGCCGCCCCGTTCGCCGCCAGCGCCCAGGAAAACGAATCGCCGTACAGCTGGAATGTCACCGCCGTTTCCGATTACCTGTTCCGTGGTGTGTCGCAGACCGATGAGGATCCGACCCTGCAGGCCGGCTTCACCTACACCTCGCCGGTCGGCCTTTACGCCGGTGTCTGGGGTTCGGGCGTGGACTTCGGCCCGGGCGACCCGAACACCGAGATCGACTACCTGATCGGCTACGGCGTGGACGTGACCGAGCGCGTCAACTTCGACGTGCTGTTGAACCGTTACACCTACCTCAAGTCCAGCCACCAGAACTACAACGAGCTGATCACCACCACTACGCTGGATGACACCTACAAGCTGACGGTGGCCTACACCAACGATGTCTGGAACAGCAGCACCGATGGCTGGTACTTCGGCCTGGGCGGCAGCTGGGGCCTGCCGAAGGACTTCACCCTGAATGCCAACGTCGGTCGCAGCACCTTCGAGGACGGCATCGCCAAGGACTACACCGACTGGAACGTCGGCGTCGCGCGCCAGTTCGGCCTGTTCAACGTCGGCCTGGGCTACTACGGCACCGACGGCAACGGCCGCGACAACTCCGGCAAGCTGGCCCACAGCCGGGTGATGCTGAGCGTCGCCGTAGGCAAGTAACGCCGCAGGCGTTAAGGCAGGTGCCAGGCTTGCCTGGCACGCTTTACGAAAAAGGCGCCCATCGGGCGCCTTTTTCAATTCCAAGTCGTGCGGCGACGCCGGGCACGGCCCGGCGCTACCGTGGGCCGGATCAGTTCCAGCTCAACACGACCTTGCCGGCCTTGCCTTCTTCCATCAGGTCGAAGCCCTTCTGGAAGTCGTCGATCGGCAGCTGGTGGGTCATCACCTTGCCCAGCGGGAAACCGGACAGCACCAGCTGGGTCATCTTGTACCAGGTCTCGTACATCTTGCGGCCGTAGATGCCCTGCACGGTCAGGCCCTTGAAGATGATCTTGTCCCAGTCGCAGCCGGCGCCCTTGGGCATGATGCCGAGCATGGCGATCTTGCCGCCGTGGTACATGCAGTCGAGCATGTCGTTGAACGCACGCGGGTTGCCGCTCATTTCCAGGCCCACGTCGAAGCCCTCCATGTGCAGTTCCTTCATCACGTCCTTCAACGAGGTGTTGGCGACGTTGACCACGCGGGTGGCGCCCATGTCGGCGGCCAGCTTCAGGCGGAAATCGTTGACGTCGGTGACCACCACGTTGCGCGCACCGATGTGCTTGCAGATGCCGGCGGCGATGATGCCGATCGGGCCGGCACCGGTGATCAGCACGTCCTCGCCGATCACGTTGAACTCCAGCGCACAGTGCGCGGCGTTGCCGTACGGGTCGAAGAACGCAGCCAGCTCCGACGGGATCTGGTCCGGGATCGGCCACAGGTTGCTGGCCGGCATCACCATGTATTCGGCGAAGGCGCCGTTGACGTTGACGCCGATGCCGACGGTGTTGGGGCACAGGTGCGGGCGGCCGCCACGGCAGTTGCGGCAGTGGCCGCAGACGATGTGGCCTTCGGCCGAGACGCGCTGGCCGATCTCATAGCCGGTCACGCCCGGCCCGATTTCGGCGATGCGGCCGACGAATTCGTGGCCGATGGTCAGGCCCGGCTTGATGGTGCGCTGGCTCCACTCGTCCCACAGGTAGATGTGCAGGTCGGTGCCGCAGATCGCGGTCTTCTCCAGCTTGATCAACACCTGGTTCGGGCCCGGGGTCGGTACCGGAACCTCTTCCATCCAGATGCCCTTGGCCGCTTCGCGCTTGACCAGGGCCTTCATCGTTTGCTGCGCCATCGGGGTGGAACTCATCAGGGGGGAAAGCGCGGATTATAGGGTGCCGCGCGGATTTCCCATGTTGCGCTGCGGGTGCATTGGCGGAACGAAAGGCGTGCGCCGGCGGGCGTTTCGAACGGCGTCGCCGCGCTCGCCGGGCATGGCCCGGCGCTACCGTCCGAGGCCAGGCCTCCCGCCTCGGTCCGATTGCAGTGGAGACGCTGAACGGTGGAAGCATCCGATTGCATGACTTCCGGGGTTCGGGCCGGGGCAGGGCCGCGGGCTACAATCGAGGGTTCCACTACCAGGGGCCGCTCCATGCGCTCGAACCTGCTTGCATTTTCCATCGTCGCCAGCCTCGGGCTGGCCCAGGTCGCCCATGCCGCTGAAGGCATGTGGGTGCCGCAGCAGCTGCCGGAAATCGCCGGCCCGCTGCAGAAGGCCGGCCTGAAGCTGTCTCCGGAACAGCTGTCCAACCTGACCGGCGACCCGATGGGCGCGGTCGTCGCCCTTGGCGGCTGCACCGCCAGCTTCGTCTCGCCGCAGGGCCTGGTGGTCACCAACCACCACTGCGCTTATGGCGCCATCCAGCTGAATTCGACCGCGCAGAAGAACCTGATCAAGGACGGCTTCAACGCGCCGACCCTGAAGGACGAACTGAGCGCCGGCCCGAACGCCCGCGTGTTCGTGCTCGACCAGATCACCGACGTCACCGCCCAGGCCAAGGCCGCCATTGCCGGCGCCGGCAACGACCCGCTGGCCCGCAGCCGCGCGCTGGACGCCTTCGACAAGGCCCAGGTCGCCGCCTGTGAAGCCGATGCCGGCTTCCGCTGCCGCCTGTACAGCTTCTCCGGCGGCAACACCTACCGCCTGTTCCGCAACATGGAAATCAAGGACGTGCGCCTGGTCTACGCGCCCCCGGGCAGCGTCGGCAAGTTCGGCGGCGACGTCGACAACTGGATGTGGCCGCGCCACACCGGCGATTTCTCGTTCTACCGCGCCTACGTGGGCAAGGACGGCAAGCCGGCCGCCTTCGCCGCCGACAATGTGCCGTACCAGCCCAAGCACTTCCTGAAGTTCGCCGACCAGCCGCTGGGCGCCGACGACTTCGTGATGGTGGCCGGCTACCCGGGCCGTACCAACCGTTATGCCCTGGCTGGTGAGTTCAACGAAACCGCCAGCTTCACCTACCCGACCATCGCCAAGCACTACAACGCGGTGCTGAAGATGATCGCCGACGCCGGCAAGGCCGACGCCGACGTCAAGGTGAAGTACGCCGCCACCGCCGCCAGCATGAACAACGTGGCCAAGAACTACCTGGGCCAGCTGGAAGGCTTCAAGCGCATCGACGCCGCTGGCCAGAAGCAGGCCGAGGAAGCCGCCGTGCTGGCGTGGCTGAAGAAGCAGGGCGTTGCCGGCAAGCCGGCCCTGGCCGCACACGCGCAGCTGCTCAAGCATCTGGATAGCAGCAAGTCGACCCGCGAGCGCGACCTGTTCGTCGGTCAGTTCAACAACACCTCGGCCGTTGGCGCCGCGATCAGCCTGTACCGCCTGTCGATCGAGCGCAGCAAGCCGGATGCCGAACGCGAAGCCGGTTACCAGGAACGCGACCTGACCACCATCGAAGGTGGCCTGAAGCAGATGGACCGTCGCTACGTGGCGAAGATGGACCAGCAGCTGCAGACCTACTGGCTGGACCAGTACGTGGCTCTGCCGGCCGCACAGCGCGACAACGAAGTGCTGAACAAGTGGCTGGCCGGCAGCGACGCCGCTGCGGTGAAGTCGCTGGTGAGCAAGCTGTCGGGCACCGAGCTGGGCAGCCTGGACAACCGGCTGAAGTGGTTCAAGGCCGACCGTGCCGCGTTTGAAGCCAGCAGCGATCCGGCCATCCAGTATGCCGTGGCCGTCATGCCGGCACTGCTGAAGCAGGAAGAGCAGAAGAAGATCCGCGAAGGCGAATCGCTGACCGCACGTCCGCTGTACCTGCAGGCCGTGGCCGACTACAAGAAGAGCCAGGGTGAGTTCGTCTACCCGGACGCCAACCTGTCGCTGCGCATCACCTTCGGCAACGTCATGGGCTATGGCAAGGACGGCGTGACGTACACCCCGTTCACCACCCTGGAAGGCGTGGCGGCGAAGGAAACCGGCGAAGACCCGTTCGATTCGCCGAAGGCGCTGCTCGATGCGGTCAAGGCCAAGCGTTACGGTGGCCTGGAAGACAAGCGCATTGGTTCGGTGCCGGTGAACTTCCTGTCCAACCTGGACATCACCGGCGGCAACTCCGGCTCGCCGGTGCTGGACGCCAACGGCAAGCTGGTTGGCCTGGCCTTCGATGGCAACTGGGAATCGGTCAGCTCCAACTGGGTGTTCGACCCGGTGATGACCCGCATGATCGCCGTCGACAGCCGCTACATGCAGTGGATCATGCAGGAAGTGGCGCCGGCGCCGCAGCTGCTGAAGGAACTGAACCTGGCCAAATAAACCGGTTGCGGTAGTGCCGGCCGCTGGCCGGCAACCTCGACCAGACAGCCGGAGTTTCCAAAACCCCGCGACGCACGTCGCGGGGTTTTTTCATGCCCGGCCCGGCCGGGTGCGCCGAACAGGTATCATCCCTGTTCCGCGGACTTCACAGGATGTGAACGAAACGCGGAAACTTCCTCCCCCCAGGACCCCTTGCACGCATGCGCATCCTGCTTGCCCGCCACGGCGAAACGCCGTGGAACGCCGAAGGCCGCTACCAGGGCCAGATCGATATTCCGCTTTCGCCGATCGGTGAAGCCCAGGCCCAGGCACTGGGTGCCCGCCTGGCCTCGGTGGACATCACCCGTGCCGTCGCCTCGCCGCTGTCGCGCGCGCAGCGCACCGCGCAGCTGGCGCTCGGCGCCGCCCGCGCCGACATGCTGCTGACCGAGCCGGAGCTGCAGGAAATCGCCCACGGCGAATGGGAAGGGCTGCTGGCCAGCGAAATCAACGAGAAGGATCCTTCGCGGCTGCAGGCCTGGCGCGAGGAGCCGGATACGGTGCTGATGCCCGGCGGCGAATCGCTGCGCCTGGTGCTGGAGCGCAGCTGGCGCGGCCTGGCCCGCGCCACCGAAGGCCTCGGCGAGCACGACACTCTGCTGGTGGTTGCGCACGATGCGGTCAACCGCGTGATCCTGTGCAAGGTGCTGGGCCTGCCGATTTCCCGCCTGTGGACCTTCCGTCAGGCACCGACCACGCTCAACCTGCTCGAAGGCGCCGATCTGGACAGCCTGGAAGTGGTGCGCCTGAACGACTGCGCCCACCACACGCCGTTCTTCGGCGAAGCCAAGCACCGCGCACTCTGACCCGCCACACCGAACCACCTGTACCTGTTGGAAGCACTGCCGTGACGAACACCCCGACCACCCTGGCCGATTGGCTGGATTACATTGAACGCCAGCACCCGGCGACCATCGACATGGGCCTGGAGCGCGTGCGCGCCGTGGCCACGGCGATGGGTCTTGGCGCGCCGGCCGGGCGCACCATCGTGGTCGGTGGCACCAACGGCAAGGGCTCCACTGTCGCCTTCATCGAGGCCATCGGCCGTGCTGCCGGTTGGAAGGTCGGCGCGTACACGTCGCCGCACCTGCTGCGCTACAACGAGCGCGTGCGCATCGACGGGCAGGACGTGGACGATGCGGCGCTGGTCGCCGCGTTCAACGCCATCGAGGCCGCGCGTGGTGAGATCACGCTGACCTATTTCGAGTACGGCACGCTGGCTGCGCTGCAGCTGTTCGCCGACGCCGGGCTGGACCTGGCGGTGCTGGAAGTGGGCCTGGGCGGGCGTCTCGATGCAGTCAACATCGTCGATGCCGACGTGGCGGTGATCACCACCGTCGACATCGACCATGCCGAGTGGCTGGGCGAGGACCGCGAAGCGATCGGCGCCGAGAAGGCCGGCATCATCCGTGGCTGGAAGCCGGTGATCCTGGGCGAGACCGATCCGCCGTCCAGCGTGCTGGCGCGTGCCTATCTGGTGGGTGCCAACGCGATCCGCGGCGGCAGCGACTATTTCTACGAACCGATCGATGCCCAGCGCTGGCGCTGGCGGGATGTCGGCCTGCGCATGGAGCTGCCGACCCCGGCGCTGGCCGGCCCGATCCAGCTGGCCAATGCGGGCGCCGCCATCGCCGCTCTGCGCGCGCTGGACAAGCCGGTGCCGCGTGCGGCGTGGGCCGCCGGGATCGCGGCAGCGCGCATTTCCGGCCGCATGCAGGCATTCGAACGGGATGGCGTGCAGATCCGTGTGGACGTGGGCCACAACCCGCAGGCGGCGGGCCAGCTGGCGCGTGCGCTGAAGGCCGAAGTGTCAGCCGGCCGCACCCTGGCGGTGTACGCCGCGCTGCAGGACAAGGACGCGGTGGGCGTGGTGCAGGCGCTGCAGGATGTGGTGGGCGAGTGGACCCTGGCCGGGCTGGATGGCGCGCGTGGGCAGAGCGCCGCCCAGCTGCAGGCGCGCCTGACCGGCACGGCGGCGGCCAAGGCGCCGCTGGCCGACACCGTCGAACAGGCACTGGCGCAGGTGCTGGCCCAGGCCGAGCGCGGCGACCGCGTGCTGGTATTCGGCTCGTTCCATACCGCCGCTGCAGCCCTGCAATGGCTGCAGGGCGACGCCTGATCCGCGTTCAGCCAACGCCGACGCCGTCCGGTCCGGCACCCGTATAATCGACGGCAACCTCCGGACAGTTGCCTGCCTCACGTGGATACGCCTCTGAAACAGCGTCTGATTGGTGCCATCGTGCTGGTGGCGCTGGCCGTGATTTTCCTGCCGATGCTGGTCAAGGGACCCGCACCCGACAGCGGTGTGGCCAATGTGCCGATCGCCGCGCCGGATGCGCCCGCCGATGGCCAGTTCGAAACCCGCGAATTGCCGCTGGTCGCCCCGGCAGGCGGTGCCACCGGCCTGCAGACCGGTCAGGCCAAGCCGCTGCAGGACGCGGCCACGCCGGCCACCCCGCCGACCGTGGATACTTCGCCGGCAGTCGCTGCCGGCAACTATGCGGTCACCTTCGGTGCCTACGGCAGCAAGGCCGATGCCGATGCCGTGATCGCCTACCTGAAGCGTTCGCAGCTGCCGGGCTTCACTGAAACCGCCACCATCAACGGCCGTCAGGCATGGCGTGTGCGGGTCGGGCCGTATGCCGACCGTGCCCAGGCCGAGGCGGCCCGCCTGCAGGCGGTGAAGATCCGTGCGGATGTGAAGGCCGAAGTGATCACCCTGGATGCGTCGGCTGGCAGCAGTGCTCCCGTCGCGGCTACCCCGGCACCGGTTGCGCCGAGCGCCAGTACCCCGTCCGCAGCGACTGCGCCCTCGGCCAGCAGCAACCCGGTGCGCAGCGAAAGCCTGCCGCCGAGTACGCCGGTCGCGACCGCTCCGGCAGCCAAGCCCGAGCCGCCGAAGCCGGCGCCGAAGCCCGAAACCCCGAAGCCCGAGCCGAAGCCGGAGACCACCGCCAGCAAGCCGGCAACGGCCCCGGCCACGCCGGCAGCGCCGGCTGCCAGCGGCGTCGGCTTTGCTGTGCAGCTGGGCGCGTTCGGCCAGGCCAATGATGCCAATGCCCTGCGCGACAAGGTCCGCGCCGCCGGCTTCAGCGCTTTCGTCGAACAGGTGCGCACCGAAAAGGGCACCCTGCATCGCGTCCGCGTCGGGCCGGTGGCCAACCGCGGCGATGCCGAGCAGCTGAAGGCGCAGGTTGCCGCCAAGGTCGGCGTGGCCGGCATGGTGCGACCGCACCCATGACCCACGCGCAGCCTCGTTGCCAGCGCCGCCGAAGGAGCGGGGCGCCATGATCGACGTGGTGCTGCTGATCGTGATCGCCGCCTCGACCCTGCTGGGGATGCTGCGCGGCTTCGTGGGAATCGTCATCGGCACCCTGTCGTGGCTGCTGGCCGCGTGGGCTGCCTTCGCCTTCGGCAATGATGCCGCCCATTGGTGGGCCGCCCCGGCGGCCCCCGGCGGCGAACACTTCGTCGGTGGCTACCTGGGGGTCGGTATCGGCGTGATGATCGTGGTCGCGGTGATCGGCATGGTCATCAAGGCCCTGGTCCACCGCAGCATGCTGACCAGCCTGGACCGCCTGCTGGGCGGGGTGCTGGGCGCCGTGCGGGGCGGCCTGATCGCCGCGATCCTGCTGCTGCTGGGCAGTTTCACCCCGTTGACCGCCGAGCCCTCGTGGCAGCGCTCTGCGGTGCGCCCGCTGCTGAACCCCACGGTGGCCTGGATGAACAGCAAACTGCCGCACTGGGAGGTTCCCGGGGCCGATCTGCTGCCCAAGGCCTTGCCGACCGACGCCCTGTCCCCATCTGCATTGATGGAGTTGGGCAAGAACACAGGCGCCGGGTTGGGAAAGCCGGGCGCGGCAGGCGATAATGGCATCCTCAACCAGGTAGTGGCAGGCAGCGGATGGCTGCGGCCTGCGAAAGCGGAACAGGGCGACTCCTACGATCCGGCCGAAGTGCGCCCGGACGCTCCTGCACTGCCGGACAGTATCGAGCCGGGCGATCCGGCCAACGTCGACCGCAGGCGCGGCGACCACTAAAGGCCAGGCACGGCCACCTTCCTTGTAACTGGGCACCGCCCAGCGGAGACCTCGCACCATGTGTGGCATCGTCGGAATCGTCGGCAACCAGAACGTCGCCGGGCAGTTGTATGACGGCTTGACCGTCCTCCAGCATCGCGGCCAGGACGCAGCAGGCATCGCCACCGTCAACGGCAGCCGCCTGCGGGTGCAGAAGGCCACCGGCCTGGTCCGCGATGTGTTCGATGCCCGCACCATGTCCACACTGGAAGGCAGCGTCGGCATCGCCCATGTGCGCTACCCGACCGCCGGTTCGGAAGGCATGGACGAGGCGCAGCCGTTCTACGTCAATTCGCCGTACGGCATCGCGCTGGCCCACAACGGCAACCTGATCAATACCGAAGCCCTGCGCCAGCAGGTGTTCGAGCAGGACCGCCGCAATGTCAACACCGATTCGGACAGCGAAGTGCTGCTGAACGTGTTCGCCTACGAACTGGAACAGCAGCGCCAGCTGAGCCCGGAAGCCGCGATCCGCGCGGTGGCCGGCGTGCACCGCCGCTGCAAGGGTGGCTATGCGGTGGTCAGCGTGGTGCTGGGCCTGGGCCTGGTCGCCTTCCGCGACCCGCACGGCATCCGTCCGCTGGTGCTGGGCAAGCGCAGCCACGCCGAGGGCGATGAGTACATCGTGGCCTCCGAGTCGGCCGCGCTGGACGTGCTGGGCTTCCAGCGCGTGCGTGACGTGCAGCCGGGCGAAGCGCTGGTGATCACCGCGCGTGGCGAGCTGTTCTCGGAGATCTGTGCCGAGCCGGCCGAGCACACCCCGTGCATCTTCGAGTACGTGTACTTCGCACGCCCGGATTCGATGATCGACAACGTGTCGGTGCACAAGGCGCGCATGCGCATGGGCATCAAGCTGGGCGAGAAGATCCTGCGCCTGCGCCCGGACCACGACATCGACACCATCATCCCGATCCCGGATACCTCGCGCGACGCTGCGCTTGAGATCTCCAACGTGCTCGGGGTGAAGTACCGCGAGGGCTTCATCAAGAACCGCTACATCGGCCGCACCTTCATCATGCCGGGGCAGGGCGAGCGCGTGAAGTCGGTGCGCCGCAAGCTCAACCCGATCCATCTGGAGTTCCGCAACCGTGTGGTGCTGCTGGTGGACGACTCGATCGTGCGCGGCACCACCAGCCAGCAGATCGTGCAGATGGCCCGTGATGCAGGCGCGCGCAAGGTCTACCTGGCCAGCGCGGCGCCGCCGGTGCGCTACCCGAACATCTACGGCATCGACATGCCGGCGGCCGAAGAGCTGGTCGCGCACAACCGCACCGTGGAAGAGATCGAAGCCCACCTGGGCTGCGACTGGCTGATCTACCAGGATCTGGAAGACATGGAAGCGGCGGTGAGCGAGGGCAATCCGGCGCTGCGCAACTTCGATTCGTCCTGCTTCAACGGCCACTACCCGACCGGTATCGAGCCGGGCTACTTCGAACGCATCCAGCAGCTGCGTTCGGACGATGCCAAGCACAAGCGCCGCGCCTGAGGTCCAGGCGTGGTTGACGTGCCCGACGTTGGTGGCGACCTGCTGCGCGCTGCGCAGCAGTGCCTGGCCGAAGCCGACCCGCTGCGCAAGGTAGTGCTGACCCAGGCCTATGCCGCCGCGTTCCGTGCCGGCCGCCTGAAGGTGGCGGCCGATGCACCGCCGCCAGAGCCGATCCGCATGCCCGGCCGGCCGGCGCAGCTGGTGCTGGTGCATCCGCGTGAAGTGCCGCGGCGCGGACTGGGCGGCGTGGAAGGCCGTGCTGCCTTCATCCACGCCATCGCCCATATCGAGCTCAATGCGATCGACCTGGCCTGGGATGCGGTGTACCGCTTCCGTGGCCTGCCGTCGGCATTTCATGCCGACTGGGTCAGCTGTGCCGACGACGAATCGCGGCACTTCATGCTGCTGCGCGAGCGTCTGCAGGCGCATGGCCACGACTATGCTGATTTCCCCGCGCACAACGGCCTATGGGAAATGTGCGAAAAGACGGCGCATGACGGCCTGGCGCGCATGGCGCTGGTGCCGCGCGTGCTGGAAGCGCGCGGCCTGGACGTGACACCGGGCATGATCGAGAAGCTGCGCAATGTCGGCGATGGCGAGACCGCCGACGTACTGGAAGTGATCCTGCGCGAAGAAGTGGCGCACGTTGCCGCCGGCTCGCGCTGGTACCGCTGGTACTGCGATCGCGCCGGCGTCGAGCCGCGCGCACGTTTCAAGGAACTGCTGGTGGAGTACGCCGGCGGCTACCTGCATGGACCGTTCAACATCGAAGCGCGCCTGCTGGCCGGCTTTGATGCGGATGAGCTCGCCAACCTGGTTGAACAGGCCGGTTGAAGAAAAGGGGACGGAGGGGATCAAGTCGTTTGTGCCACAAACGACTTGATCCCCTCCGTCCCCTTTTTTCAGGCGTTCGGCAACACCACACGCCTGCCGTCGACCGTCGGCCGGTTGATGTAGAACAGTCCGGGCCCCGGGCGGTACGGCAGTTCGCTGACACCGGCATCGGCGGCGTAGGTCAGTGCAGTATCGCCCAGTGCATCGAAGTTCCAGTGCGCCGACTGCATCAGGTAGCGCCGCCGCAGCAGCGCCTCCTGTGTCTGCGTCAGCGGCTGTCCGGCCACCAGGCGCCGGGCGATCGGCTGCAGGGCGGACGGCAGCTCCCAGCCGGGCACTTCGGTTGCATTGGCAGTCCATTGCACGCCGGCATCGATGGCCTGCTGCTGCATCACCTGCAGTGCGATCAGCTGGTAACGCCAGTCGATGCGCCGACGCAGCACCACTGCGGCGGTCACATACAGCACCGGTGACAACAGCACGCTGCGGCTGCCGGCGCGACGCTGCTGTTGCCATTGGTGCCAGACATCCACCCAGATTTCCTTTTCGTCCACGCCCAACTGCTGGCGCCAGCGTTCGGCATCGGCCTGCGTTTCGGCGTAGGCCGTGGTGGCCTTCAGCATCGCCAGCGGCGGGATCTGGTAGTCGGCAAGGGCGAGACGGCGCAGCTGCTGGCGGCGTGGGCGGCTGAGCAGCTTGGGGCCTTCTTCCAACTGGTTGTAGCCGCCCCCGATGTTGGCGTGCACACCGGGCAGGGCGATCTCGGTGAATGGCGGCGCCACGCTCGTCAGCGGATAGTGCTGGCGATGTTCATCGCGCGCGGTGAGCTGCACTACGCGGGTGGCGATGCCACTGCGCAGAGCCAGTTGTGGCTGTTCATCAGCGCGGCCGCCATTGACCGCGACCACGGTGTCGAACAGACCCATGAAGCGCAGCACCGGCGTAACGGCGGCGAAGTTCGCAGTGCAGGACAGGCCGGCGCTCTGCAGCAGCTGGCGCCAGTGCGCGCTGTCCCAGTCCTGCAGCTGGTTGGCGATGTCACGTGCCGCGGCAGCGCCTCGCGAATACCCGAACAGATCCAGCTGCACGCCACGCAGCGGCTGCCGCCAGCGCTTGGACAGTTCCGCCAGCGCGGCCGGCAACAGCACCTGCAGCGCGCGCTGCACTTTCGCCCGCACGCCGCTGGCACCGATACCGAAGGCCAGCCCGATCAGATCGTCGCCGGCGTCATCGCGGGTACCCACGCCTTCCACGTAGATCGACAGCGAAGGCGTGGCCATCGCATCGCGGCGGCTGTCCGGATACAGCTGCTGCAGGCGGGCGATGTTGGTCAGGCCGTTGTCGTAGCTGCTGGTCAGCCGGCTCTGGTAGGTCGAATCGTCATCCGCACGCAGCTGCACCGGGCGTGGTTGTGGCAGCTGCGGGCGACCGCGCGCCAGATTGTGGGCGTTGTTGCGGGTGCCATCGAAGAACAGGCCGATCCGCAGCAAGCCGACATCTTCGTCCATGTCCTGCGATGGTGCCATGTGGATGTCCCGTCGTGGCTGTGTCACGGTAGCGCGAAAGCGGTGTATTGGCGAAGTGTAGTGACGCTTTTGACCTTACTTAACGCAGATGCGGTCGATCACAGTTCCTGATTTTCATTCCCATCCTCTATTGAATTCACAGGACCCGCGCAGGCCATATGGCCAAACCCGGCAAACCCCGGGCGTGCTGCATCAACGCTGTTCACATCATTCAAGGAGCGACGCAATGTTGTCCAGATCGATTGGCAAAGCGGCAGGTGGCCTGGTGTTGGGTTTGTCGGTGGCGGCGGCTGCGCACGCGGCACCGTTGTTCGAGCCGGTGACGGTCATCAGCCGGGCATCGGCCAACAGTGAGCCCGCGCTGGGCAAGCTGCTGGCCACCCCTTCCACGGCGACGGTACAGGAAGTGCGTGTCGATGCTGCTGCCACCGCGCAGCCGCAGCTGGAATTCGAACTGCTTGGCCAGCGCGTGCAGGCGGTGCGCAGCAAGGTTGAAGCACTGCCTGATGGCGGCAGTATCTGGTACGGCCAGTTCCGCTCACCCTCGGACAAGCTGACCGCCGCCACGTCCAATGGCCAGGACGATCCGGGCAATTCGCTGATCCTGGTGCGCTCGGGCAACACCATCACCGGTTCGATCCGCAAGGACGGCAAGCTGTATCGCCTGCGCCCGCTGGGCAACCGCCATGTACTGGTGGAAGTGGATGAATCGCGGATGCCGGCCGATCATCCGGCCGACTACAACCAGCTGCCGAAAATCCCGATGGGCAACAACGACCGCATCGGCATCGCGCAGGCCTCGTCCGGTACCCCGGCCACCATCCGCGTGCTGGTGGTGGCGACCAATGCAGCGGTAGCGGCTTATGGCGGCAACATGCAGTCGCTGGTGCAGCTGGCGGTGGCCGAATCCAACCAGGGTTATGTCAACAGCAACGTCGGCATCACCATGGAACTGGCCCGCTACGAGACCACCAACTACACCGAATCGGGCAGCTTCGATACTGATCTCGCGCGCTTCCGTGGCACCAGCGACGGCTACATGGACAGCATCCACACCAGTCGAAACACCTACACGGCGGACGTGGGCGTGCTGCTGATCAACAACACGGCGTACTGCGGCCTGGCGTCGGGGATCGGCTCGACGGCGTCGACGGCGTTCGCTGCGGTGTACTGGGATTGCGCAACCGGCTACTACTCGTTCGCGCACGAGATCGGCCATCTGCAGAGCGCGCGGCATGACATCGCCACCGACTCGAGCACCTCGCCCTACGCCTATGGCCACGGCTATCGCTACGAGCCAGCCACCGGCACCGGTTGGCGCACGATCATGGCCTACAACTGCACCCGTAGCTGCCCGCGCCTGAACTACTGGTCCAACCCGAACATCAGCTACAACGGCATCCCGATGGGCAATGCCAGTACCGCCGACAACCAGCGCGTGCTGGTCAATACCAAGGCCACCATCGCGGCCTTCCGCTGAGGCCAAGTGCCGACCAGCGGCGGCGTCTACCCGGGTGTGTGCACCTGCCCTGGTAGACGCCAACCTTGGTCGGCACCCTGCGATCCATCATTGGCGCGCGAGCGTATCCAGCGACCAGCCGCCGGCATCCACGCGCAGCACCGATCCCTGCTCGTACCAGTCGCCCAGCACGATGCGGTTGCAGGTGCGGCCACCGGCCTGCAGCGTGTGCACCGCCGGGCGATGGGTGTGGCCGTGGATCATGGTGTCCACGCCATGGCGCACGAAGGTGGCATCGACTTCGGCCGGAGCCACATCGGTCACGGTCTCGAACTGCGCACGATCGCCCTGCTTCATTTCCGACTGGCGAGCCTGGCTGGCGTCGCGTGCCTTCTGCGCGAAGGCGATGCGCGCGGCCAGCGGCTGCGACAGGAACTGCGCCTGGAACACCGGGTCGCGCGTCTGTGCACGAAACTGCTGGTAGGGGATGTCGTCCGTGCACAGCAGGTCACCGTGCTGCAGCAGCACCGGGCGACCGTACAGGTCAATCACGCATGGGTCGGGCAGGATGCGCAGGCCGGCACGGCGCGCATAGTCTTCACCGAGCAGGAAGTCGCGGTTGCCGCGGATGAAGTACACCGGCACGCCGCTGTCGGAGAGTACCTTCAGTGCGTCGGCCACCGCATCGGCGGCAGGCGAGGGCGTGTCGTCGCCGATCCAGGCTTCGAACAGGTCGCCGAGGATGTACAGCGCATCGGCGCCGGGCGCCTGTTCGCGCAGGAAGCGCAGGAACAGGTCGGTGATCTCCGGACGGCTGGGGTCCAGATGCAGGTCGGAAATGAACAACGTCGTCATACGGGCATTCTAGGGCATCCACCGCCGGGCATGGCCCGGCGCTACCGGAGGGATCTGACCCCGGGGGTCACACCGGCAGCGGCAACCAGGCCAGGCTGGCCGACGCCAGCAGCACCGCGATGCCCGTCGCGGCCAATACGTCGCTGGGATAATGCAGGCCCAGCACCACGCGCGACAGTGCGACGCCGGCGGTGAACGGCACCAGCAGCGGAGCCAGCCACGGGTAGTAGGCCAGTGCCACGATGGTGAACGACACCGCGTGCAGAGTGTGCCCGGAGGGGAAGCTGAACTCGTCCAGCGGTGCCACCCACGCGCGGATGCGCAGGTCGGCCGCATACGGGCGCGGGCGCCGGGTCCAGCGCTTGAGGCCCTTGTACAGCAGCAACGCGGCCAGACCGGTGGCGGCCATGTGCACCGACGCGCGCAGGCCGTCGAAGCCATCGAGCAGCACCAGCGCGCCCATCAGCACATACCAGAACACGCCATCACCGAGCCTGCTGATGACAGCGAACAGGCGACGTACGCGGCGGCGGCGACAGTAGTGATTGGCCCGCCGGCACAGGCGTGCTTCGCGGTCGGCCAGCAGTTCAAGCGGCGTGGTGCGCATGGCCGCTCCTCCGCGACTGCGCCAGTTCGGCCAGCAGGGCATCGAATTCCGCCACCACCTGCTGCGGATGCAGGCGCTTCATCGCGCGT
The DNA here is from genome assembly GCF_032911525.1 of Stenotrophomonas veracruzanensis. Taxonomy (NCBI): domain Bacteria; kingdom Pseudomonadati; phylum Pseudomonadota; class Gammaproteobacteria; order Lysobacterales; family Lysobacteraceae; genus Stenotrophomonas; species Stenotrophomonas veracruzanensis. The sequence continues at coordinate 27,753 of NZ_JAWJTI010000032.1, forward strand.
GCGGCATTGCTGCCCAGCGTCTGGCGCTGCGCGTCATCCGCGGCCAGCTGCACGGCCGCTTCGATGAACTGCTCATCGTTGTCCACTGCCGCGCCATTTTCGCCATTGCGCAGGTACTCGCGGGCAGCGCCATAGTCGAAGGCCACGGTTGCCACGCCACTGGCCATGCTTTCGAGGGTCACGTTGCCGAAGGTCTCGCTGCGGCTGGGGAACAGGAACAAGTCGCCGCTGGCGAAATGCCGGGCAAGCGCGTCACCCCGCTGGATGCCGCAGAAGATGAAGTCGGGGTTTTCATGCGCCAGTTTTTCGCGCGCAGGGCCATCACCCACCCACACGAAGCGGGCCTTGGGACGGATCTGCTGCAGGCGGCGGAATGCCTTCACCGCCAGGCCAAGGTTCTTTTCCGCGGCGATGCGGCCGACGTAGATCGCCACCAGGCCGTTGCCGTCCACACCCCATTCCTCGCGCAGCGCTGGGTCGCGCCGACCCGGATCGAACTGCTGGCTGTCGACCGCACGTGCCAGCAGGCGTACGCGCTCGAAACCCTGTTCACCGAGGAACTGCTGCAGTTCGCGGGTGGGCACCAGGGTTGCATCGGCCTGGTTGTGGAAGCGACGCATCCAGCGCATTGCTGCGGCCTGCAGCCAGGCCACACCGTAGTCGGGCAGGTATTCGTCGAAGCGGGTGTGGAAGCCACTGGCCACCGGAATGCCGAGGCGCCGTGCAGTGCGCACGGCCGACCAGCCCAGCGGGCCTTCGGTGGCGACATAGACGGCGTCCGGGCGTTGCTGCTGCCAATGGCGGCCGAGCCGGATCGGGGCCGGCAGCCCGAAGCGCAGGCCGGGGTAACGCGGCAGGGCGGCGCCGGGAACCAACAGGGTGCCCGCTGCAGAGTCCAGCGCTTCACTGGCCTGTCGCGGGCGGATCAGGTCGATCTCGTGGCCGGAATTGCGCAGTCCCTGTTCCAGCCCCTGCACGGTCAGGGCAACGCCGTTCACTTCCGGCGGGTAGGTCTCGGTGACGATGGCATAGCGCATGGCGGGCCTCCGGGTTTCCGGCATGCTCGGTGCTGGCGATGTAGCCGATATGACCGCTTTGCGACCGCCGGATGACGCGCCCCCGGGCCATGCGCCACCACGGCCCCGGAGGGCCGTGATGGGCAATGCTGGCAGGGCGGTGGATCAGAAGCGCTGCTGGTACTTCATGTACATGAAACGACCGATGTCGTAGCCACCGTAGTAGGAGAACGACGAGTTCGGCTTGCTGTACATCACCGGAGCTTCCTTGCCGAAGACATTGTTCGCGCCCACCGAAACGGTGGCATCCCACGGCAGGTTGTAGCGGAACTGCACGTCGTGGAAGGTCACCGCACCGCGTTCGTTGTAAGCGGTCGGCGACTTCAGCCACGGCGCCAGGAAGGTCGGATCGGAGCATTCGTCCGCATACCGCGAGGCGTTGAGGCAGCGCTCCTTCACACCGGAGTAGTAGCGTGCCGTCCAGCTGACGCCGAAGTCACCCACGTCCCAGCCCAGCACCAGGTTCGAGCGCACGCGGAACGCAAGGCTGGTGGCGGTGCCGATGGTGTTGGCAACGCCGTTGATCGGTGTGATCGCATCACGGACATCATTGGTGGAGCGGTAGACGTTCTTGCTCACATAGGTGCTGGTCCAGCCCGCGCTCAGCTTGCCGTAGCTGGTGTCGACGCGGTAGCTGACATCCAGGTCGTAACCTTCGGTCTCGGCGAAGCCGGCGTTGCGGTTGCCGAACTTCAGGCCGGTGACGATGCCGTTGGACGGATCACGGCTGAAGCGGCTGCAGCGCGATTCGATGCCCTGCTCATAGCAATCCTTCAGGATCTGGTTCGGGCTGTCACCGACGATGGTGTTGTCGATGCGGATCTTCCACCAGTCCAGCGCCACGTTGAAGTTGCTGATGAAGGTCGGGCTCCACACCAGGCCCAGCGTCTTGCTGGTCGAGGTTTCCGGAACCAGCAGCGGGTTCGAGCCGGACACGAACGGCGTCGGGGTCGCATCCTGCGCCGTCGTTACCGGCGTGTTGCCCTGCTTCAGCTGGCGGAAGTTGGCGGCATCGGCGATGTCACGCGCGCAGCGCGAGCGGACTTCGGCACTGCCCTTGGCCGAGCCGAACACGGTGTCGCACGGATCGCTGAACTGCGCGAAGGTTTCCGAACCGCCACCGTACAGATCGTTGATGGTCGGTGCGCGGAAGCCTTCTGCCCAGGTACCACGGACCAGCAACTGGTCGATCGGCTTCCACTTGAAACCGAACTTGCTGTTGAGCGTGTTGCCGAAGGTGTTGTACTTGGAATAGCGGGTGGCGGCATTGAAGCTCAGCTCGCGCGCGCCGGGCAGGTCGGCCAGCACCGGCACGTTGAGCTCCAGATAGGCTTCCTTCACGTTGTAGCTGCCACCGGTCGGGCCCGCGGCCAGGTTGGTGGTGGCGCCGGTCTGGGCCAGGGCATCGGGCGTGTAGCGGCCGTCTTCCTTGCGGCTTTCCACGCCGAAAGCGAAGCCCAGGTCGCCGGCCGGCAGGGTCATGATGCTGCCGGACAGGTTGGCGAACGCGTTCTTGGTGGTGGTGCGGCCGGTGGTGTGCTCCGCCGGGAACAGCCAGGCCATCAGCGCTTCATTGCCGGTCAGTCCGTTGGGATCGGTCTTGCCGTAAGGCACCAGCGGATTCCACGGCATGCAGCCGTCGATCACCGCACCCGGACGGCCGCACACCACTTTGCCGGTGGCCGGATCCAGGAACGACGGACCCACGGCGTCACGCACGCGCTTCTTGTGCAGGTTTCCGGTAGCGGTGGCGGTCAGCTCGTTGCGGTTGTACTGGTAGCCCACGTCCCAATCGAAGTAGCGCTGACCGATCTCGAAGGTGCCATCCAGCGACACTACCGCACGGTAGGTCTTCAGTTCGCTGGTGCTCACGCGCGGGATTTCCCAGGTGCGGCGGTTCCAGGCCACGTCGGTTGGCTTGGCATAGCCGTGCTGGTTGCCGAACGGATTGAAGTAGCTGTCCTTGGACATCAGGCCGGTGGCGGTCGGGTCACCCGAGATCGACACCGAGCTGGACTGCAGCGGGTAGCCTGCAATCTGGCGCTCTGCCGAACGCTTGTTGTAGCCGAATTCGGTGCGCAGGTTGACCTGGTCGGTGATCTTGAAGCGACCGTCGAAGTACACCGAATCACGCTTGAGCGGATACATGACGTGCATCTGTTCGTTGGCGTTGCTGACGTCGCCGGTGAACGGAGTCGCGTCGGTCAGGTGGTAGTTGGCCGGGTTGGTCGGGTCGGCGCCGCGGTTGAGCGAGTAGCCGCAACCCTGGCTGGTGTTGGTGCAGCCGGGGCCACCCTTCAGGCCGGTCACCTGGCCCCACTGGCTCAGCGTGGTCCAGTTGGAGGCATCGTCCGGGTGGCGGTCGCTCACGCCGTACTTGCTGAACCAGCGGTCCTTGGCCCAGACGCTCTTTTCTTCGGAATGTTCCAGTGCCAGGGTCAGCGAAACGCGGTCATTGCTCCAGCCGCCGACCACGTCGAAGCGGTCACGGGCGCCGTCGCCTTCGCTGTACTGGCCGTGGTAGACGTTGGCGGTCACGCCGTTGACGTTGGAACGGGTGATGATGTTGATCACGCCCGCCATCGCGTCGGAGCCGTAGATGGCCGACGCGCCGTCCTTCAGCACTTCGATGCGCTCCACCGCCGACACCGGCAGCGAGGACACGTCCTGCAGGCCCGAGGTGCTGATGCCCAGGCGCTTGCCGTTGACCAGCACCAGGGTGCGCTGCGCACCCAGGTTGCGCATGTCGATGTAGGTGCCGCCGGTGTTTTCGCCCGAGCTCAGTGCGTTGGCGCGGCTGATCGCCGGGCTGCCCATGGCGGTGACGTTCTGCAGGATGTCGGCCACCGAGCTGAAGCCCTGGCGCTCGATGTCGACGCGGGTCATTGCCAGCACCGGCTGGGAGGTCTCCACATCGACCTGGCGGATGCGCGAACCGGTGATTTCGATGCGATCCAGATTGGTCGGCGATGCGCTGCCGCTGTCCTGGGCGAAGGCCGGCAGCGCGGCCAGGGCGGTGGTCGTCACCAGGGCGTGGGCAATGGCCTTGCCCAACACGGTACGTGAAGTCATTACGTTCTCTCTCTCAAAGACGTAGGGAGATGCCCAAAAAAGCACCCAATTGCCCAGCGGAAATGCGCCGGCGACCCAATACTAGTCTCGGTAGTTAAGAGTTTGTAAATAGACTATGTCGAAATAATTCACCACGTATCGTTGAGGTGATGAAAATGTGAAGGAAATCGCGGGCTTGCAGATAACCTGGGTCTATAGCGACGACGGGTTGATGCTGCGGCGCAGCGCGGATTGCGCGCGGGCCGGGCGTCGTCCCGGTCCGGATCAGGCCACGAACGGCCGGAACTGGATGCCCAACCCTGCAATGCCGTCGGTCTCGCCGATCAGGTCCGCGCGCAGCAGAGGGCGGGCATCGATGAAGGCCTGCGGCACAATCAGCGACAGGCGGTTGTCATCGGCGGTCAGTTCCAGCGCCGGCAGCGGGGCGTCCTCATGGGCGCGATTGAGCAGCACCGCCAGCCGCAGCAGGGCGGCCAACCGGCGTGCGGTCAGCAGCAGGCGCTCGGGCAGGGCGTCGAAGGCGGTCTTGGTCACGCTGCGACGGTGGCTGCGCACCAGGGCGGCCAGCATCTGCTGTTCCTGCCGCGAGAAGCCGGCGATATCCGAGTGCTCCAGCACATAGCTGCCATGCACGTGGTAGCCGCTGTGGGCAATCATCAGGCCCAGTTCGTGCAGGCGCGCGGCCCAGCCGAGCATGCGCGCGTCGTCGGCATCGAGCCGCCAGCGTTCCTGCACCTGCTCCAGCAGTGACAGGGCGGTGTCCTGGACGCGATCGGCCTGCACGGTATCGATGCCGTAGCGCTGGCTGAGCGCCGCCACCGATTCATCGCGCAGGTCGTTCTCGCCAGCGCGGCCGACGATGTCGTACAGGATGCCTTCGCGCATCGCTGCCTTGCTGACCAGCAGCTTCTGCAGGCCCAGCGCCTGGAAGGCGGCCTCCAGCACCAGGATGCCGCCGGCGATGATCGGACGACGGTCGCTGGACAGGCCCGGCAGCTGGATGTCGTCGATCTTCTTGGCCTTCAGCAGTTCGTCGCGCAGTTGCGGCAGCGCCTCGGCGGTGATCGCGCCCTTGCTCAGCTTCATCGTCGCGCAGATCTCGCTGATCGCCTTGTGCGTGCCCGATGAGCCCAGGGCTTCCTGCCAGCCCAGCGCGCGGTACTTGCTGGCGAAGGGCTGGAACTCGCGGCCGATCTCGGCCAGCGCATCCTTCCAGCGCTTCTTGCTCAGCTTGCCGCCGGGGAAGAAGCGTCGGGTGCTGGCGATGCAGCCGGCCTGAAGGCTTTCGCGCTCCAGGGTCTGCATGCCCATGCCGATGATGAATTCGGTGGAGCCGCCGCCGATGTCGATCACCAGCCGGCGCTGGCCGGGCTTGGGCGGTTGCGCGTGGGCCACGCCCAGGTAGATCAGGCGCGCTTCCTCGCGTCCGCTGACCACTTCGATGGCATGCCCCAGGGCGGTTTCGGCCGGAACCAGGAACGATTGCGGCGAGCGCAGCTGGCGCACGGTGTTGGTGGCCAGTGCGCGCACCCGGTGCGGCGGCACGTTGCGGATGCGCTGGCCGAAGCGGGCCAGGCATTCCAGCGCGCGCTGCCGCGCGGCGGAGGAGAGCCCACCTTTGCCGTCCAGGCCATCGGCCATGCGCACCGTCTCGCGCAGGCGGTCGATCACCCGCAGCTGGCCGAGCGTGTAGCGCGCGATGACCATGTGGAAACTATTGGAGCCAAGGTCGATGGCGGCCAGCAGGTCGCCATCCTGCAATGCGGGCGGAGTCGTGGTGGTATGCGGCATGGACGAATGTTAGCCGAAGGGGCGGTGTGCTCGTCACCGCGCGGCCTTCACATTTTGTGGGGGGAGTGCGGCAGGGCTGCGCCCTGCACCCGCAGAGGCAACGTCAACGTCAACGTCAAAAGCGGGGTATCCGTGGGATGGCGGGGCGGGTCCGGTTGCGGGGGACGGCGCAAGTACGTCCATGGCGCTCACGCCCCCGCAACCGGACCCTCCCCGCCTTCGACAGAATTCCGCTGCTGTTGGTAGGTGTCGACCGTTGGTCGGCACTGATCCAGTCCCGACTAGAATCGGTGCCTACCGCTCCTGGTAGGTGTCGACCTTGGTCGACACACCGGATTACAGCCCCTGCATCAATGCCATCTGAGCAGAATGCGGAGCTTCGTCGTGGGCCGGTGCGCGCTTGTGGTAGATGCCATCGGCATCCAGTTCCCAGGCGTTGAGATTGTCGTCCAGATAGTTCTGCAGTACCTCGCGGTACACCCGCTTGGCCAGCTCCGGGTCGAGGATCGGGAAGCAGGTCTCGACACGGCGCAGCAGGTTGCGCTCCAACCAGTCGGCGCTGGCACAGTACATCTCCGGTGCCCCGTCGTTGCCGAACCAGTAGACGCGGCTGTGCTCCAGGAAGCGGCCGACGATCGAGCGCACGCGGATGTTGTCCGACACGCCCGGCACGCCCGGGCGCAGGGTGCAGGCGCCGCGGATGATCAGGTCGATCTGCACGCCCGCCTGCGAAGCGGCGTACAGCGCGCGCACCACCTGCGGTTCGTTCAGGGCATTCATCTTGGCGATGATGCGCGCTGGGCGGCCGGCGGCGGCGATGCGCGTTTCGCGCTCGATGCGGCCGAGGATGCCGGTGTGCAGGGTGAAGGGCGACTGCAGCAGGCGCTTGAGCTTCATCTTCGAGGCCAGCCCGGACAGCTGCTGGAACAGCAGGTGCACGTCGTTGCCGATGTCCGCGTCGGCGGTGATCAGGCTGATGTCGGTGTACGCGCGGGCGGTACCGCTGTGGTAGTTGCCGGTGCCCAGGTGCACGTAGCGGCGCAGCTTGCGACCTTCGCGGCGCACGATCAGCAGCATCTTGGCGTGGGTCTTGTAGCCGACCACGCCGTACACCACCTGCACGCCGGCTTCCTGCAGGCGATCGGCCAGGCCCAGGTTGGCTTCTTCGTCGAAGCGTGCGCGCAGCTCGACCACCACGGTCACGTCCTTGCCGTTGCGCGCGGCCTGGATCAGGGCATCGACGATCAGCGAATCCTTGCCGGTGCGGTACAGGGTCTGCTTGATCGCCAGCACGTTGGGGTCGATCGCCGCCTGCCGGATCAGGTCCAGCACCGCCGTGAAGGCATCGAACGGGTGGTGCAGCAGCAGGTCCTGGCGCGCCGCGGTCTCGAAGATGCCGTCGCTGTCGCGCAGCGTGCGCGGGGTCATCGGCGGGTATTTCAGGTCCGGCTGCGCGATCAGGTCGTACAGCTGGATGATGCGGTTGAGGTTGACCGGGCCATCGATGCGGTACACCGCGTTTTCGGTCAGGCCGAAGTTCTGCAGCAGGGTGCGCACGATGTCGCGTGGCATGTCCTGCGCGATTTCCAGGCGCACCGCCGGCCGGTAGCCGCGGTCGACCAGTTCGTCGCGCAGCGCCAGCGCCAGGTTTTCCACTTCCTCCTCGTCCACCACCAGCTCGGAGTTGCGGGTGACGCGGAACTGGTAGGCACCCTGGACTTCCATGCCCGGGAACAGTTCATCGACGAAGGTCGACAGCACCGAGGACAGGAACACGAAGTTCTGCGGGCCGCCGAGCTTCTCCGGCAGCTGGATGATGCGCGGCAGCGAGCGTGGCGCACGCACGATGGCCAGGTGGCCGGCGCGGCCGAACGCGTCGGTGCCCTTCAACACCACCACGATGTTCAGTGATTTGTTGAGGATCTTCGGGAACGGATGCACCGGGTCCAGGCCCAGCGGCGACAGCACCGGCATGATCTCGTTGCGGAAATAGGCACGCAGCCAGCGCCTCTGGCGGTCGGTCCAGGAATGGCGGCCGAGCACGCCGATGCCGGCCTCCATCAGCGCCGGGCGCAGCGTCTCGTTCCAGCAGCGGTACTGCTGGTCCACCAGTTCGGCGGCGCGGTCGTGGATGGCATTGAGGATGGCCTGCGGGCTCATCCCGTCCGGCGCCGGCGGCAGGCCGAACTCCTGCGCGTGGCGCACGGCCGCGGCGCGGATCTCGAAGAACTCGTCGAGGTTGGTGCAGGAGATGCACATGAAGCGCAGGCGCTCCAGCAGCGGTACCTGCGGGTCCATCGCCTGCGCCAGCACGCGGAAGTTGAAATCCAGCTGCGACAGTTCGCGGTTGATGTAGAGCGCCGGGTCGCGCAACGGATCGTTGTCCGGGCTCACGGGGAGGGGGAGGGATCCGAGGCTGCTCATGGCGTCAATCTTCGATGGAAGTCAGGGGGGCGGACTCGCGCGGGCGCACGTGGTCGGCATCGAAATGGCAGGAGAACACCGAGCCCTTGCCGACCTCGCTTTCAATCTCCAGCCGCGCGTGGTGCAGGCCGAGGATGTGCTTGACGATGGACAGGCCCAGGCCGGTACCGCCGCTTTCGCGGGAACGACTGCTGGAGACACGGTAGAAACGTTCGGTCAGGCGTGGCAGGTGGGTGGCCGGGATGCCGTAGCCGGAATCGCGCACCGCCAGCACCGCGCCATCGCCTTCGCGGCGGAACTCGACCGCGATGCGGCCGCCGGCGGGCGTGTAGCGCACTGCATTGGTGACCAGGTTGGAGAAGGCGCTGTGCAGCTCCTTGGTCGATCCCTGCAGGTCAATGCCGGCCAGGTCGTCGATGCTGATCTGGTGGCGGCCCTGGCTGTGCGCTTCGGCTTCGCGGCGCAGGGTGGCCAGCATCGGCTGCATGGCCACGGTCTCTTCTTCGCTGTGTTCCTGCGATTCGAGGCGTGACAGCGTCAGCAGGTCCTCCACCAGCTGGGCCATGCGCTGGCTCTGCTTGCGCATTTCTTCCAGCATTGGTCCGGTGCCCGGGAAATCCTCCGGGTCCATCATGTCCAGGTAGCCGTGGACCACGGTGAGCGGCGTACGCAGCTCGTGTGAAACGTTGGCCACGAAATCGCGGCGCACCTGTTCCAGGCGCAGCAGCTTGCTGACGTCGCGGGCGATCAGCAGCCAGTAGTCCGACGAATAGGGAATCAGGCGCAGGTTCAGGCGGATCGCCGGATCGACCGGCGAAGGCACATCAAGGATCGGCTCGGCATTGCGGCCACCGGCCAGCCAGTGCGCCAGCGGCATCGGCTGCAGGCGCTCGACCAGGGCTTCGCCAAGGTCGCCCGGATGATGCAGGCCAAGCAGGGCGGTGGCCGCTTCGTTGAACCACTGCACGCGCTGGCTGTTGCGGTCCAGCACCACCACGGCATCGGGCAGCGCGGCGGCAGCAGCGCGGTAGCTGCGCAGCATGTCCAGCAGGCGGCGCTTGCGCACGCGCATTTCCACCTGGTTGCGGTACAGCAGGCGGTCCAGCTCGTTCCAGACGCCGGTGCCTTCCTCGGCGGTGTCCCAGCGCTGGCGTGCGGTCAGCCGGCGCAGAACGCTGCGCAGGCGCCAGTAGTGCCAGGCCAGGGTGGCGAGCGCGCCCAGTGCGATGCACAGCCACAGATGCCCCGAGAGCCACCCCACCAGTCCGGCGAACAGCAGTACCGCGGCAACGGTGGCCAGGGTCTTCAACCAGGCAGAGCGGATGTGGCGGGGCATTGCGATCTCGTCGTTGAGGTGCGGCGGTTCACTGGGGTGAACCGAGGGTTATAGCAGAGTTGCCGGCGCCGGCACCCGCGGGTGCGTGGCGCCGGCACGACGAGACTCAGGTGGCGGTGGAGAAGCGGTAGCCGGCGCCGCGCACGGTCTGCACCATGTTTTCGGCGTTGAACGGCTCCAGCGTTTTGCGCAGGCGGCGGATGTGCACGTCGATGGTGCGCTCCTCCACGTACACACTGCCGCCCCACACATGGTCCAGCAGCTGGGCGCGGGTGTAGACGCGCTCGGGGTGGGTCATGAAGAAGTGCAGCAGGCGGTATTCGGTGGGGCCGATCGGCACCGGCTGGTCGTTGGCGAACACGCGATGCGCGGCGCCGTCGATGCGGATCGGGCCGACCGCCACGCTGCCGTCCTCGTCGTCCTCGCGGGCGCGGCGCATGACCGCACGGATGCGGGCCAGCAGTTCGCGCGCCGAGAACGGCTTGACCACGTAATCGTCTACACCGGCCTCGAGGCCGCCGACGCGGTCGTTTTCCTCGCCACGGGCGGTCAGCATGATGATCGGCACTTCGCGGGTCAGGGTTTCCTTGCGCCAGCGGCGGGCCAGGTCCAGGCCGCTGGTACCGGGCAGCATCCAGTCCAGCAGGATCAGATCGGGAACCCGGTCGGCGATCGCGGTCTGGGCCTCACGGGCATCGCCGGCGTGGACCGGTTCGTAATCGCCCTTGCGAAGGGCGAAGGCGACCATTTCACGGATCGCGGGCTCGTCATCGACGATCAGGATGCGTTTCTGCACGAGGACACCGTAGGGCTCGGTTACTGGAGTGGTGCCAGTAGACTACGGTTTGATGACATGTTTGTGACTGCCGGGCCGGAACCGGCCTGGATTGCCATCGACCGGTCATGCAGCGCTCAGCGGCGGTCCAGATCCGGGTCCTGCACGCCCTGGCGGCGCAGTTCCAGCACGGTGGGCGTGATCGCTTCGATGCGTGCGTCCACCCGGGCCCGGCCGACATAGTCCAGTGCCGGGTTGCGCTTGAGCGCCTGCAGCTGCATCAGCGATTGTTCCGGGCGGCCGCTGAGGAAGGCCGCCTCGGCATAGGCTTCGCTGGCGCGCACGCTGTCACCGGCCAGTTCGCTGGCGCGGGCGTACCGCTGCTGGAAGACCGGATCGTTACCACTTTGCGACAACAGCGGCCGCAGCATCGCCTGCGCACGCTGGCCGGCCTCGCGGGTGCCCTGTTCGTTCAGGATCTCGGCATAGGTCAGTGCCACCGGACGGCTGTTGGGGTGCTCGCGCAGCAACTGTTCGAAACGGCTGTTGGCCTGCGCGCCCAGTCCGGCACGCGATTCGGCCTCGCCCAGCCCCAGTGCCAGCCACAGGTTGTCCGGTCGGGTCTGCAGCAGGCTGGCCAGGGTCTGCCGGGCCTGCGTGGCGCCGCTGCGGCCGCCGCGCATGATCGCCAGGGCCTGGCCGTAGCGCTGGGCGTCGTTCAGGCCATCCTTCTGCCGCTTGGCCAGATCGGCATACTCGCGTTCCAGTTCAGGGGTGGAATCAGCGCTGAGCACGCGCAGGCGCTCGCGCGCCCAGTCGAAGTCGCCGCTGGCGCCGCGGGCGAGCTGGCCCATCGGAATGCGCAGCACGCTGCTGGGCAGCAGCGGGTTGTTTCCGCGCAGCATCGGCTCGGCCAAGCTCGGGTCGGCCGGATCGACCCGCTCCCTGCGCTCGCCGCTGGGGGTGCTGGTGGTCAGCAGCACCGTGTCCTTCTTCATCTGCTCGGCGCGCGCCTTGGCCTCGCTGATGCGGGTGATGTTGACCGGATGGGTGCGCAGGAACTCGGGCACGCTGTAGCCGCCCTCGTTGCCGCGCATCGCCGAGGCCATCCGCTCGAAGAAGCCGGCCATGGCATCCACGTCGTAGCCGCTGCGCGAGAGGGTGCGGATGCCGAGGCGGTCGGCCTCGGACTCGTTGGAGCGGGTGTAGTTGATCTGCCGCTGCTGCATCAGGCCCATGCCGGAGCTGATCGCGGCCATCGTCGCGTTGCCGGAGGAGGTGCTGTTGCTGGCCTGCGCGGCCACCACCGCCGCCAGCATGCCGAGCAGGATCGGGATCTGGTCGCGTTGGGCACGCTCGACCCCGCGCAGCACGTGCTGCTGGGTGACGTGGGCGATTTCGTGGGACAGCACCGCAGCCACCTCGTCCTCGCGCTCGGCGGTCAGCACCAGGCCGGCATTGACCCCGATGTAGCCGCCCAGCGTGGCGAAGGCGTTGATCTGGCGGTCCTTTATCACGAAGAAGGTGTAGGGCTGGCGCGGCTGGTCGCTGTTGGAGCCGAGGCGGGTGCCCATGGTCTGCAGCCAGTCGTTGACCAGCGGATCGTCCAGCAGGTAGCCATAGTTGCGCAGCTCGCGCAGCATCATCGCGCCGTATTCGGCTTGCCGGGCCGGAGTCAGCAGCTCGCCGGCCGACGAGCCGATGTCGGGCAGCTTCTCCTGGGCCTGGGCCAGCGGCATGGCCAGGGCCAGGGTGACGGCGGTAGTCAGCAGCAGGGCTCGCAAGCAGGAGGTCCTCGGGCGGGGCGCGCCAAGCGTGGCAGGGCAGGGGGCAACCATTCGTTAATCCACAGTGTTGCGGCCGTGGCGTGGAATTTCCAGCGCACCGGTACCATATGTAGACCGTCGATCCATCGTGGAGTTTCCCGTGACAGCCCAGACCGCCGGCGGTGCCCCCGCCATCACCCTCTATTCCACCGCCGTCTGCCCGTACTGCGTGGCCGCCAAGAACTTCCTGAAGAGCAAGGGCCAGCAGTGGACCGAGGTCCGCATCGACCTGGACCCGGCCGAGCGCGAGAAGATGATCGCGCTGACCCGCCGCACCAGCGTGCCGCAGATCTTCGTCGGCGACGTCCATGTCGGCGGCTACGACGACATGATGGCCCTGCACCGTGAAGGCAAGCTCGAGCCGCTGCTGGCCGGGCAGGGCCAGGCATGAGCGCGGCCGACGACGGCAGCAAGGATCGCATTGCCGAGTTCACCGATTTCCGCAAGCGCATGAACGAGCGCATCCTGGGCGAGCCGAACCAGGTGGTGCGCCGCTTCTTCGCGCTGGATACCCAGACCTACCAGGCCGGCGCGCTGGACGTGAAGACCAAGGAACTGCTGGGCCTGGTGGCCTCGATGGTGCTGCGCTGCGACGACTGCATCAGCTACCACGTGGCCCAATGCAAGGACGCCGGGGTCACTCGCGAGGAATTCTTCGAGACCTTCTCGGTCGGCCTGGTGGTCGGCGGCTCGATTGTGATCCCGCACCTGCGCCGCGCGGTCGACTTCCTCGACCAGCTTGAAGGTGGCGCCGCCGCCCCGGCAGCGCACGAGCACTGAGGGTAGTGCCGGCCGCTGGCCGGCATCGCCTGAACCCGGCATGGCCGGGGTTGCCGGCCCCCCCCCCCCCCACTACCGGACCTGCAAGGGGGACTTCCCCGCAATCCAACAGTCCAGGAGCCCCCTTGTTGTTCAAGGGGGCGCGCCGACAGGCGCAGGGTTAAGGCGGTATGCGCGGGCAAAACCGCAGAGCGGTTTGCTCAAGGGGGCGCGCCGACAGGCGCGGGGATAAGGTGGGATGCGCGGGCAATTCTGCCTGAGCCGGGAAGCGGGCCCTTGCTTGCCTTCCTGGCATTACCCGACCTGGGGGGGCCTTCCCCGTGATCCAACAGCCCAGGAGCCCCTTCTTGTTGAAGGGGCGCGCCGACAGGCGGGGGTAGAGGAGAAATGCGCGGGCAATTATGTCTTGGCCGGGGCCGGGACCATCGTCTACTTGGGCAGCCGCCCCCGGCTAAGGCATAATTGCCGGTGAAACTTCCTTTGCGCCGGCGTTTCCGGGCACGTCCGGACGGCGTTTTTCCCCCTGTTCGGAACATCGATCAATGACGCAGAAAATTACGGTCATCCGCGGCGACGGCATTGGCCCGGAAATCATGGACGCCACCCTGTTCGTGCTCGACCAGCTCAAGACTGGCCTGGAGTACGAAGACGCCGACGCCGGCCTGGTGGCCCTGGAAAAGCACGGCGACCTGATGCCGGCGGTGACCCTGGAATCGATCGCGCGCAACAAGGTTGCGCTGAAGAGCCCGCTGACCACGCCGGTCGGTGGTGGCTTCACCTCGATCAACGTCAGCCTGCGCCGCCACTTCGACCTGTACGCCAACGTGCGTCCGGCCCACACCTTCCCGAACACCAAGTCGCGTTTCGACAACGTCGACCTGATCACCGTTCGTGAGAACACCGAAGGTGCGTACCTGGCCGAGGGCCAGGAAGTGTCGGCCGACGGCGAGACCGCCTTCTCCGGCACCCGCATCACCCGCAAGGGCTCCGAGCGCATCGTGCGCTACGCCTTCGAGCTGGCCAAGAGCACCGGCCGCAAGAAGGTCACCGCCGTGCACAAGGCCAACATCATCAAGTCGACCTCGGGCCTGTTCCTGAACGTCGCCCGTGAAGTGGCCGCGCAGTACCCGGACATCGAATTCCAGGAAATGATCGTCGACAACTGCTGCATGCAGCTGGTGATGCGTCCGGAACAGTTCGACGTGATCGTCACCACCAACCTCTTCGGCGACATCATCTCCGACCTGTGCGCCGGCCTCGTCGGCGGCCTGGGCCTGGCCCCGGGTGCCAACATCGGCAAGGACGCGGCGATCTTCGAAGCCGTGCACGGCACCGCGCCGGACATCGCTGGCCAGGGCAAGGCCAATCCGTGCGCGCTGCTGCTGGCCGCCGCGCAGATGCTGGACCATGTCGGCCAGCCGGAAAACGCCGAGCGCCTGCGCAAGGCCATCGTGGCGACCATGGAAGCCAAGGATTCGCTGACCGGCGACCTGGGCGGTACCGGCACCACCATGAGCTTTGCCCAGGCCATCGCCAGCCGCCTGTAAGCGGCCGGCGTTCCGGCTGGAGATCGTCTCAGGCGATGTCCAGTCCGGGCCTGCAAGCGTTGAAGACGGGCCGTCCTTGTACGGCCCGTCTGCGTTTTGAGCTGCGCGTTTTTCACCGAGAGGGTTTTATGGATGCCTGAGACGGCTGTGTGGATCCTGGTGGCTGCTGCCGTTTACGTTCTGGGCGTAGCCATCTACTTCGTCTTCTACTGGCCATGGTCCCGTTCGCAGCGCGCGCTGCGCCGCCTGCGCAGGGAGGGGGTACCCGTTCGCAGCATGCGGCGGTCCGAGGAGCGCGTACTGCAGTTGATCGAGTTTCCGGCAGGGGCGCCGGTTCTCCTGCTGGAAGGGGCCTGCGCGGAATTCGTTATCAGGAGCGTCAATGCGCCTGCCCGCCATGTCCAGACCTTGGCTGGCGTTCCGGTGAAGTATCCGGCCGGCCTGCAGCATGCCGTGCGCGCCGGTAGCAATACCGCCGAAGTCGTGCTCGGGCGCGAGTACGCGATGATCGTACGGCTCAATGGGGCAAAGCTGACCCAGTAGCGTCGAGCCATGCTCGACTCTACAGGAGCGGTCTGTGCAGAATTCGCACAGATCATGTGCTGCTACATGGCTGGTTCGTGCGCCAACTGCTCCGCATCCTGTGGCCACTTTCCACCGCACAGGAGCACATCATGAATCTCACCACCTTCGGCCTGGCCGGCCTGATCGGCATGGCCACCACTGCGTCGGTCGCTGCTGCCGAGCCGGCCCATCCCACCATCCGCCATATGGCGGGCGCGCCGGTCGCGGCCTCGCTGGATGCGGCGAAGACCGCCGTGCTGGTGATCGACTTCCAGAACGAGTACTTCGATGCCAAGGCCGCACCGGGCTTTGCCGGTGGCCGCATGGTCATTCCCGATGGCGTGGCCGCACTGCGCCAAGCCAAGCGGGTGGTCGAGTTCGCCGATGCCCACGGCATCCGCGTGATCCATGTGCAGCACGTGTTGCCGGCCGGCGCACCGCTGTTCGCGCAGGGCAGCGTCAATGCCGCCTTCCATCGCGACCTGCAGCCGCGCAAGGGTGAGACAGTCGTGCAGAAGGACAACGTGAGTGTGTTCGCTGGGAACTCGGCCGCGGTGCTCGACACGGTGCTGAAGGATGCCGGTATCGACACGCTGATCGTCACCGGCCTGCAGACCCATGCCTGTGTGGTCGGTGCTGCGCGCGACGCGGCGGCGGCTCCGCGCGGTTACCGGGTGATCGTATCGTCCGATGCCAGCGCCAGCCGCGACCTTGACCTGGCCGGTGGCCAGCGCATCGTTCATCGCGCGCTGCATGACGCCTCGCTGGCGCAGATCGAAGACGCCTTCGGTGATGTCATGAGCACCGACGCGATCCTGGCGCTGCCGGTGCGCAAGGCCAGCGACGGCGCTTGATAAGCTGGTGAGGCCCGCATGCCGTGGGCCCCGCCACGTGGAGCCACTTGCCGATGGATCACTTCGCCGCCCTGCGTGCGCTGCGCGCCATCGTCGACGCAGGCAGCTTCACTGCGGCTGCCGAGCGCCTGGGTACCACCCACTCGGCGATGTCACGGCAGCTGCGGCAGCTGGAAGAGCATCTGCAGGTGCGGTTGCTCGATCGCAACAGCCGCCGGCTGTCACTGACCGAAGCCGGTCGCGATTACTACCGCGAGGCGGCAGCGCTGCTGGATCGCCTGCAGGAAGCAGATGATCGCGTGCGTGCCGGGCAGGCGCAGCCCAGTGGCATCGTACGCATCAGCGTGCCGCAGGTCGTGGCCAGCCAGGAGTTGTCGCATTGGCTGCCGTCGTTCCTGCAGCGCTACCCGCAGGTCGCGCTTGACCTGTCGGCCGATGATCAACTGGTCGATGTCGTCGGTGGTGGCTTCGACCTGGCCCTGCGCATCGCGGCCTCGTTGCCGGACAGCCAGCTGGTCGCACGCGAGCTGGCCAGCTGCCCGCGCATCCTGGTCGCTGCACCGGCGTATCTGGCACAGCACGGTCTGCCCCGGCAGGCGTCGGACCTCGCGCAGCACACGCTGCTGGGGTTCAGTCCTACCGCGGCGATGTCACCCTGGCAGCTGCAAGGGCCGCGCGGTGCCACCGCAAGCATCGAGGCGGGGCAGCGCCTGCGCGTGGACGCCACGCCGGCGCTGTACGCCGCCGCGCTGGCCGGGATGGGCATCAGCCTGTTCACTGCGCTGACCGTGCAGGAGGACCTGCGCGCCGGCCGCCTGATCCGTGTGCTGCCCGCCTGGCACGCAGGACAGCGGCGTTACTTCGCGCTGTATCCGCATGCGCGGGCGCTGGCGCCGAAGGTGCGTGCGCTGGTCGAGCACCTCGCGGCGCACTACGCTGCGCAGGTGGGCGCGGCAGGGTAGTCGCGCGACAGCAACCGAGGTGGTGATGGAGTCGGTGTATCTGCTGGTCGCGCTGGGCGCGATCGTCGCCGGATTCGTGCAGGGCCTGTCCGGCTTCGCCTTTGGCATGGTGGCGATGTCGTTCTGGGCGTGGGGACTGGAGCCACGGCTGGCGGCGACGTTGTCGGTGTTTGGTGCGCTGGTCGGGCAGCTGGTCGCGGTGGTCACCGTGCGCCGCGGATTCAACCTGCGCCTGCTGCTGCCGTTCGTGCTGGGCGGGCTGGCCGGCATTCCGCTGGGCGTGATGGTGTTGCCGCAGCTGGACATGGACTGGTTCAAGGCGCTGCTGGGCGGCTTCCTGGCGCTGTGGTGCCCGGTGATGCTGATGGCACGCTCGTTGCCGCCGATCACCATCGGAGGGCGCGTGGGTGACGCCATTGCCGGTATGGCCGGTGGCGTGCTCAGTGGCATCGGTGGCTTCGCCGGGCCGGTGCCGACGTTGTGGAGCACGCTGCGCGGCTTCGGCAAGGACGAGCAGCGCGCGGTCATCCAGAACTTCAATCTGGCGATGCTGGCGGTGACCATGGCCACCTATGTCGGCAGCGGCCTGGTGAGTCGGCAGATGTTGCCGTACTTCGCCATCGTGGCACCGGCCATGCTGGTGCCGACCCTGCTGGGCGCGCGGGTTTATATCGGTATCAGCGAGGCGCGCTTCCGGCAGGTTGTACTGAGCCTGCTGACCGCATCCGGCATCGCGTTGCTCGCCTCGTCGCTGCCGGTGCTGCTGGCGCGCTGAGGGAGGAACGACAAAGGGCGCCACGTGAGGCGCCCTTTGTCGTCTATGGCATGTTGCGACTCAGCGCTGCTGGATCTTTGACAGCAGGCGCAGGAACTCCACGTACAGCCAGACCAGGGTCACCATCAGGCCGAATGCGCCATACCACTCCATGTACTTCGGTGCTCGCTGGGCGACACCGGTCTCGATGAAGTCGAAGTCCAGCACCAGATTCAGCGCGGCCACGACCACCACGAACAGGCTGAAGGCGATGCCCAGCCAGCCGGAGTCATGGATCACCGGCACGTTGATGTTGAAGAAGCCCAGCACGAACGACGCCAGGTAGAGCAGGGCGATGCCGCCGGTGGCCGCGATCACGCCCAGCTTGAAGTTCTCGGTGGCCTTGATCAGGCCACTGCGGTACGCGAACAGCAGCGCGAACAGGGTGCCGAAGGTCAGCAGGACGGCCTGGAACACGATGCCCGGGAACTTGGCGTTGAACACGGCCGAGATGGCGCCGAGGAACAGACCTTCCACCAGCGCGTACATCGGCGCGGTGACCGGCGACCATTCCTTCTTGAAGACGGTGATCAGCGCCAGCACCAGGCCGCCGATGGCGCCGCCCATGGCATACAGCTTGGCCCCGGCCATGACCTGGCCGTAGTCGTCGATGGTCTGGTTCCAGGCGAACGCGGCCGTCAGCACGGTCAACAACAGCAGGAAACCGGTCTTGTTGACCGTGCCGTTGAGGGTCATTGCCTGGTCGGGGCTGGTCACCACCGAGCCGCTGGCGAGGTCGAGGAAGGTCGACTCGGAAAGAGCCGGGTTGCCGCTGCGCATGCGTGTTCTCCGTGCGAATAAGGGGCTGGACGGCCATCCGGCCGATGACCGGGAGCATAGCCGATGGTTGCGCGTGGTGCCGTGTCAGGCGCTGGGTGCGAGTCGCCCGCGTTGACAGTTCATGATGCGCTTGGCCACAATGACCAGCTCCCCGGGCCTGGCTCGAGGGGATTGCAAGACCGGGGTATAGCGCAGTCTGGTAGCGCGCCTGCTTTGGGAGCAGGATGTCGGGGGTTCGAATCCCTCTACCCCGACCAATCCCACATCACGTCGGATTGGACGCCGTTCCGGTTCGGGCGCCCGTAGCTCAACTGGATAGAGCACCGGCCTTCTAAGCCGGCGGTTACAGGTTCGATTCCTGTCGGGCGCGCCATCGGCGAGCACCGGGATCGCATCGGCGGATGTGAAGAAGTGCTTGCAAAAGGGTAAAGACTCCACCAGAATATCGGACTCGCTTCGGCGGACCGGAACTTCGGTGACAGTCCCCCAGGCAAAGGTTTGAAGTTCCAGTGCCGGTGGTCTTGGCGGTGGAGCGAAAGTTTCAGTGGTGGCTGTAGCTCAGTTGGTTAGAGTACCGGATTGTGATTCCGGTGGTCGGGGGTTCGAATCCCCTCAGCCACCCCACTGATTCAACCGCATCGGCGCAGCCGAAACGGTATTGCAATAAACAGAAAGCACGCTACAATGTGCGTCTGAGTTTCACGGGCCGTTAGCTCAGTTGGTAGAGCAGTTGACTCTTAATCAATAGGTCCAAGGTTCGAATCCTTGACGGCCCACCAAGACAGAAGCCACCTGGTACGCCAGGTGGCTTTTTTCTTATAAGTGTGACCCTTTGGTTTCATTGGATCACCGACTGCAGAAATCCCGCCTGGCGTGGGTCTGCAGTGGCAGCGGGATCGCGGTACTGGTTTCAACGACGTTGAAAAAAGTGCTTGCACCCTCCGAGCGGATCGGGTCATAATTCGCGCCCCGATTTCGGGCTGTTAGCTCAGTTGGTAGAGCAGTTGACTCTTAATCAATAGGTCCAAGGTTCGAAT
>NZ_JAWJTI010000033.1:0-46391 GCF_032911525.1 Stenotrophomonas veracruzanensis
GCATGGATGCGGCTGCCAAGCCTACATGGACGTACTTGCGGCGTCCCCGCACTCCGACACCGCCCCGCCAAGCCACGGAATGCCAGCTTTTGCTTTTGCCGTTGCCGTTGCTTTGGCTTGAAGCCTCTGCAGATGCAGGGCGCAGCCCTGCCGAAAAACACACATAAAAAAACAGCAGGCCGAGGCCTGCTGTTTCGGTGTAATGGTGCGCCCGGAGAGATTCGAACTCCCGACCGCCTGGTTCGTAGCCAGGTACTCTATCCAACTGAGCTACGGGCGCCCTGCGACAGGAGCGGAATTATGCGGATGTCGGCGCGTACCGTCAACAGTTTTGTGAAAATTTTCATCCAACTGAATGAAAAAGCTGTCAGCCACGGCATCAGGGGCCTTCAGCCACGCGAAATGATCGGCGCGGGTGCCCAGTTCCTGCGCGGACAGCACGCGCACCTGCGCGTCCACATTCGGCAGCTTCGCCAGCAGCGTCTGCATCGATCCGGTGGGTGCCAACCAGTCGTGCTCCATCAGCACCGCCTGTGCGCTGCCATGCACGCGTGCCATCTGCGCGTCGAGGTTTTCATCCATGCCGGCCGCGGCGTAGTGGTTGTTCAGGCCCACGCGTGCCCAGTCGGCAATCAGTCCACGCGCTTCGGTGCCACCAAAGCCGAGGCGACGGCCATGCAGCACGCCCTGGCGCTGCGCGATCCACGGCAGGAAGCGGTAGACCAATGGCAGCAGCCAGCCACGCGGTGGCGGGAACCCGCGCCAGAACGGTGAGCCACTGGCAGCCAGCCACAGCCGGTTGAAGTCGTGCGGGTTGCGGCCGGCGTGCACACAGGCCAGCTGCCCACCGAGGCTGTGTCCACCGATGACCCAGGGCAGGGCACCGGCGTCGTCGTCCGCTGCGGCCAGTACCGCCTGGCTGGTCGGCAGATCCTGTTCGAGTACCTCGCGATAGCCCCAATCCTGCGTGCGTGACGGACGCAGCGAACTGCTGCCATTGCCTCGCCACTCATGCAGGTAGACCGCCACGCCCTTCGCCGCCAGCGCCAACGCCAGTGGCAGGTAGTGACGTGCGGCCACGCCCAGCGCAGGCAACCACAGCAGGCGCGCGATGGGCTGCGCAGGCACGCAGGCGATCACTTCGTAGCGATGGCCATCAGCGCACTGCACGGCAAGGACGTCCGGTGTGAGGCTCATGCGTGTGGTGCCGCGCCGAAGTGATCCAGCACCAGCACCTCGCTGCGGCCGGGGGCATAGCCCTGCTGCAGGCCGCGTGCAACGTAGTCGATACCGGCTTCGCAGGCATTGGCCAGGCTCAGGCCGTTGCACAACTGCGCGGCGATGGCCGAGGCCAGCGTGCAGCCGGTGCCATGTGCGTCCAGCGGCAGGCGGGCGTGGATGAATTCTTCGCTGCTCACGCCGTCGAAGTAGCGGTCGATCACGCGGTTGCCTTCATGCAGGTGGCCACCTTTCAGCAGCACTGCACCGGCACCCAGTTCAAGCAGGGCGGAGGCCGCCCGTTCGGCGTCATCGGCGTTGCCGATCTTCCGTCCGACCAGCAGCTCCGCTTCCGGCGTGTTGGGCGTAACCAGCGTCGCCAGCGGGATCAGCCGCTCACGCATGGCCTGCAATGCACTGTTTTCCAGCAGGCGTGCCCCACTGGTGGCGACCATCACCGGGTCCAGTACCACGTGCAGCGGGCGATGCTTTTCCAGTGCATCGGCGACGGCATGGATCACTTCGGCGTTGGCCAGCATGCCGAGTTTCACCGCATGGATGTCGAAGTCGTCGAAGCAGGCATCCAGCTGCGCGCGCAGGAATTCGATGGGGGGCACGTGCACGGCGATGACGCCGCGGGTGTTCTGCGCGGTCAGTGCAGCAATCGCCGAGAGGCCGTGCACACGGTGCGCGGCGAAGGCCTTCAGGTCGGCCTGGATGCCGGCGCCACCGCCGGAGTCGGAGCCGGCGATGGTGAGGGCGGAAACGGGAGTGGTCGGGCTCATCAGTTGATTGTGCCGTGGTCCCGGAGGGGAAGGTAGATCCACGCCATGCGTGGATGTCCTTGAATCAATGCCGCCAACGCGCCCACTGCTGGTACAGCACATAACCCAGCCCGGTCAGGCCGGTCAGCAGGGCGGGGGCGAGCAGGGCGTCGTACTGCCAGCGCATGAACAACCAGGCGCCGATGATGCCGCCGGCGAGGAAGCCGCTGATGATCAGGCCGCTGAGGGTCAGCCGTCGTACCTGCAGCGGCAACCCGCGCAGCAGGTGGCCCAGGCCGATGCCGAGGTCGGTGAACATGCCGCTGAGGTGGGTGGTGCGCACCACCGCGCCACTGAAGGTGGTGGCCATCGCGTTCTGCAGGCCGCAGGCCATGGCGGCGGCCAGCGCGCCCCAGATCTGGTGTTGTTCGAACAGTGGAATGGCGACCAGCAGCAGCGCCGATTCCAGTGCCAGCGCCACGCCGTAGCGCCGGCCCAGCTGCAGGGTGCTGTCCTGGATCAGCAGGCCGCTGAGCATCGCGCCCAGCGAGAACGCGATCAGCAGTCCCCACAGGTGGCCGACCGCGCGCCAGTCACCCTGTGCCAGTGCCATGCCGAGCTGGCTGGTGCTGCCGGTCATGTGGCTGACCGCCTGGTGCTCGAAACCAAGGAAACCAACCACGTTGACCATGCCGGCCACGCACGAGAGCGCGACCGCGCCGATCCAGACCCAGGTGGGCAGGCGTATTCCCATCGGCGGGGCCCTCAGGGCCCGCCGAGGCCGCCGTTGAACTGCAGCTCGCTGAAGGTGTTGCTGGCCGGGTCGAACACTGCGCCCCAGAACTGCGCGCCGCCATCGCAGACGCGGATCGCTTCACGGGCCGGATTGATGCCGCTGTCGTCGGGCAGGTGGAAGGCGTTGATGTAGATCAGCCGCTTGCCGGCGCTTTCGATGCCGACGTACTGGCGGTCGAAGTCCAGCACCTTCGGCACCTGGGCCTCCAGCGACGACAGCTGCGCTTCCAGCTGGTCGATCTGCTGCCGGCTGGGCGCCCAGTAGCCGCTGACCCGCCCGGCCTCGCGGCCGGGGCTGGCGCGCGAGCAGGTGTCGAGCACCTGTGCGGCGATGATCGGGCGGGTGACCACCCAGGACTGGCCGGTGCGCTCGGCGGTCGGCACGCTGGCCGGGCCGCGCGTGGTGGTGCAGGCGCCGAGCACGGCTGCGAGGGTGATCGCAGCCGTGGGCAGCAGCAGGCGGGTGCGGCGTTTCACAACACCTCCGAAGCGTAATCGGCCAGGCGCGAGCGCTCGCCACGGCGCAGGGTGATGTGCGCGCTGTGCGGCCAGTTCTTGAAGCGATCCACCGCGTAGGTCAGGCCCGAGGTGGTCTCGGTCAGGTAGGGCGTGTCGATCTGCTCCACGTTGCCCAGGCAGACGATCTTGGTGCCGGGGCCAGCACGGGTGATCAGCGTCTTCATCTGCTTGGGGGTGAGGTTCTGCGCCTCGTCCAGGATCAGGTAGCGTGACAGGAAGGTGCGGCCGCGCATGAAGTTCATCGAGCGGATCTTGATGCGGCTGGCCAGCAGGTCGTTGGTGGCCTGGCGGCCCCAGGTGCCGCCTTCCTGATTGTGCGTGAGCACTTCCAGGTTGTCGGTCAGCGCGCCCATCCACGGCGTCATCTTCTCTTCCTCGGTGCCGGGCAGGAAGCCGATGTCCTCGCCGACGCTGACCGTGGCGCGGGTCATGATGATCTCGCGGTAGCGTTGCTGGTCCATCGTCTGCGCCAGGCCGGCAGCCAGCGCCAGCAGGGTCTTGCCGGTGCCGGCGGTGCCCAGCAGCGTGACGAAGTCGATCTCCGGGTCCATCAGTGCATTGAGCGCGAAGTTCTGCTCGCGGTTGCGGGCGCTGATGCCCCACACGGCGTGGCTGCCGTGGCGGAAATCATCCACCAGCGACAGCACCACCTTGCCGTCGCCGACCACGCGGCTGACGCGTAGCTCGACTTCGTCTTCGCCCGGCAGGTAGACGTACTGGTTCGGGTACCACTCCTCGCCGTCCTGCGCGAGGATTTCGTAATGCGTGCGGCCCTTGTCGCTCCAGCTGCGCAGGTCGTCGCCGTGGCGCTTCCAGAAGTCTTCCGGCAGCTCGGTGGCGCCGGTGTAGAGCAGGCTGAAATCGTCCAGCGCGCGGTCGTTCTCGTAGTCCTCGGACACGATGCCGGCGATGGCGGCCTTGATCCGCAGGTTGATGTCCTTGGAAACGAACACCACCGGCAGGTCCGGGGTTTCTTCCTTCAGCGCCAGGATCGCGCCGAGGATGGCATTGTCGGGAATGACCTTGCCAAAGCTCTTGCCCGCGTCGAAATGGCTGGTCTGGAAGCGCAGCTTGCCGGCGCTCTGCTTGCCGCGCAGCTGCAGGCCATTGGGGCGCTGCAGCGGAATGCCGTCGGCCAGGTTGTCCAGGCCGGATTCCTGCACCAGCTCATTGAGGAAGCGGCTCACCTGGCGGGCGTTGCGGCTCGCCTCGGAGGTGCCCTTCTTGCCGTTGTCCAGCTCCTCGATCACCTGCATGGGCAGGTAGACGTCGTGCTCCTCGAATTTGAACAGCGCGGTGGGATCGTGCATCAGCACGTTGGTATCCAGCACGTAGATGCGCTTGCCTCGGGTCATCGTCGATTCCTGGTTACGGACAGGGAAAAACCACCACGGCCTGCTGCGGGGCAGGGTGATGGCAGACACAGTAGGCAGTGGGACTCACTTGGACTGGGAGGCCTTCAGTTCGGCGAGAACGGCATCGGCATGGCCGGCAACCTTGACCTTGCGCCAGGACTGCACGATGCGGCTGTCGGGGGAAATCAGGAAGGTGCTGCGTTCGATGCCACGTACCTGCTTGCCGTACATGTTCTTCATCTTGATCACGTCGAAGGCGCTGCACAGCGCTTCGTCGCCATCGCTGACCAGCGGGAAGTTGAAGCCCTGCTTGGCACAGAAGTTGTCGTGCGACTTCACCGAGTCGCGCGAGACACCGAGTACCACCGCGCCTGCCTTCTTGAACTTCGGCAGCAGCGCGTTGAAGTCGATGCCTTCGGTGGTGCAGCCGGGGGTGCTGTCCTTGGGATAGAAGTACAGCACCAGCCAGTGGCCGGCGTAGTCGCCGAGAGTGGCCTGTTCGCCACCGGACAGTGCCAGCGGCAGGGAGAGGGTGGTGCTGTCCAGGGTATCGCCGTTGTTCATGAGGTCCTTCTGTCGAGCCTGGGTTCTTTCTACGACAATTGCATGAAACGCCACGCGCCCGTGAGAGGCGCGCGAAGAATCAGAATTTCATCGGGTCCATGATCGCGTCCAGGTTCAGGTGGTCGCAGAATTCAAGGAAGTCGTCGCGCAGCGCGGCGATGTGCATGTTGGCCGGCACGCCGATGGTGACCTGCGCGCTGAACATCTCCGCACCGGTCTGCATGGCGCGGTAGCGCGTGCTCTGCAGGTTCTCGATGGTGATGCCCTGGCGGTCGAAGAAATCGGCCAGCTGGAACAGGATGCCCGGCTTGTCGGCGGCGATCACCTCGACGATGTACGGCAGCAGGTTGGACTGCGCCTGCTTGGCGGCGGTGCGGTACCAGACCAGCTTCAGGCCTTCCTCGCGCTCCAGCCGGGTCAGCATCGCCTCCAGCTTGGCCACCGAGTCCCACGAGCCGGTGGCCAGGGCGGTGACCGACACATCGCGGCCGACCGTGGCCAGGCGTGCGTCCACCAGATTGCAGCCGCTGTCGGCGATGCGGCGGGTGACGGACAGCAGGGGGGACTCCGGATGCGTCGTGTAGGCGTTGATCAGGAGGTGGTTTTCGCTCGGCGCGGGGCGCGGGGTGGTGTCGGTCAAGGCGATTCCGGGTAATGCATGCGTTAGTCTGAATGCCCGCCAGAGGCGGGGATCCACCGGTGTCCAGCATACTTGCCCGTGCTTTCGCGCCGCAAGTAACATTCAGGTCACCCCCGGCCTTTCGTGGCGGGCGTTTTCCCTTCCCAGCCAAGAGCAGCACGTCCTTGTCCCTTTCCGGCCTCATCACCGCGCTGGCGACCCCGTTCCGGGCCGACGGCGCCCTCGATCCCGACGGTTGGCAGCGCCTGCTGCACCTGCAACTGGAAGGTGGCGTCCATGGCGTTGTCGTTGCCGGCTCGACCGGCGAAGCGGCAACCCTCACCGATGCCGAGTACGACCTGCTGCTGGCCAGCGCGGTCGAGCGCATCGGCGGCCGCATCCCGGTCATGGCCGGCACCGGCCTGTCCGGTACCGCCAAAACCATTGAACAGACCCGCCGTGCCGCCACGCTCGGCGCCAGCCATGCGCTGGTGGTCACCCCGCCGTACGTGCGGCCGACCCAGGCCGGCCTGATCGCCCACTACTGCGCGGTCGCCGACCAGGGCGGGTTGCCGGTCGTGCTGTACAACGTGCCAGGCCGTACTGGTTGCGACATGCAGCCGGACACCGTGGCCGAACTGGCCAGCCACCCCAACATCGTCGGCATCAAGGAGGCGGTGGGCGACACCGGCCGGGTGCAGGCGCTGCTCGCCCTGCGCAGCCCGCAGTTCGCCGTGCTCAGCGGCGACGACGGTACGGCCGCGCGTTCGATCCGGGCCGGTATCGACGGCCTGATCTCGGTCGGCTCCAACGTGCTGCCAGGTGCCTACCGCCGCATGTGCGAACTGGCCGCCGCCCACGATCACGAGGCCACCGAGTCCTGGGATGCGCGCCTGCAGCCGTTCCATGAATTCTGCGGCGTTGAACCGAACCCGATCCCGGTCAAGGCGCTGCTGCGCCGTATCGGCATCGGCCACGATCTGCGCCTGCCTCTGCTGCCACTGTCGGCGCCGCATCATCCGGCGGCCGATCACCTTGCCGGCGACATCGCCGCCCTCGAAGCCCTTTCCAGCCACTGACCTTCCGTCTTGGTCTGACCCAGGAGATTCACATGCGTCAATCCGTATCCACCGTCCGCGTGCTGTCCTACGCCCTGCTTGCGGTGGCCGTTGCCGCCGGCACCACCGGCTGCTTCAAGCGTGGTGTCAAGGGCGACTACGCTCTGGCCCCGGAAATGCGTCCGCTGGAAGTGCCGCCGGACCTGAACCTGCCGACCACCACGGGTGACAACAAGGTGCCGACGCTGGCGTCGGCGACCAAGCCGGCAGCCCCGGTGGCCGCGGCCCCGGCCGTGGGCAACACCGGTTTCACCATCGCCGGTGGCAAAGATGAAGCTTTCGCCAAGGTTGGTACCGCGCTGGAAGGCGTGGAAGGCGTGACCATCGCCAGCCGCGCGCAGCTGCTGGGCTCGTACGACGTGGCCTACGAAGGCAGCAACTTCCTGGTCCGCGTGGTCGCCGTCGATGCTGGCGCCTACATCTCCGCGGTCGACCCGCGTGGCCTGCCGGCCACCGCCGAAGCGCCGGTGAAGCTGATCGCCGCGCTGAAGGCGAAGCTGGCCCAGTAAGGGCCGGTCGGGTGGGTGCGGCCCAGGTCCGCACCTGCCCGGGTAGAGGCCGATCTTGGTCGGCGCTTCTGTGCCAACCAAGGTTGGCACCTACCGGATCGCAAGGTTGGCATACCGGATCTTGCGGTTGGCATACTGGATCTTGCGGTTGGCGTTTACCGGAAAACAGAAAAGGGCGCCCGTGGGCGCCCTTTTCGTTACCGCCGCGGGCGCTTCTCAGCGCTCCAGCAGCTTCAGCTTGTCCGGCTTGCCGTCCCATTCGCCGGCGTCGGCGGGTGGGTCCTTGCGCACGGTCAGCACCGGCCACTCCTTCGCCAGCTCGGCGTTGAGGGCGACGAAGCTTTCCTGGCCGGCAGGAACATCGTCCTCCGGGAAGATCGCGTTGACCGGGCACTCCGGTTCGCAGAGGGTGCAGTCGATGCACTCATCCGGGTCGATCACCAGGAAGTTCGGGCCTTCGTGGAAGCAATCCACGGGGCACACTTCCACGCAATCGGTGTGTTTGCACTTGATGCAGTTTTCGGTGACGACAAAGGGCATGGGCTGGGGGTGGATCGATTCCTGAACCCGCCAATTCTAGAACAGGTTGGCCCCCGGTGTCGGCGCGGGACGGAAATCGGGCGTCTGGCAGGCGCGACCGTGGCGGTCATTGGCGGCGGGGTGAGGCCTGTGCGACGCTGCGGGTCAGCCGGCTGCGTCGGATGGCCGGACCCCTTCCCAGCAGGATCGTCCATGTCCCCAGCCCAACCCGACATCGCCTCCCATGGCGGTGAGAACACTGCATTCATCGTCCTGATCAGCTGCGTGGCCACCCTGGGTGGGTTCCTGTTCGGCTTCGACAGTGGTGTCATCAATGGCACGGTCGATGGCCTTCGCCAAGCCTTCAACTCCAGTGAGGCGGCGCTCGGTTTCGAAGTCGCCTCGATGCTGCTGGGCTGCGCGATCGGTGCCTTCCTGGCCGGTTGGCTGGGAGATCGCCTGGGCCGTCGTGGCGTGCTGATCGCCTCGGCGCTGATGTTCCTGGTCTCGGCGCTGGGTGCCGGTGCCGCTCACGCCTCCTGGCTGTTCATTGCCGCACGCGTGCTCGGCGGTTTCGCGGTGGGCGCGGCCAGCGTGATGTCGCCGGCCTACATCGCCGAAGTGGCCTCGGCGCGCTATCGCGGGCGCTTGGCCACGGTGCAGCAGATGGCGATCATCTGCGGCCTTTTCGCAGCTTTCCTCAGCAATTACCTGCTGGCCCGTGCCGCCGGAGCGTCGACCGAGCCGCTATGGCTGGGCCATGAGGCCTGGCGCTGGATGTTCTGGATGCAGGCACTGCCGTCGGGGCTGTTCCTGCTGTTGTTGCTGGTGATTCCGGAAAGCCCGCGCTTCCTGGTCCTGAAGGGGCGTCAGCAGCAGGCGAGGGCGGTACTCTCGCGGCTGTACGGCGAGGCCTCAGCGGCGGCCAAGCAGGCCGAGATCGAAGCCAGTCTGGCCCAGGACCAGCACAAGCCGCGCTTCGGCGACCTGCGCAACAAGGCCACCGGCAGGCTGCGCCCGATCCTCTGGCTGGGCATCGGCCTGGCCATGTTCCAGCAGCTGGTCGGCATCAATGTGGTGTTCTATTACGGCGCGGTGCTGTGGCAGGCGGTGGGCTTCTCGGAAAGCGACGCACTGCTGATCAACGTGCTGTCCGGCGCGCTGAGCATCGGCGCCTGCCTGCTGACGGTGTTGTTGATCGACCGCATCGGGCGCAAGCCGTTGCTGTGGATCGGCTCGGTCGGCATGTCGGTGGCGCTGGTGCTGATGGTGGTCGCCTTCGCCAGTGGCAGCCTGGCCGACGGTCGACTGCAGTTGTCCGACGGTATGGGTCGACTGGCGCTGGTCGCGGCCAATGTCTACGTGGTGTTCTTCAACATGTCCTGGGGCCCGGTGATGTGGGTGATGCTGGGCGAGATGTTCCCCAACCAGATCCGCGGCCCGGCGTTGGCCGTTGCCGGTGCGGCGCAGTGGACATCGAATTTCGCGATCACCGTGACCTTCCCGATGCTGCTGGCCGGCATCGGCCTGGCCGGTGCCTATGGCATCTATACGGTTGCCGCCATCCTCTCGATCTTCTTCGTGGTCCGCTACGTACGCGAGACCAAGGGCAAGGAGCTGGAGCAGATGGAAGGCTGACGGCGACTGGCTTCGGTTGCGTTCCGTTGGCGCCTGCTTGTCCAGAGTGTGAGGGGGCAGGCCGCCCTCTCCAGGACACGCAAGAGCCCATCCATGGTGCTCGATGGCGCCTAGCTCGTGTGCGCTGTCCTGCGCACACGGCAAGACCGGGGTTGGGCGTCCTGCCCAACCCGCCCGAGGCATGCCTCAGGCCCATGGCGCCAACGGTCCTGGAGAGGGCGGCCTGCCCCTCCTGACAGTTTCATGGTGCGTGCGGATGCGGCGAAGCGCTGGTCGGTTGTTGCCGCAGCTGGCGGGAAACCGTCCAGAGTCGGTGGGGTCACCCAGGGCAGGACCGTTGGCGCCAAGGATGGCGCCATCGAGCCCCCATGGATGGGTTCACGGCGTGTCCTGCCCTGGGTGACCCCACCGGCTCGAGCCGATTGCAGGGAGGCGCCAAAGCGACCAACCCGACCGCAATCACTGCAATCCCGGAAAACAGAAAAGCCCGCACAAGGCGGGCTTTTTCGGTTCCTGCTGCGGCGACTGGCGCTCCCTAGGGGACTCGAACCCCTGTTTTAGCCTTGAGAGGGCCACGTCCTAACCACTAGACGAAGGGAGCGTAACTGTGTCGCTGCCGAGGCAGGAGCGCTAGTATATGCACCTCGATGCCATTGGGCAATCCCGAAACTTCAACCGGAAGCGCCAACATCATTTCCTCTGCTACATCACCGTTCAGCCTGCGCGTCATCCCGCGCGACCAGCACACGATCTCCCGCAAGGACATCAGCCCGAACGCCCTGCGCGTGCTTTATCGCCTGCGCGATGCAGGCTTCGGCGCCTATCTTGTCGGCGGCGCGGTGCGCGACCTGCTGGTCAATGGCCAACCCAAGGATTTCGACGTGGCCACCGACGCCACGCCCGAACAGGTCAAGCAGCTGTTCCGCAACTGCCGCCTGATCGGCCGCCGCTTCCGCCTCGCCCACGTTGTGTTCGGCCGCGAGATCATCGAAGTCGCCACCTTCCGCGCCAACAGCGATGACGGCAGCGGTGACCGCGAGATGGAAAACGGCATGCTCGTGCGCGACAACGTGTACGGCACCATCGAAGACGACGCCATCCGCCGCGATTTCACCTGCAACGCCCTGTACTACGCCATCGAGGACTTCTCGGTACGTGACTACACCGGCGGCTTCGAAGACGTGCAGGCGCGCCTGATGAAGCTCATCGGCGACCCGGTGCAGCGCTACCAGGAAGACCCGGTGCGCATGCTGCGCGCGGTGCGCCTGGCGGCCAAGCTCGGCTTCCAGATCGAAGAGGGCACCGCCGCGCCGATCCCCCATCTGGCCGGCCTGCTCAACGAAGCCGCGCCGGCACGCCTGTTCGAGGAAGTGCTGAAGCTGTTCCTGTCCGGGCACGGCGTGGCCAGCTTCGAAGGCCTGGAGCGTTACGGCCTGCTCGACGTGCTGTTCCCTGAAAGCGCCAAGGCGCTGAAGTCCAACCGCACCGGCGCGCTGCGCCGCATGCTGGTCGAGGGCCTGGCCAACACCGATGCGCGCGTGGCCAACGACGAGCCGGTCTCGCCCGCGTTCCTGTTCGCGCTGCTGCTGTGGCCGGCGTTCTGCCGCGCGCAGGCGACCCTGCTCAAGCAGGGCGTGGCACCGGAGGAAGCACAGCGTCGTGCTGCCGACCGGGTGACCGTGCAGCAGCTGAGCACCATCGCATTGCCGCGCCGTTTCTCGCTGCCGATGCAGGAAATCTGGCTGCTGCAGTCGCGCTTCGGCTCGCGCCAGCGCAAACGCGTGTTCCGTACGCTCACCCACCCGCGCTTCCGGGCCGCGTTCGACTTCCTCAGCCTGCGCCAGGTGGCCTCGGCCGAGCACGCCGCCGATGTCGAGTTCTGGCGCGAGGCACAGGCGCAGTCCGGCCGCGAGCTGGAATCGTCGCTGGACGTGATGCACAGCGAAGAGGGTGATGACGAGAGCGGGGCACCGCGCAAGCGCCGCCGTCGCCGCCGTCGTCCGGGCGCCCCGGCCGGTGCGGCTGGCGAGTAAACGATGACCCTTGCCTGGATCGGCCTCGGCGCCAACCTTGGCGACGCGGCCGCCACCGTCGGGGCGGCGATTGCCGCCCTCGACGGGCTGCCCGGTACCCGCCTGCGCCAGGCCTCGAGGCTGTACGCCACGCCGGCCTGGGGCAATGAAGACCAGCCGCCGTTCGTCAACGCGGTGGCTGCGGTCGACACCACGTTGCCGGCCGACACGCTGCTGCAGGCGATGCTGGCGCTGGAGCAGCGCTTTGGTCGCGTGCGCGATCCGGCGGTG
Organism: Stenotrophomonas veracruzanensis; assembly: GCF_032911525.1. Lineage (NCBI taxonomy): Bacteria > Pseudomonadati > Pseudomonadota > Gammaproteobacteria > Lysobacterales > Lysobacteraceae > Stenotrophomonas > Stenotrophomonas veracruzanensis. The sequence continues at coordinate 11,922 of NZ_JAWJTI010000033.1, forward strand.
CACTGGGGCCCGCGCGCGCTGGACCTGGACCTGCTGCTGTATGGCGCGCAGGTGCTCGACCAGCCCGGTCTGCAGGTGCCGCACCCTTACCTGCACGAGCGTGCCTTCGTGTTGGTGCCGCTGGCCGAAATCGCGCCGGATCTGGCCATTCCCGGCCATGGTCGCGTGCGGGATGCAGTGGTGCGGGTGGATGCCTGCGGGATCGCACCGATAAGGTGATAATGCCCGGGTTATCTCCCCCGGTTATCAGCACATGAGCACCCACGCAGACAGCAAGCCCTGGACCGTTCCCGCCCTGGCCGAGGCCAAGCGCAATGGCCAGAAGCTGGTCATGTTGACCGCCTACGACGCTGGCTTCGCCCGCACTTTCGACGCAAATGGCGTTGACCTGATCCTGATCGGCGATTCGCTGGGCATGGTCGTGCAGGGCCATGATTCGACCCTGCCGGTGACCGTGGCCGACATGGTCTACCACACCCGCGCCGTGGCCCGTGTGCTGCAGCGCGCGCTGCTGGTGGCCGATCTGCCGTTCGGCGCCGATGCCACCCCGGAGCGCGCGCTGGATGCATCGCTGCAGCTGCTGCAGGCCGGTGCCGAGATGGTCAAGATCGAAGGTGCCGGCTTCAAGGTCGACATCATCCGTTACCTGGTCGAGCGTGAGATTCCGGTCTGCTCGCACCTGGGCCTGACTCCGCAGTCGGTGCTGCGCCTGGGTGGCTTCAAGATCCAGGGCCGTGGCGATGCCGCACGCCAGCTGGTGGAAGATGCCAGGGCCGTGGCTGCTGCGGGTGCCAGCCTGCTGGTGCTGGAGTGCATGCCGAGCCCGGTCGCCGCCGACGTCACTGCCGCTGTGGAAGTCCCGACCATCGGCATCGGTGCCGGCCCGCAGTGCGATGGCCAGGTGCTGGTGCTGCACGATTTCCTTGGCCTGGACAGTGGCCATCGCCGTCCCAAGTTCGTCAAGGACTTCCTTGCCGAAGGCGGTTCGGTGGCGGGTGCCACCCGCGCCTATGCCGACGCCGTGCGCGACGGCAGCTTCCCCGACGAACAGCACGCTTACGCCCAATGATCCAGACCTTCAACGAGCTCGGCGCATTGCGCGAGCAGATCGCCCAGTGGAAGCGCGAGGGCCTGCGCGTGGCGCTGGTGCCGACCATGGGCAACCTTCACGGTGGCCATCATTCGCTGGTGACCCTGGCCCGCCAGTACGCCGACAAGGTGGTGGCAAGCATCTTCGTCAACCCGACCCAGTTCGGGCCGAACGAGGATTTCAGTCGCTATCCGCGTACGCCCGAGGCCGATGTGGCCGGGCTTGAGCAGGCCGGCTGCGATGCGGTGTGGCTGCCCAGCGTCGAGGCGATGTATCCGCTGGGCGTGGACAAGACCACGCAGATGCACGCGCCCGGCGTCAGTGAAGTGCTGGAAGGCGCCAGCCGTCCGGGACACTTTGATGGCGTGTGCACGGTGGTCGCGCGCCTGTTCCTGCAGGTGCAGCCGGACGTGGCCGTGTTCGGCCGAAAGGACTACCAGCAGCTGGCTGTGATCAAGCAGATGGTGGCCGAGCTGTCGTTCCCGATCCAGATCGTCGGCGCGGACATCGTGCGCGACGAGGATGGCCTGGCCAAGAGCTCGCGCAACCAGTATCTGAGCGCCGAACAGCGCCCGGTTGCGACCAGTATCCACCGCACCCTGCTGGGCATGCGCGAAGGCTATGTAGCCGGGCTGGCACGTGACCGCATCGAGGCCGACGCCACGGCGGCATTGCAGGCAGCCGGTTTCCAGGTCGACTATGCGGTGCTGCGCACGCCCGATTTGACCGAGCCGACCTTCGACGGCGGCGGCCGCGTAGCGCTGATCGCCGCACGTCTGGGCACCACCCGCTTGATCGACAACCTGGAATTCTGAGCCGCATGCGGCTTGGGGGGCGCCCTCAACGGGCGCCTTTCCACTTCCCACGGATGGGAGACCTGAAATGAAAACCCCCAGCACTGATACCGGCCGTCTTGCCCAGGCCTCTATCCTGGCGGTGTTGGCGGCAGGCATGCTGCCGGCCCAACTGTTTGGCGGCCTGATGTTCGCACTTGAATTCAGGCGCACGCCGATGCCCGCGCTCACCGGCGGTGGATTGATGTTCGGACTGGGCGTCTGCATCGCCATCGCGGTGTTCCTGCCGATGGCGCTGCTCCCGCGATCTCGGCAGCCCCTGCGCCGGATCAGCTTCGTGCTTGCAGGGTCTGCCCTGGGCGCGCTGGCCATGGCCATCCATGAATGGCCGGGCGCGATCCATGGGCCGCTGCTGCAGCGCCTGCGCTATGTGGATACATTCGATGTGATCAGCTATGGGCTGACAGTGTTGGCTGCAGGGGGCCTGGGCCTGGCCTCCGGGCTGGCCTTCCATACGGTGTTCAGGCTGTCACTGCAGGGCGGTGCCGTCCATGCCACGGCGCCGCCGCCGGGCAAGGGCACCTGAACGGCCTTCAGCGTCCTGCCGCCGCCCCCTGGCGATGGCCAAGCGGGTGCTAGAATCCGCTCTTTCCTTTGCCGTTGCAGCGCCCCCATGCACCTGTCCCTGCTCAAGACCAAGATCCACCGCGCCACCGTCACCCATTCCGAGCTGAACTACGAAGGCTCGATCGCCATTGATGACAACCTGCTGGCTGCCACCGGCATCCGCGAGTTCGAGCAGGTGCACATCTGGGACGTGACCAACGGTGCGCGCTTCTCGACCTACGCCATCCGCGCCGAAGCCGGCAGCGGCGTTGTCTCGCTCAACGGTGGCGCCGCGCGCCACGTGCAGGTCGGTGACATCATCATCATCGCAGCGTTCGCCAGCATGACCGAGCAGGAAGCCGACAGCTTCAAGCCGAAGCTGGTGTACGTTGATGGCAAGAACCAGATCACCCACACCAACGACACGATCCCGACCCAGGCCGCATGACAACGAACAACGGATTCGACTCGCTGCACTCCCACGCCCAGCGCCTGAAGGGCGCAAGCATTCCCAGCCTGCTCGCCGCCGAACCCGGGCGCGTGCAGGATCTGGCGCTGCGGGTCGGTCCGTTGTACGTCAACTTCGCGCGGCAGAAATACGATGCTGCGGCGCTGCAGGCGTTGCTGGCGCTGGCTGCCGAGCGTGATGTCGGTGGCGCCATCACCCGCCTGTTCCGTGGCGAGCAGGTCAACCTGACCGAAGGTCGCGCGGCGCTGCACACCGCGCTGCGTGGCGATGTGGTCGATGCGCCGGTGGCGGCCGAGGCCTATGCCACCGCGCGCGAGATCCGCCAGCGCATGGGCGTGCTGGTGCGCGCGCTGGAAGACAGTGGCGTGACCGATGTGGTCAGTGTCGGCATCGGTGGTTCCGACCTTGGCCCGCGCCTGGTTGCCGACGCGCTGCGTCCGGTCAGCGGTGCGCGCCTGCGCGTGCATTTCGTCTCGAACGTGGACGGCGCCGCCATGCAGCGTACGCTGGCCACGCTGGATCCGTCGAAGACTGCCGGCATCCTGATCTCCAAGACCTTCGGTACGCAGGAAACCCTGCTCAACGGCCAGATCCTGCACGACTGGCTGGGTGGCAGCGAACGCCTGTATGCAGTCAGTGCCAATCCGGAACGCGCCGCCAAGGCCTTTGCCATCGCCGCCGATCGCGTGCTGCCGATGTGGGACTGGGTGGGTGGCCGTTATTCACTGTGGTCGGCGGTCGGTTTCCCGATCGCGCTGGCAGTCGGCTTCGATCGCTTCGAGCAGTTGCTGGAAGGCGCGGCGCAGATGGATGCGCATGCGCTGGATGCACCGCTGGAGCGCAACCTGCCGGTGCTGCACGGCCTGACCGACATCTGGAACCGCAACCTGCTGGGCCATGCAACGCACGCGGTGATGACCTACGACCAGCGCCTGGCGCTGCTGCCGGCCTACCTGCAGCAGCTGGTGATGGAAAGCCTGGGCAAGCGCGTGCAGCGTGACGGGCAACCTGTCACCACCGACACCGTGCCGGTGTGGTGGGGCGGCGCGGGCACCGATGTGCAGCACAGCTTCTTCCAGGCACTGCACCAGGGCACCAGCATCGTTCCGGCAGATTTCATCGGCTGCGTGCACAACGACGATCCCTACACGATCAATCATCAGGCCCTGCTGGCCAATCTGCTGGCGCAGACTGAAGCACTGGCCAATGGCCAGAGCAGCGACGACCCGCACCGTGATTACCCGGGCGGCCGCCCGAGCACGCTGATCCTGCTCGACGCGCTGACCCCGCAGGCGCTGGGTGCACTGATCGCCATGTACGAACACGCTGTGTACGTGCAGTCGGTGATCTGGAACATCAATGCCTTCGACCAGTTCGGTGTCGAGCTTGGCAAGCAGCTGGCCAGTGGCCTGTTGCCGGCGCTGCAGGGTGAGGATATTGCGATTGCCGACCCGATGACCCGCGAAATCCTGGCGCAGCTGAAGCGCTGACCCGGCCTGCGGATGTGCCGGCGCCGGCCGGCCATCCCATGTCTCTCTGCTTGCCTTCGATCCGGTCGCGCATGAATGGTGCGCGGCCACGCATTCCGTGTCGTTTGCGTGCTGCACATGCAGCGCATCCGCGTGCCTGCCGCAGCGCAGCTTGACTGCGCATCGCCTGCCATTGCAGTGTGCACGGGCGGCTGTACCTGTCATCCAGTATCGCTCGCAGCATGATGTTGATGCCAGGGACTGGCCGTATCCGAAGGGACGTGGAATCGATCCATGTCCTCAACGCCTCATGTTGTGAATGACAGGAGATTGCGAATGGATCTGAATGACGATGTTGTGTCCGGCTGGCTCAATGGCTCGGACGATGTGGATGGGTGCGCCAACCCTGCGGGTTCGCTGTTCATCTATGGCGCTGCGGCTACCGAGTCCGCACTCACGTCGGCCTCCGACACCCTGATCACCGGTGGTGGCACCGAGTGCACCACCACGATGTCCGTGGTCAATCACTGCCTGTGTTGCTGATGTAGCCCGAGCCGGCACGCAGCGCCTTGCGGCTGCGTGCCGGCAACTGGAACAGACTTCCCGATACCTTGCAGGGGGCGTAATGACCGCTTCTCCGGCTGCGGCCGCGTTTGCGCGCATCACCGAACATTTCCTTGCCCATGCGCGCGCCGCGTTGGCGGCCGGCCTGCATGACCCTGCCATTGCGCTGCAGCCCGGTGAGCGCGAACTGCTGCACGCGCAGGGCGACGCGGCGCTGCGTGAGCATGCCCAGCTCAAGCTCAACCGTGTGCTGTTGCTGGAACTACACGCAGCTGCGCGCGGCGGTGACATCGGCCCGCTTGACAGCGCCGGTGCGTTGGACGAATTCGTAGCCCTCGCCACCAGCGAGGGTTTCCGTGAACATCTGCAGCGACGCTACCCGGTGCTGTTGCCGCGGCTGTCGCGCATGCTTGAAGGACTATGCGCGGCCGTGGTGGAGCTGGCCGCGCGCATCGGCAGTGATCGTGCGCTGCTGACGGACCTGCTCGACACTCCGGCAGGAGCGCTGCGTGCGATTGCGTTGGGGCGGGGTGACCTGCACGGCGGCGGCCGGACCGTGGCACGGCTGCAGTTCGACGGCGGCGTGCTGATGTACAAACCGCGCTCGCTGCGCATCGATGCGGTGCTCGATGGCCTGCTCGCTGCGGTCTTTGGCGAGGGCCCGGGCCGGGTGCGTGTGCCGCGTGTGGTAGACCGTGGCAGCCATGGCTGGGCCGCGTTTGCCGCGCACCGTCATTGCGCCGATGACGAAGAACTGCGTGCCTACTACCGCGGTCTTGGCCATTGGCTGGCGATCCTGCGCCTGGTCGGCGGTACCGACATCCATCTGGAGAACCTCATCGCTGTCGGGCCGGTGCCGGTGGTGATCGATGCAGAAAGTGTGTTCTCGCAGGTGATCGACGTCGAGCCGTCGGGCCTGGGCGACGCCTACGATACGGCCATCAAACTGATGCGCAATTCCGTGCTGCGCACCGGCATCGTGCCGTTCCGCACCACCGGCCTCGGCATGGAGGGCGTGGACCTGTCGGCTGCCGGCGCATTGCCGGGCGAGCAGCCGCGGGTACAGGTGCCGATGATTGTCGAGGATGGGACGGGGCCGGCCCGGCTTGGCATGGTCGAGGCCGAAGTCGCCATCGCACAGAACCACCCCAGTCCACAGCCGGATGTTTCGTTGTACTGGGACCACATCAGCGAAGGCTTCATCGACGCCAGCGGGCGCCTGCGCGCACTCGATGCCAAGGGCGAACTGATGCCACTCCTGGCGGCTTTCGAAGGCTGCCAGGTGCGGGATGTACGGCGGCCGACAATGGCCTACGCCGAGCTCGGGCGGATGCTCTGGCATCCAGCCTCGCTGCACAAGGAAGCCCAGGCGGTTGAGCGCGCGATCGATCTGCTGTTGCGAAATGCAGCGGTGTCACCGGCTGCGCCATCGGATCTGGAAACCGTACGTGGAGAAGTGGACGACCTGCGCCACGGTGACATTCCGATCTTCACTTCGCGGCTGGACGCGACCCGTATCCGCTCCATCGCCGACAACTGGCGTGCGATGCGCATCGACCTGGAAGACGTGACCATCCGCAGCACGCTGGTGGCCACCGACCTGAACCAGCATGCGCTGGCCCGCGCCGAGGCTCGCTCCGGCTACAGCTATGCCGCGCAGCAGCCGCGCGCGGACGATCTGGACCTGCGCCGACGAACGCTTGCGGCACGCGCGGTGGAGAATCTTCTGCGTCTGGCCGTGCATGGTGAAGATGGTTCGATGACGTGGATCACGCCCGAGGTGACCCGCACAGGATGGACCGTCCAGCCGGTGCAGCCCGACCTGTATTTCGGGCTGGGGGGCATTGCGTTCGCACTGGCGGCCTACCGCCGGGAAGTGGAGCAGGGACGTGCCGACCCGGTGGCCGGGCTGGATCCGGCCATCGAAGGCGCCATTGCGGTGTTCCAGACCATGTGCGAGCGCCATCCCGCCGGGATCGATGGTGGATTCGTCGGCACAGGCTCGCAGATCTGGACCCTGCTGGCGTTGCACGATCTTCTGCAGCGCCCCGCGCTGCTTGCGCTGGCCGAGCGCTGTGCGGAGGGCGTGGAACGTCGTGGTTTCCAGGGGCCGGTGAAATTTGAACTGATTGATGGCGTGTCCGGCATGATCCTGCCGTTGTTGGCGCTGGCCGAGGCCACCGGCAGAACGCGCTGGCTGGAGTTGGCGGCTGCGGCCGGGCGCCGCATGCAGGAAGCGGCGATCGTCGATGCCGACGGTGCACGCTGGCCGACGCCACAGTTCCGCGAGCCGATCGGTGGCTTTGGCCACGGCGCGATGGGCATGGGCTGGGCGCTGGCGCGGCTGGCGCGGTCGGACGCCGGCAGCGTGCCTGAGCGCGCCGCCTGGCGGCAGTTGGCCGAAGGAGCGTTTGCGTTCCAGGCGGCGTTGTTCGAACCGCATACCGGGCACTGGCGTGACATCCACCTGCAGGACGGGCAGAAGAACTTCCCGACCTGGTGCCATGGCAGTGTTGGCATCGGTCTGGCCGCGGCGGATCTGTATGCCCGCACTGGCGATCCCACGCAGTTGCGTGACATGCGGCGGGCTGTGGCCGACGCGCGCGGCAAATGGGGGTTCAGCCACACCCTGTGCCATGGCGACCTGTCCACGCGGGAGCTGCTGGTGCTGGCGGCTGCGCTGGATCCGGAGGGATGCCCCTATCCGCAGGACGAGGCCGCCATCGAGATCGTTTCTTCGATCGAGGAGCACCAGGGCATGGTCGGCGGACTGACCCGCGCGGCCTTTACTCCGGGCTTGATGATCGGCCTGGCAGGTGCGATCTATGGCTTCCTGCGCATGCATCCGGCCTGCGTGCTGCCGTCGCCGCTGCTGCAGGAGACGGCAGCGGCGCGGGTCGATGCCCCGGCATCGCGTTCCAGTGCCGCGCAGGACCGAGCGGCGCTGGCCGAGGTCTGAGCCGGACCGGTCCGGTTGCGATCAGCGGCTGGGATCGCGTTCCGGGCTTGGCCGCTTTGCCAGCTTGCGCTGCAGCGAACGCCGGTGCATGCCGAGCAGGCGCGCGGCCGCGGACACGTTACCGCCGGTCTCGTGCATCGCCTGCTGGATGTGTTCCCACTGCAGGCGGCTGATCGGGGTCATCGCGTCGGGCACTTCCATTTCGCCATCGTCGGCCGGGCCGTCGTCTTCCTCGCCGAGGGCGCGCAGGATCATCGGCACCGTGGCCGGCTTCGGCAGGTAGTCGTCGGCGCCGAGCTTGATCGCCTCCACCGCGGTGGCGATGCTGGCGTAGCCGGTCACCAGCAGGATGCGCATGTCCGCGCGCAACGCGCGCAGCGGCTGGATCAGGGCGAGGCCGGAATCGCTGCCCAGCTTCAGGTCGATCAGCGCGAACGCCGGCGGATGCTGGCGGGCCAGCGCCAGTGCACTGGCGGCATCCTGCGCGGTCTGCGTTTCAAGCCCCTTGCGGGCCAGGCTGCGCTGCAGGGTGCGCAGGTACAGTTCGTCGTCGTCGACCAGCAGGCCGAGGGTTGAGGTGCTCATGGGGTTTCCTCGCGTGGGGCCAGCGGCAGGCGGAAGCCGACGCGGCTGCCGGCGCCCTGGGCCGGGCGCATCCACATCTCGCCGTCGAGGCGTTCGATGGTGGCATGGGACAGGGCCAGGCCGACGCCCATGCCCTCACTTTTGCTGCTGCCGAACAGCTTGCCCGGCAGCACGGCAGCACGGGCGTCGAAGCCATGGCCATAGTCGCGTACTTCGCCGATCAGGTCGTCGCCTTCGATGCGCAGGTCCAGGTCCACGCGTGGCCGGCCGGCCTTCTCGCCGGCGTCGGCGGCATTGTTGAGAAGGACCATCAGCAGATGGCCCACGCCCGGGTCGAGTGGCAGCCGCAGCGGCGCATCGTCGTTGCGGTGCAGGTCGATGGTCGGCCGCACCAGGCGCCACTGTTCCAGTACCTGCTGGGCACTGGAGTGGCTGCGCCCCGGTGCATCGGCCGAGGCCGGTGCGGCCAGCGCCAGCACGCGCTCACGGCACTGCACCAGCAGCTCGCGCAGGGTTTCCATGTCTTCGCGCACTTCGGGCTCTTCGCTGCGCTCGGCGACGTCATCGGCGAGCAGGGTCATGGTTGCCAGCGGCGTGTTCAGCTCATGCGCCACCGAGGCGGCATGGGTGGCCAGGGCGACGATGCCCTCGTTGCGGGCGAAGCGTTCGCGCAGGGCCGACAGCTCCAGTTCGCGCTGGCGCAGCGCCAGCGCCAGGCGGGTAGAGAACGTCAGCACGACCGCCGCGGAAATCAGGAAATTGGCGACCACGCCCCAGCGGTTGAGGTCCTGCGCGCGGAAATAGCCATCCGGCAGCGGCTGCCCGAAGATGCCGCTGGCGGCATAGCCGAGCAGGCAGGCCAGCGCGACCGCCAGCGCCCAGCGCAGGGGCAGGGCGAACGCGGCCAATGCGATCAGGATCAGGAACAGCGAACTGAACGGGTTGGCCATGCCACCGCTCCAGCCCACCATCCAGGTCAGGATGATCACGTCCACCAGGATGTGGCCGAATGCGGTCAGCGGCGCGGTGTCGGCCGCCTCCGGGCGCAGCTGGGTGTAGATGTTGAACAGGGTCAGCACGGCTACGCCGGCCCACAGCGGCAGCTGCGGCAATGGCAGGCCCAGCACCCAGGTGGCGACCAGGATGGTGGCGGCCTGGCCACCTACGGCAAGCCAGCGCAGGCTGCACAGGGTACGGAGAAACGGGGCGTCGGGACCGGTCATTCATGCTCATCGTATGCGTTCACGCGTGACCGTGCCTGCGACAATCGGCCGCAGCCGTGCCTCCGGCTGAATGCGAGTCACCCCGAATGCGGGGGCGGGCGGTAGAATGCGCCCATGCACGACGCCGTCTCCCGCCCGACTCCCCCCTCCAATGCCACCTCCTGGCCCCGCCGCCAGACCCATGCCGTGCAGATCGGCGGGGTCACCGTAGGTGGAGGCAAGCCGGTCGTGGTGCAGTCGATGACCAACACGGACACGTCCGACGTCGCCTCCAGCGTGAAGCAGGTGGCCGAGCTCTGGCGTGCGGGTTCGGAAATGGTGCGTTTGACCGTCAACACCGTTGAAGCCGCTGCGGCGATCCCGCGCATCGTCGACAAGCTGGCGATGATGGGCATCGACGTGCCACTGATCGGTGACTTCCATTACAACGGCCACCAGCTGCTCACCGCCGAACCGGCGTGTGCCGAAGCGCTGGCCAAGTACCGCATCAACCCGGGCAACGTCGGCTTCGGCAAGAAGAAGGACCTGCAGTTCGCCCAGTTGATCGAGTTCGCGATCCGCTACAACAAGCCGGTGCGCATCGGCGCCAACTGGGGCTCGCTGGACCAGGCCCTGGCGGCGAAGCTGATGGACGAGAACAACCTGCGCGAGCAGCCCTGGGACGCCGGCCGCGTGCTGCGCGAGGCGCTGATCCGCTCGGCGCTGGACTCGGCCGAGCAGGCGGTGGAGCTCGGCCTGCCGCGCGATCGCATCGTGCTGTCGGCCAAGGTCAGTGGCGTGCAGGAGCTGATCGCGGTTTACCGCGACCTGGCCCAGCGCTCGGACTTCGCCTTGCACCTGGGCCTGACCGAAGCCGGTATCGGCAGCAAGGGCATCGTCGCCTCGTCGGCGGCGCTGAGCGTGCTGCTGCAGGAAGGCATCGGTGACACCATCCGGATCTCGCTGACCCCGGAACCGGGTCAGTCGCGTACGCAGGAAGTGATCGTTGCCCAGGAACTGCTGCAGACCACCGGGCAGCGTGCCTTCACGCCGCTGGTCACGGCCTGCCCGGGCTGCGGCCGCACCACCTCCGAGTTCTTCCAGGAGCTGGCCAAGGTGGTTCAGAACCACGTGCGCGAGAAGATGCCGCTGTGGAAGATCCATCACCCGGGTGCGGAGAACATGACCCTGGCGGTGATGGGCTGCATCGTCAACGGACCGGGTGAGTCGCGCCATGCCAACATCGGCATCTCGCTGCCGGGCACGGGTGAAACGCCTGCGGCACCGGTGTTCGTCGATGGAGAGAAGAAGGTGACCCTGCGTGGCGACAACATCGCCCAGGAGTTCGTCGCCCTGATCGACGACTACGTCGAACACAAATATGTCCGAAGCGCCGGATAAGCCCGCGATCCTCGCTGCACCGGAGTCCGCCTCCGGCTTCCGCCACTGGATGGCGCGCAATGCCTGGCGCCTGGTCCTGCTGTTCGGTGGCGTGCTGCTGCCGCTGGCCGGCTTCGTCGCCCTGGCCGACGAGGTGCACGAGTTTGAATCGTTCCATTTCGACGCGCCGCTGCTGTGGCAGATGCATGGCCTGCATTCGCCGCTGCTGGACCGCTTCTTCGTGCTCATTTCCAGGCTGGGCTACGAATGGTTCCTGATCCCGGCCGATGTGCTGATCATCGCAGTGTTGCTGGGCTACCGGCGTTGGCGTGAAGCCACGTTCGTGGCGGTCAGCTTCGTCGGCTCGGCACTGCTGAACATGGGCAGCAAGCACTTCTTCCAGCGCCAGCGCCCCAGCCTGTGGGAATCGATCGCCCCGGAATCGACGTTCAGCTTCCCCAGTGGCCACGCGATGGGCTCGATGACCCTGGCGGTGACCCTGATGCTGCTGGCCTGGAACACCCGCTGGCGCTGGCCGGTGCTGTTGCTGGCGCCGGCATTCAGTCTGCTGGTCAGCGTGTCCCGGGTCTATCTGGGGGTGCATTACCCCTCCGATATCCTGGCCGGATGGTGTGCCGCGCTGGTTTGGGTGGTAGGGTGCTATCTGGTCATGTTCAGTCGCCGGCACCCATGGCGACGTCATGGCTCGCCGCCAGCGAAGGCCAGCGAAGCATCATCACAGGGGGATTGACGTGGATGGCCCTTGAGGGACGTCTACGTGATAGATCAGTTGTTTCGTTGCAGCAGGTTCTGCAAGACAGGGGGCAAGCACAACGCGCGGTACTGTGATGCGCAAGGCAGATTGCCGGGGTCGCATTCCGAACGCGCTTGCAGGGGTATCGGCACCCCACCTAGCTTGACCTGCAATGGCCGCATTCGAAGAGGTACGTGGATGACGATTCGAGTCTACCTGGTGGATGACCACGCGCTGGTCCGCACCGGGATGAAGATGATTCTGTCGGGGGAAACCGACATCGAGGTGGTGGGCGAAGCCGAGACCGGCGAAGATGCGCTGCGTGAAGTCCGTCAGCTGCTGCCGGATGTGGTGCTGTGTGACCTGCACCTGCCGGGTGTGAGCGGCATGGAAGTGACCGAGCGTATCGTGCGCAGCCACCGCAATACCCGCGTGGTGATCGTGTCGGTGCTGGAAGATGGCCCGCTGCCGAAGCGGCTGCTTGAAGCCGGTGCTGCCGGCTACATCGGCAAGGGCTGCGATGCGCAGGAGCTGTTGCGCGCGGTGCGTGACGTGGCCGGTGGCCGTCGCTACCTGGGCACCAGCATCGCGCAGAACCTGGCGCTGTCGACGGTGGAAGGCAACGGTTCGCCGTTCGACAGCCTGTCGCCGCGCGAACTGGAGGTGGCACTGCTGCTGACCCAGGGCCTGCGTCAGGAGGACATCGCGCGTCGTCTGAGCCTGAGTGCGAAGACAGTGAACACGCACAAGGCGCGGTTGTTCGAGAAGATGGGGATCCACGACAACATCGCGTTGGCGCGGATGGCCAGCCAGTACGGGCTGGTGGATCCGGCGCGGCCGCTGTAAGGGATTCGGCCAACGGCTGAGCCCCTCGCGGTGGTGGTGCGGTTGGATTGTGGTGGTTGGCCGGGCGGATGGGCTGTGCAGGGGGCGCTGCAAGTACGTCCCTGTAAGCTCGGTCGCCGCTTGCTCGTGTGCGCTGTCCTGCGCACACGGCAAGGCCAGGCTTGGGCGTCCTACCCAACCCGCCCGAGGCGTGCCTCGGGCCCGTGCGGCTCACGCCCCTGCACAACCCATCCGCCCGGCCACGGACAGGTTCCGTGCGCGTCCACCGCGGAATTGAAGAAGGAAGAGCAGGAGCGGGTCGCGCGCTTTGCGCGCTCGTTGCCCAGGGGCGGATCACTTTCCCGGCGGGAAAGGCTCTGACCCCTGATGATGCCGGAGCCGAGCATGGGCTCGGCTCTACACCTTTGTCGGGCTCAGTGGCCGCGCACGCGCTGGATGATCTTGGCGGCGTCTGCGGCGCTGGCGCGCACCTTGTCCCATTCGCCGTTGGCGATCCAGTTGCCCGGCACCATCCACGAACCGCCGATGCAGACCACGTTCTTCTGCTCGAGGTATTCGGCGGCGGTGTTCTCGGTTATGCCGCCGGTCGGGCACAGCTTCAGGTCCGCCACCGGGCCGGCCAGTCCCTTGATCATTGCCAGGCCACCCACAGCCGTGGCCGGGAACAGCTTGCACACGCGGAAGCCACGGGCGTAGAGCGACAGCAGCTCGGTCGGGGTGGCTGCACCCGGCACCACCGGCAGCGGTGCAGCGGCCAGTGCATCAGCCAGTGCCGGCGGCGTACCCGGGGTCACCAGGAAGTCCGCACCCGCATCGATCGACTGCTGCATCTGCTCCACGGTCAGCACCGTACCGGCACCCACCACCACGTCCGGCAGCTCGCGCTTGAGCATCGCCAGCGCTTCCATCGCCACCGGCGTGCGCAGCGTCAGCTCGATCGCCGGCAAGCCACCTTCCAGCAGCGCCGCACTGACCGCACGCGCCTGGTCCAGCGTATGAATCGTCACCACCGGCAGGATGCCCGCCGCATGCAACAGCTCCGCCGCCTTCACCTGATGTTGTTCGATACCCATAGCTCTGCTTCTGCCTTTGCTTCTGCTTTTGAATTTGATTTTCAGTGATCACTTCGCGGCGTCGATGCGCCGTAAAGTGTCAGGAGGGCGCGGGTAGCCCCAGCCGGGACCGTGAGCGGCATGGATGCCGCGACCGAGCCCCCATGGAGGGGTTTACGGCGTGTCCCGGCCAGGGCGCTCTACTGCCCAGGCCGGGAAGCCTGCCGCGGCTTTTCGCTTCAGGCGTCTTTTGCCTCATGCGGCGCCGCCGCTGCCGCCGCATCGTGCCCCAGCTCGTATTCCGCGTCGTACTCCCACGGCCCACCATCGGCCGCCGCAGGCCCGCACGAAATCGAAATCGCCCCCTGGTCGGCCGGACCCACCACGCGGCGGTTGATCGCGAACAGATTGCGGCCCAGGTCATGCGCGGCAGGCGCAGTGTTCGGCGCCAGCGGGCGTGCCGCCCATTCGGCCGCGTCCACCAGCACTTCCAGCGTGCCGGCCTCGCCATCCAGGCGGATCATGTCGCCCTCGCGCACCTTGGCCAGCGGGCCGCCGCGGGCAGCCTCCGGCGTCACGTGGATCGCTGCCGGAATCTTGCCCGAGGCGCCGGACAGGCGGCCGTCTGTGACCAGCGCCACGCGCCGGCCCTGGTTCTGCAGCAGGCCCAGCAGGGGCGCCAGCGAATGCAGTTCCGGCATGCCGTTCGCACGCGGGCCCTGGTAACGCACCACTGCCACGAAATGCTCGGGCAGCAGGCCACCGGCATGCAGCTTGTTCAACACCTGCGGTGCATCGACCACCACCGCCGGTGCTTCGATCGTGCGGTACTGCGGCTTCACCGCCGACAGCTTGATCAGCGACTTGCCCAGGTTGCCGCGCAGCAGCCGCAGTCCGCCCTGGTGCTCGAACGGATTGTCGACGCCACGCACCACTTCGTCATCGGCGCTGCGTTCCAGGCCCGGCAGATAGACGAGCTGGCCATCGCGCAGCTGCGGTTCGCGTGCGTAGTCGGCCATGCCGCCACGCGCGACGCTGACCAGGTCGCCATGCATCAGGCCCGCCTTGATCAGCTCGCCGAACACGAAGGCCGGGCCGCCTGCGGCCGCAAAACGGTTCACGTCGGCGTCGCCGTTCGGATAGACGCGGGCCAGCAGCGGGATCAGCTGCGACAGTTCGTCGAAGTCGTCCCAGGTCAGCACGATGCCGGCAGCACGCGCCACCGCGATCCAGTGGATGGTGTGGTTGGTCGACCCGCCGGTAGCCATCAGCGCGATGACGGCGTTGATGATCGCGCGCTCGTCGATGATCCGGCCCAGCGGGCGGAAGTCGTCGCCCAATGCGGTGATGTCCAACGCACGTTCGGTCGCTTCGCGGGTCAGTGCATCGCGCAGTGGCGTGCCCGGATTGACGAACGACGCGCCCGGCAGCTGCACGCCCATCGCTTCCAGCAGCACCTGGTTTGAGTTGGCCGTGCCGTAGAAGGTGCAGGTGCCGGCGCCATGGTAGGAGGCGGACTCGGCTTCCAGCAGTTCTTCGCGGGTGGCTTCACCGGCGGCATAGCGCTCGCGCACTTCGGCCTTCTGCTTGTTCGGGATGCCCGGTGTCATCGGGCCGGCCGGCACGAACACCGCCGGCAGATGGCCGAAGGCCAGCGCACCGATCAGCAGGCCCGGTACGATCTTGTCGCAGACACCGAGGTAGACGGTGGTGTCGAACATGTCGTGGCTGAGGCCGATCGCCGTGGCCTGGGCAATGACATCGCGCGAGAACAGGGACAGTTCCATGCCACCGCGGCCCTGGGTGACGCCGTCGCACATCGCCGGCACGCCGCCGGCCACCTGTGCGGTGGCGCCAAGCTCGCGCGCGATCTCGCGGATCTGTTCCGGATAGGTCTCGAACGGCTGGTGCGCCGACAGCATGTCGTTGTAGGCGGTGATGATGCCGAGGTTCGGCGTCACCCCGCCACGCAGGCGGCTCTTGTCGGTGCCGCCGCAGGCGGCGAACCCGTGGGCGAGGTTGCCGCAGCTCAGGCGGCTGCGGAACGGGCCCTCACGCAGGGAGGCGTCGATCGCGGCCAGATAGGCGGCGCGCGAGGCGGCGCTGCGGCGGATGACACGCTCAGTGATGGCTTGCAGTTGCGGATGGAGGCTCATTGGCTACCGGCGTTCGTGGTGGCGAGAGGCAAGCGGCGGCGCGGCGCCGCCGCCGACATCAATCAGCCCAGTGGACGCGCAGGCGCGCGCCTTCCAGGTTGATCGCGTTGAGGATCGGATACTGCTGGGCATCGTTGCTGTCCAGCGCCTGGCGCAGCACCTGCAGCTTCTGCTTGCCACGCAGCAGCAGCAGGCGCTGGCGGCACTGGCGCAGGCCGTGCGGGGTCAGCGTGATGCGCAGCGGCCACTGGTTCGCGCCCGGGCAGCCGGTGGCATCCAGTGCCGCGTAGGGCAGGGTGCTTTCCAGTGCGCGGGCCAGGTCCTTCGAGCCCGGGAACAGCGAGGCGGTGTGGCCGTCGTTGCCCATGCCCAGTGCCACCAGGCTCGGCGGCTGGCTGTGCTGGGCCTGCAGGTTGGCGGTGTAGACGCATTCCGGCAGCGGCTTGCCGATGCGCACCAGCGGGTCGAAATGCGCACCTTCGGCGCGCTTGAGCAGGTTTTCGCGCACCAGCCAGGCATTGCTGTCGCGATCCTGCGGCGACAGCCAGCGCTCGTCAGCCAGGCTCACTTCCACCCGGTCCCAGTGCACGTCCAACTCGGCCAGTGCCTGGTAGACCGGCGCCGGCGTGGTGCCGCCGGACAACAGGATGCGGGCGCGGCCCACTTCGTTGATGTCGTGGTTGAGGGTCTGCGCCATCTCGGCGGCCACTGCCTCGATCCAGCCATCGGCATCGCCGTGGTTGATGAACTCGATGCGGTCGTCGTGGAAGGTGGGGCTCATGCGGCAACTCCAGGTGCGTCACGTTCGGCGTCGGCGGCATAGGCGGCGGCGCCCAGCAGTCCGGCGTGGGGATGCATCACGGCCAAGGAGGGCACGCGCGCCATGATCGAAGAGAACCGCCCCTTGTGTTCGAAGCGCTGGCGGAAACCGGAGTGCTGCAGTGAATCGAGCATCTTCGGGGTCAGGCCGCCGGTCAGGAACACGCCGTCCCAGGCGCCCTGGGTCAGCACCAGGTCACCGGCAATGGCGCCGAACACCGCGCAGAACACGTCCACGGTGCGCATCGCCTGCGGATCACCGTGCAGGGCGCGGGCGGTCACGTCCACCGGCTGCAGCTGGCCCGGGTCGATACCGGCCATCTCACACACCGCGCGATGGATGTTGACCAGGCCAGGGCCGCAGATCAGCCGCTCGTTGGAGACGCGACCGAACTGTTCGGACAGGATTTCCAGGATGCGGATCTCCTCCGGGGTTCCCGGCGGGAAGCTGACATGGCCACCTTCGGTTTCCAGCGGGTAGCAGCGCCCGTGGCGCAGGATCAGGCCGCCGACACCCAGGCCGGTACCCGGGCCGATCACCGCGTAGTTGCGCGGCTGGCCGGGCTTGCCCGGGACCCAGGCGGCACCGCCGACCTGGACCACGTCATCGGGCTGCAGCAGTGAAATCGCCATCGCCTGTGCGGCGAAGTCGTTGATCAGGTGCAGTTCGTCGAAACCGAGCATGGCGGCGGTGCGGCTGCGCGAGATCACCCACGGATGGTTGGTGATGCGCGCTTCGTCTCCATCGACCCGACCGGCAACCGCGAACACGCCGCGGCTTGCAGTGGCGCCGATCTGTTCCAGATGGTGGCGCGCGGCATCACCCAGCGACGGGAACTCCGCCACCGCGTACTCGCGGATGCTGTCTTTCTGCAGCGGTGCGTCCAGCGAGGTGTCGGCCAGGGCGAAGCGGGCGTTGGTGCCACCGATGTCGGCGACCAGCACCGGCTGCGAACTGGCACTCATGCCGAGGCTCCAGTGTCCGGTGCGTCCACACCCTGCGGAAGGAACTCGCCCGCATTGCTCGGGCCCCATTGGCCGGCCGGGTAGGGTTCGAGCGGCAGCTTGGCGTCCTTCCAGGCATCGGCGACGCTGTCGATCCACGCCCAGGCGGCGCGCACTTCGTCATCGCGCACGAACAGCGTGTGGTTGCCATTGAACGCATCCAGGAACAGGCGTTCGTAAGCGATGCGGCGGTGCAGGCCGGTTGGCACCGACAGTTCCAGTTCCAGCGGATGCAGTTCCAGCGCGCCCCATTCCGGGCCGGCCAGGCTGCTCATCAGGCCCAGTTCGATGTTTTCCTGCGGCTGCAGCTGGAACACCAGGCGGTTCGGTGCGGCCTGCGCGCGCTGCGGGCGCTCGAACAGCCAGTGGGTGACCGGCTTCAGCGTGACCACCACCCGGGTAGTGCGCTCGGGCAGGCGCTTGCCGGTGACGAGGTGGAACGGCACACCGCTCCAGCGCCAGTTGTCGATGTGCGCGGTGACACCGGCGAAGGTTTCCACGTCGCTGCCTTCCGGCGGCTGATAGGCCTGGGCCGGTTGCCCGTTGATGGTGCCGGCGGTGTAGCGGCCACGGATGCTGTCACGCGCGGCGTGCTTGGCATCAAGCGGGCGCAGGGCGCGCAGCACCTTGACCTTCTCGTCGCGGATGCGGTCGGCTTCCAGCGAGGCCGGCGGTTCCATCGCCACCATGCACAGCAGCTGCAGGATATGGCTCTGCACCATGTCGCGCAGCGCGCCGGAGCGTGCGTAGTAGGCGTCGCGGCCGTCCACGCCTTCGCTCTCGGCCACCAGGATGTGCACCGATTCGATGTAGTTGCGGTTCCACACCGCTTCCAGCAGCGTGTTGCCGAAGCGCAGCGCGATCAGGTTCTGCACCGCTGCCTTGCCCAGGTAGTGGTCGAGGCGGAACACGCGGTCTTCGTCGATCCACTGGCCGATGGTGCTGATGATTTCCTCGGCGCTTTCGCTGTCGCTGCCGATCGGCTTCTCCAGCATCAGCCGTGCCGGTGCGGCAAGTGCACCGCCCTTGGCCAGGCCTTCGCAGGTGGAGATGTAGAGGCCCGGCGGGATGGCCAGGTAGCTGACGCACTTGCGGTCCACCAGGTCGGAGACCGCGGCGGCAACCGAGTCGACGTCGCGCAGGTCCACCGAACGGTAGTCGATGCGGCGCAGCAGGGCGCCGATGTCATCCTGCGTGGCCATCGGCATGGCCTGCTGCAGGCGCGGCCGCAGGATGTCATGGAAGGCTTCGGTGTCATGCCCGGACAGGGCCAGCGCACGGATGCGGAAGTCCTCCGGCAACAGGCCGTCGCCAAGCAGGCGAAGCAGCGAAGGGAACAGGTAGCGCTGGGCCAGATCACCTGTGGCACCGAACAGGAAGAGGGTGTCGTGCATCGCTCGAGTTTCAGATCCGGGTGACATCGTTGTCAATCGCTTCATGGCTGGGTTCGGGGGACATCCGCGCAACTGCCTGTCCGAGGTTCGTCGGGGGCGTTCTCCGGGATACCGGAAGACCGTTCCATTCGAAACCACTACCTCGGCGGAACCTTCGTTCAACCGCCGACGCAGATCGGTGCGCACCGATCATCGGATAGTGCCACGTGAAAACGTTTACATGGCAGAATGGGCAACTGTATTCGATTGCAGTGCTCGCCGTCATGCGGCAAGCGCGCAATCATCACTGCCATCGGGAGGGCCGAGGCAGTCCCAAAAGACAGCCCGGCTTCGGGCGGACCGGATAGGTGATATGGCAAAAGTGCAGTTGCAGGGTGTGCGCAAGGTCTATGACAACGGCCAGGTCGCGGTGAAGGACGCCAGCTTCGAGGTCGCCGATGGCGAGCTGATGGTGCTGGTCGGTCCGTCCGGCTGTGGCAAGTCGACCCTGCTGCGGATGGTGGCTGGCCTGGAGGAGATCAGCGGCGGCACGCTGACCATCGGTGATCGCGTGGTCAACGACGTGGCGCCGAAGGATCGCGACATCGCCATGGTGTTCCAGAGCTACGCGCTGTACCCGCACATGACCGTGGCCGAGAACCTGGCCTTCGGCCTGAAGCTGCGCGGGCATGACAAGGCGACCATCGACAAGCGCATCGCCGACGCCGCGCAGACGCTGGGCCTGACGGAGATGATGGACAAGCTGCCCAAGGCGATGTCCGGCGGCCAGCGCCAGCGAGTTGCGCTGGGCCGGGCGCTGGTGCGCGAGCCGGCGGTGTTCCTGCTCGACGAACCGCTGTCCAATCTGGATGCCAAGCTGCGCCACAGCGTGCGCACCGAGATCGCGCAGCTGCACCGCAAGCTGGGCACCACCATGATCTACGTGACGCACGACCAGGTCGAAGCGATGACCCTGGGCCAGCGCATCGTGGTGCTGAAGGACGGCATCATCCAGCAGATCGATACGCCGATGGCACTGTACGACCGCCCGGCCAACCTGTTCGTGGCGGGTTTCCTCGGCAGTCCGGCGATGAACGTGCTGCGTGGCACGCTGCAGGGCGATGCCGGTGGCGTGACCGTGGTCGACGGCGAGTGGCGTGCACCGCTGGGCCAGGCCACGATCGATCCGGCATGGCTGCAGAAGCCGATCGCGGTGGGCGTGCGGCCGGAGCACCTGCAACCGGCAGGCAGCGAAGACACGCACGCGTTCACCGCGCGCATTGAAGGCATCGAGCCCGTCGGCAACGAGATTTTCGTCAACATGAGCAGTGGCCAGCATGCACTGACCATGCGTGTTGCGCCGCAGGCGCTGCCAGCGGTGGGCGAGCAGATCCGCGTGGCGATCCACCCGCAGGGACTGCACTTCTTCAGCCCGGAAACCGGCGAGCGCCTCTAACCGGTAGTGCCGGCCGCTGGCCGGCTACCTCAATCATGCGCGGTTGCCGGCCAGCGGCCGGCACTACCATTCCTCCGCCGAAGGCGTGCGGACCAACGGTCCGCACCCACCGCGTGGATGAAGGCCCTTCAAATTCAGCGTGCCAGGCCATCCAGCAACGGCACGCGCTGCGCAATGGCATCACCCACCTGCAGCTCGGCATCGCTGGCCTCCAGCGGCAGCACCGCCAGTGCCAGGTCGCCGGCCACGCTGGCAATCGTGCCCAGCGCCGCGCCTTCCTGCTGCACGCCATCGCCGGCCTGCGCCGTTGCCGCGGTATGCAGCAACTGCACCGCGCGCTTGGCTTTGCCGAGGAAGTGGGTGCGGGCGACGATTTCCTGGCCGGGATAGCAGCCCTTCTTCACGCTGTAACCGTTCAGGCGGTCCAACCCCAGCTGCTGCGGGGTCCACACTTCGCGCTGGCTTTCTTCCAGCCGGGGCAGGCCGTAGCGCAGGTCGGCCTGGCGCCAGGCCAGTGCGAAAGCGGCCTCATCGGCTTCACTGCCGGCAGCAAAGGCATCGGCGCTGCCAATGCGCAGCGTCCGCGGCAAGGCGTCGCTGCCCAGGTCCAGCTCCCAACCGTCACCTGCGGTCTGCGCAATCGCGGCGCCACTGGCGGCCTCGGGTGCGGTGAACGCGCCGGCCACCGCCAGATCGCTGCGCAGCAGCACTTTGACCTTGCGGCGGAACACGAAGCGCTGCAGTTGCGACGCAATCGCATCGGCATCGCCGTCGGCCAGCACAAGCATCACGTGGTCTTCGGCCAGCCGAAGCAGCTGGAACACCGCCAGGGTGCGGCCCTTGGCGCTCAACCAGGCGCTCCACTGCCAGTGCTGCAGGGGCAGGGCAGTGACGTCGCTGCTGAACTGGGCGTGGGCGAAAACGGCCGCATCCACGCCCTGCAGGCTCAGCAGCTGGTGGCCGGGCAGGCGCGGATATCCGACGAAAGCAGGGGGCAGGTTGTCAGGCACGTGAACGAGGTCTAAAATTTGTGCGTTGCGAGACCGAACATGATAGGCCAAACAACCCCCACTCCCGACGACGAAGCTGAAGCCCCGCTGGTCCCTGCGGCACCCGTGCCCGTGGAACAGGAAAAGGCAGAGGAATTCGGCGGCCGCGGCGGACTTGATCCGGTGCGGTATGGCGATTGGGAGAAAAACGGACGCTGCATCGATTTCTGATCAGCATTGAGCCAACGCGGCCGCGTGCCGCCCAGCCGAGACAACGAGCCCAGCGAATGGCGACCAGACAACGCCCACTTTCCCCGCACCTTCAGGTGTATCGCTGGCAGATTCAGATGGCCACCTCGATCCTGCATCGAGCCACTGGCGTCTTTCTGTCTGTTGGTGCCCTCATCATCGCCGCCGGGCTGCTGGCCCTGATGATGGGGCCCGAGTCCTGGAACTGCTTCACCGGCCATGCCGGGGCCTGGTATGGCCGCGTGTTCCTGTTCGCGTGGACATGGTCGTTCGCCTATCACCTGTGCAATGGCATCCGCCATGTGGTGCAGGACTTCGCCATCGGCTTCAGCATCCCCGCGTTCATCCGCAGCAGCTGGCTGTCGGTCATCGGCAGCCTGGTGATCACCCTGCTGGTGTGGGCCTATGTGATGTTCGGAGGTGCCGCATGAGCAAGTTCCGTACCCCGTTGAAGAGCGTGCGCGGCCTGGGCTCGGCCAAGACCGGCACCGAGCACTTCGTGCACCAGCGCCTGACTGCCGCCGCCCTGGTGGCGCTGGGCATCTGGTTCCTGGTCTTCGTGCTGAGCCTGCTGGGCTCGGACTACGCGACCGCCGCCGCCGCCGTGGCCAAGCCGTGGAATGCAGTGCCGCTGATCGGCCTGCTGATCGCCATGTTCTGGCACGCGCAGCTCGGCATGCAGGTCGTGCTGGAAGACTACATCCACGAATCGCTGCTGGCCCTGGTGCTGCAGACCGCGGTGAAGTTCGTCGCCGTGCTCGGCATGATCGTCAGTGTGTTTGCGGTGGGCCGCATCGCCCTCGGCGTTGCCTGAGCCCAGGCACCAACACAGGAATCCAGATTAGATGTCCGCTTACAAGATCACCGAACACAAGTACGACATGGTCGTGGTCGGCGCCGGCGGCGCCGGCCTGCGCGCCACGTTCGGCCTGGCCGCCAAGGGCCTGCAGACCGTGTGCCTGACCAAGGTCTTCCCGACCCGTTCGCACACCGTTGCCGCCCAGGGCGGTATTTCCGCCGCGCTCGGCAACATGGGCGAGGACGACTGGCGCTACCACTTCTTCGACACCATCAAGGGGTCGGACTGGCTGGGCGACCAGGATGCCATCGAATACATGTGCCGTGAGGCCATCCCGGCCATCATCGAGCTCGAACACTACGGCGTGCCGTTCTCGCGCACCGCCGAAGGCAAGATCTACCAGCGTCCGTTCGGTGGCATGACCACCAAGTACGGCGAAGGCCCGGCGGCGCAGCGTACCTGCGCGGCGGCTGACCGTACCGGCCACGCGATGCTGCACACCCTGTACCAGCAGTCGCTGAAGCACGATGCGCGCTTCATGATCGAGTACTTCGCGCTCGACCTGATCTTCGACGACGAAGGCGCCTGCCGCGGTGTGCTGGCCCTGGACATGTCCGACGGCACCCTGCACCTGTTCCGCGCCCAGGGCGTGGTGCTGGCCACCGGCGGTTACGGTCGTGCCTACTTCAGCGCCACCTCGGCGCACACCTGCACCGGTGACGGTGGCGGCCTGGCCATGCGTGCCGGCATCGCCATGCAGGACATGGAGTTCGTGCAGTTCCACCCGACCGGCATCTACGGCGCCGGCTGCCTGATCACCGAAGGTGTCCGCGGTGAAGGTGGCATCCTGCGCAACAGCAGCGGCGAGCGCTTCATGGAGCGCTACGCGCCGCACTACAAGGACCTGGCCTCGCGCGACGTGGTCAGCCGTTCGATGACCATCGAGATCCGCGAAGGCCGCGGCGTCGGCGAGCACAAGGACCACATCCTGCTCGACCTGACCCACCTCGGCCCGGGCGTGATCGACGACAAGCTGCCGGGCATCGCCGAAAGCGCCCGCATCTTCGCCGGCGTCGACGTGCACAAGCAGCCGATCCCGGTCATCCCGACCGTGCACTACAACATGGGCGGCATCCCGACCAACTACCACGGTGAAGTCGTCCGCAAGGATGGCGACAACCCCGACGCGGTGATCCCCGGCCTGTACGCGATCGGCGAAGCCGCCTGCGTGTCGGTGCACGGTGCCAACCGCCTGGGTTCGAACTCGCTGCTGGATCTGGTGGTGTTCGGTCGTGCGGTGGCCAACCGCTGCGCCGAGACCATCAAGCCGGGCGCATCGCACAAGCCGCTGGCGTCTGATGCGTGCGACAAGGCACTGGGCCTGCTGGACAAGCTGCGCCACGCCAACGGCGATACCCCGACCTCGGTCATCCGCGATCGCATGCAGCGCACCATGCAGGCCGACGCGGCAGTCTTCCGCACCAGCCAGACGCTGAAGGAAGGCTGCGAGAAGATGGACAAGATCTTCGACTCGTTCCAGGACGTGAAGGTCTCCGACCGTTCGCTGGTGTGGAACTCGGACCTGATCGAGACCTACGAGCTGAACAACCTGCTGCTCAACGCGGTGGCGACGATCAACTCGGCCGAACAGCGCAAGGAAAGCCGCGGCGCGCATGCGCACGAGGACTTCCCGGACCGCGACGACGTCAACTGGCAGAAGCACACCCTGGTCAGCGTCGACGAGAAGGGCAAGTGCAGCTTCGACTACCGTCCGGTGCACATGTACACGTTGACCGACGACGTGTCCGTAGTGCCGCCGAAGCCGCGCGTGTACTGATCCGACCCCGCCTACCATGCAATCCGCGCCCAAGGGCGCGGGCCGCCTGAGCCAACGAGAGCAGCCATGGCCGAGTTTTCACTCCCCAAGAATTCCAAGATCACGAAGGGCAAGCACTTCCCCGTCAAGAACGGCGGCAAGAACGTGCGCACCTTCAAGATCTACCGCTGGAGTCCGGACGACGACAGCAACCCGCGCACCGACACCTATGAAGTTGATCTGGACGCCTGTGGCCCGATGGTCCTGGACGCCCTGATCAAGATCAAGAACGAGATCGACCCGACCCTGACCTTCCGCCGCTCCTGCCGCGAAGGTATCTGTGGTTCGTGCGCGATGAACATCGACGGCACCAACACCCTGGCCTGCACCCGAGCCATCTCGGACTGCGGCAAGAAGGAAGTGCCGATCTATCCGCTGCCGCACATGAACGTGGTCAAGGATCTGGTTCCGGACCTGACCCACTTCTACGCGCAGTACGCGTCGATCAAGCCGTGGATCCGCACCCAGACCCCGGCACCGCCGGACCGTGAGCGCCTGCAGTCGCCGGAAGACCGCAAGAAGCTGGACGGCCTGTACGAGTGCATCCTGTGCGCGTGCTGCTCGACCAGCTGCCCGAGCTACTGGTGGAACGGCGAGCGTTACCTGGGCCCGGCGATCCTGCTGCAGGCCTACCGCTGGATCATCGACTCGCGTGATGAGGACACCGGTGCGCGCCTGGACGATCTGGAAGATCCGTTCAAGCTGTACCGCTGCCACACCATCATGAACTGCGCCCGGACCTGCCCGAAGGGCCTGAACCCGGCGCTGGCGATCGCCGAGATCAAGAAGCTGATGATGGAACGCCGCGCCTGATCGGCTCTGGCTGTACCCGGTAGAGCCGCGCCATGCGTGGCCGTGCCACCCCAGTAGAGCCACGCCATGCGTGGCTTTGCTGTATCTGGAGAATCACGATGGAAGAAGACGTTCTGCTGAAGAAGCTGCGCTGGCGCTGCCGCCGCGGCATGCGCGAGCTTGACCAGCTGTTCGGCCGTTACCTGGACCGTGAATGGAGCACTGCGCCGACCGAAGAGCGCGAAGTTTTCCTGTTCCTGCTCGACTGCGAGGACGATAAGTTGTGGCGCTGGTTCATGGGCTATGAGGCCTGCCCGCATGCGCACGCGATCCCCCTCATGCAGAAGGTCCTCGCCCTCAAGCCTTGAGTGGCGCCCCTCGCGGCTGCAGGCCGCCGCCCAGCTGGCGGTACTGCTGGCCGCACCTTGGCTGCTGCGCGCATCGGATCTGCCGCCACGGCTGCTGATGCCCGCCGTGTTGCTGGCCTGGGGCGTCGGGTTGGCCGAACTGGCCTGGCGCCAGCGCAGGCCACGCGTGCAGGTGCGTCTGCCGGTACCGCCCGACCCGCTGCAGGTGGCCGGGGAGGACGTCGATGCACCACAACTGGTCGTGCGTGGCCCATGGTTGTTGCTGCTCTGGCGTGAGGATCGGCGCCGCCGGCGCCTGCTGTTCTGGCCCGATGTGCTCGATTCCGGGCAGCGACGTGAACTGCGACTGGCCGTGGCTGCACGCAGCGTTTCCCGTCGGCCCCGGTCAATGGCACCATAAGCTGAATTGACTGGCGTGCCTGCATGTTCAAACCCATTCCCGTGGCGATCGGCCTGCGCTACCTGCGCGCCAAGCGCCGCAACGGCTTCATCTCCTTCATCTCGATGGCATCGATCCTGGGCATCGCGCTCGGCGTTACGGTGCTGATCACCACCTTGGCCGTCATGAGCGGTTTCCAGAAGGAAATCCGCAGCCGCCTGCTGCAGATGACCGCGCACACCACCATCAGCCGCGACGGCGAGCCGATGCCGGACTGGATGCGCGTGGTGGACGTCGCCCGCAAGGACCCGCGCGTGGCCGGTGCCGCACCCTACATCGAGATCCAGTCGATGATCAGTGGCCCGCGCGTGCAGGGGGCGATCATCCAGGGCATCGATCCGGCGCTGGAGCCGAAAGTCTCGGTGATCGACAAGAAGGTCACCAAGGGCAGCTATGACAGCCTCAAGCCGGGCAGCTTCAACCTGCTGCTGGGCAAGGAACTGGCGATCTGGCTGGGTGTTGACGTCGGCGACCAGGTACTGGTGACGTTTGCCGAAGTGCAAGGCACGCCCGCCGGCGCGGTGCCACGGATGAAACGCTTCACCGTCAGCGGCATCTTCGAGGCCGGCTACAACGAGGTCGATCGTGGCGTCGGCTTTGCCAACATGCAGGACCTGGAGCGCGTGCTGCGCAGCGATGGTGCCACCGGCGTGCGGCTGAAACTGCACGACATGGACCGCTCGCTGGAAGTGGGCGTGGACCTGGCGCAGAGCCTCGGTGGTGCTTACCGCGTGAGTGACTGGACCCAGCAGAACGCCAACCTCTACCACTCGCTGCGCATGGAGAAGGTGGTGATGGGCATCCTGCTGTCGCTGATCATCGCCATGGGTGCCTTCAACCTGGTGTCCTCGCAGGTGATGCTGGTGACCGACAAGCAGGCCGACATCGCCATCCTGCGCACCCTTGGCCTGACTCCTGGCGGGGTGATGCAGGTGTTCATGGTGCAGGGTTCGCTGATCGGTATCTTCGGCACGCTGGCCGGCCTGATCGGCGGCATCACCCTGACCCTCAACCTGGAGCGCATCCTCGGCGCCATCGAGAGCGTGTTCAACGTCAAGCTGCTGCCGGAGGATGTGTACTACATCACCGGCCTGCCGACCGACATGCAGACCGGCGACGTGGTGGCGATCACCGTGGTCGCGCTGCTGATGAGCTTCCTGGCCACCCTGTATCCCGCCTGGCGGGCAGCACGCACCCAGCCGGCGGAGGCCCTGCGTTATGAATAAGGTCTTCAACCGCGGCGATGAAGTGATCCGCGCCGAAGCACTCGGCAAGACCTACGCCGAAGGGCGCATGCAGACCCCGGTGTTCGATGGCCTGGACCTGACCGTCACCGCCGGCGAGACGGTGGCGATCATCGGTGCCTCCGGCGCCGGCAAGAGCACGCTGCTGCACCTGCTGGGTGGCCTGGACATTCCCACAGCCGGCGAGGTCTATGTGACCGGCCAGCGCATGTCGGCGCTGTCGGACACCGCGCGCGGCCTGCTGCGCAACCAGGCGCTGGGCTTCGTCTACCAGTTCCATCACCTGCTGCCGGAGTTCACCGCGCTGGAAAACGTGATGATGCCGGTACTGCTGGCTGGCACTGCGGTCGCAGAAGCGAGCAGCCGGGCCACCACGCTGCTGGAAGCAGTCGGCCTCGGCCATCGCCTGGACCACAAGCCGGGCGAGCTGTCCGGTGGTGAGCGCCAGCGTGCTGCGGTGGCGCGGGCACTGGTCAATCATCCGGCCTGCGTGCTCGGTGACGAGCCGACCGGCAACCTGGATGACCGCACGGCTGCAACGGTGTTCGAGCTGATGCTGGAACTGAATCGTGCGCGTCACACCAGTCTGGTGCTGGTCACCCACGACCGCAGCCTGGCGCGGCGCCTGGACCGGGTGCTGGAGCTGCGCGAAGGGCGCCTGCACGCGCTGGCGCACGCCGACGTCTGAGGCGCTGGGCCCGCTTTGAAAGAGGCCGGCCCTGGTCGGCTGTTCTTGTAGGGCAAGCGCCAACCGAGGTTGGCGACTACCGGAATCCGGGCGCTTGGGTCTGCTTTGGTAGAGGTCGACCTGGGTCGACCACCGACCGGCGCCTGAATGGGGCTGCCGGTCGTCGCGCCGGGTTGCCGGCCCAGGCGCATGATGGCGACAGTTCCCCGAGGAGATCGCCATGAAGACCCCGCTTCTGCTGGCCGGCCTCTGTCTGGCCCTGGCCGCCTGTGCCACCACCGGCCGGCTCAGCAGCACCGAAAAACTGGAGTTGTACCGTGCCCATGCCGGTGCGCCGCAGAACGACATGCAGTTCTTCGGCACCCTCAACGGCTGGACCGAACTGGGTGACAGCGCGCTGGCGGTGTGGACGCGCCCGAGCGAGGCCTACCTGCTGGAGCTGAGAGGCCCCTGCCAGGACCTGCCGTATGCCACCGCCATCGGCCTGACCAGCCAGATGAACCGTGTTTCGGCGCGCTTCGACAAAGTGCTGGTGCGCGACCCTACCGGCGGCCCGCGCATGCCGTGCTTCATCAACAGCATTCGCAAGCTGGACGTGAAGGCGCTGCGTGCCTCCGAACAGGAACTGCGCCAGGCGCAGGTGCAGGAGCGCGAGGAAAACACCGCGCCGGCGAAATGATCAAAAAAGGGGACGGAGGGGATTAAGTCGTTTGTGCCACAAACGACTTAATCCCCTCCGTCCCCTTTTTGTTGGCGGCCGGCACTACCTGTGCGTCAGGCTTCCGGGGTGAAGCCTGCCGGCTTTTCCGCGTCCTTCTCGAACAGGAACTTGACCAGTTCGCCTTCAAGGAACGCGCGATGTTCCGGCGTACGCGGCGACAGGCGGTTCTCGTTGATCAGCATGGTCTGGTGCGCCAGCCACGCAGCCCAGGCCTGCTTGCCGATGTTGTTGAAGATGCGCTGGCCCAGCTCGCCGGGGTAGGGCACGAAGTCCAGGCCCTCGGCATCGCGTTGTTCGTACTGGCAGAAGACGGTTCGGGGCATGGCGCTCACTCGTGGTTGCGGGGTTTCTTGGAAGTTCGTTTTGGCGTCTTGATCGTCGCGCCGTCGAGCAGTTTGCGGATCGGCGCGGGCAGGCCCAGCGCGGGCAGTTCAGCGTAGGCGACCCAGCGCAACGTGGGTTCTTCCACGCGCAAGCCGTTCACCTGGCGCGCCAGTACCTGCAGGTGCAGCCTGTAGTGGCTGAAGGTGTGCTGCAGCACTGGCAGCTCCTCGGCATCTTCCAGCGAGCCATCGACATGGGCATCGAACCAGTCCTGCAGCACGCTGCCGGCGTCGGCCTGCGGCAGTGTCCACAGCTGCGCCCAGATGCCGGTGTCCGGCCGCTTCTGCAGCAGCACGCGCTGCTGGGCGTCGCGCAGCAGCAGGGCCACTGCTTCGCGCTCGGGCAGGGTCCTGCTGGGCTTGGGCGTGGGTAGTTCAGCGGTGCGGCCTTCGCGGCGCGCCACGCATGCGTCCTGCAGCGGGCAGATCACGCAGGCGGGTCTGGCGCGGCTGCACACGGTCGCGCCCAGGTCCATCTGTGCCTGGGTGTAATCGGCCATGCGCCCGGCCGGCACCTGCGCCACGTGCGCCTCGGCGATCGCCCACAACTGCTTCTCGATGGCCGGCAGGCCCGGGAAGCCCTCGATGCCGTGGTAGCGGCTGAGCACGCGCTTGACGTTGCCGTCGAGGATCGCGAACGGGTCGTTCCAGGCTTGGCTGAGGATCGCGCCAGCGGTGCTGCGGCCGATGCCGGGCAGGGCATGCAATGCATCGAAATCGCGCGGCAGGTCGCCGTCGTGCAGTTCCACGCAGCGCTTTGCAGCGGCATGCAGGTTGCGTGCACGGGCGTAGTAGCCGAGCCCGGCCCACTGCGCCATCACCGCGTCGTTGCTGGCGGCGGCGAGGTCGGGCAGGGTCGGGAAGTGCTGCAGGAACCGCTGGAAGTACGGGATGACCGTGGCCACCTGGGTCTGCTGCAGCATGATTTCCGACAACCAGACCCGATAGGGGCTGCGCGGATGCTGCCAGGGCAGGTCGTGGCGACCGTGGTCGTCGAACCAGTGCAGCAGGCGGGTGACGAAGCCGTCTTGCTGGGCAGTGCTGGCGCTGGCGTGCGGCTGGCGGGGCATCGGTGTTCCAGAGAGGCAGCCACCCGTGGGGTGGCTCTACCGGATTGCAGTAGAGCCACGCCTTGCGTGGCTGCGCGGTGTATCAGCCGCCCAGCGCTTCGGGCAGCAGGGCGTCGACGAAGGCTTCCGGGTCGAACACGCGCAGGTCTTCCGGGCGCTCGCCGATGCCGGCGAAACGGATCGGAATGCCGAACTCGCGGGCCAGTGCAAACACCACGCCTCCCTTGGCGGTGCCGTCCAGCTTGGTCACCACCAAACCGGTCACGTTCACCGCGGCATTGAACTGGCGCAACTGCGACAGCGCGTTCTGGCCGGTGGTGCCGTCGATCACCATCAACACCTCGTGCGGTGCAGTAGCGTCGATCTTGCCGAGCACGCGGCGGATCTTGCCCAGCTCGTTCATCAGGCCGGACTGGGTGTGCAGGCGGCCGGCGGTATCGGCGATCAGCACCGAGGTGCCACGGGCCTTGCCGGCCTGCAGCGCATCGAATGCCACCGAAGCGGCATCCGCGTTCTGCCCCTGCGCGACCACGGCCACGCCGTTGCGCTCGCCCCAGGCCTGCAACTGGGCCACGGCGGCGGCACGGAAGGTGTCACCGGCGGCCAGCATCAGGCTGTGGCCATCGTCCTTGAAGCGCTTGGCCAGCTTGCCGATGGTGGTGGTCTTGCCGACGCCGTTGACGCCGACGGTCAGCACCACGAAGGGCTTGGCGTTGCGGTCGATCACCAGCGGCTTGGCCACCGGCTGCAGGATTGCGATCAGCTCGGCGCGCAGCGCGGCCAGCAGTGCATTGGCGTCGGCGAACTCGCGCGACTTCATGCGCTTGCGCAGGCCCTCGACCAGATCGGTGGTGGCACCTACGCCGACATCGGCGGTGATCAGTGCGGTTTCCAGCTCGTCCAGCAGGTCGTCGTCGAGCTTGGGGTTGCGCGAGAACAGGCCACCGAAGCTGCGCGCGATGACGCTGTTGCGCA
This sequence comes from Stenotrophomonas veracruzanensis, assembly GCF_032911525.1. NCBI lineage: Bacteria > Pseudomonadati > Pseudomonadota > Gammaproteobacteria > Lysobacterales > Lysobacteraceae > Stenotrophomonas > Stenotrophomonas veracruzanensis. The sequence goes on from NZ_JAWJTI010000033.1 coordinate 43,094, forward strand.
GGCGCTCGCGCCAGCCGGGCTTGCCGGCAGGCGCCGGAACGGCGTCGACCGAGGCGGCGGCAGGCAGATCGTCGGTGACAGGTGTGGGGGTGGGCTCAGGCAGCGGTGCGGGTGCCGGTTCGATGGCCGGGGCCGCGACGGGGGCGACGTCGATCTGCGCCGTGGGTGCAGGAGCTGCCGGAACCGGTGCGATTGGAGCCGGAACCACCGGGGTCGGCTCGACAGCGTTCGGAACGATGGCTGCGGGGGGCGGCTCGACCGGTGCAGGCTCGGTCGGTACGGCTACCGGTGCCGGCTTCTTGTCCTCGACCGGCGCGGCCGACGGGAACGCCGCCGCCAGCTCTTCAGCCGAGTAGTGCTGGGTCTTGGGTGCCTCCGTTGCGGGGGCATCCTGGGGCTTCTTGCGGCGGAAAAAACTGAGCATTGGCAAAAGGCGCTGAAATCAGAGGGATATGCTACCACTCGGGCCTGTCGGGCCGATGTGGACTCAAGGTCGCGGCCCGCCGGCCGTTAACCGGTCCGGAGGGCTGCGCAGGGCGGCCCGGAGACCGCCATGAACAACGTGATGGGAATCGCCCTCAGCGGGACGCGTGTGGCCCAGCAGGGCGTGCAGGTGGCCGCGCACAACGTGGCCAACCTGGCGACTCCCGATGCCCAACGCCTGCAGCTGCAGCGTAGCGCGGTGGAGCAGGGCGGGGTGAAGGCTTCGGTGACGTCCATTGGCGCCGATACCCGCGCACCGCTGGGTGATCTGCTGGCGGCGAAAGCCGAGGTGGTGGCCTTCGCCGCCAATGCCACGGTGATCCGCCGCCAGGACCAGATGCTGGGCTCGCTGCTGGATCGCGAGGTCTGAGCAGTCCACTTCGGTAGGTGCCAACCGCCGCCCCAGGTGGGGGCCAACCTTGGTTGGCATGCTCGACCCGCGGCGGTAGGTGCCAACCTTGGTTGGCACGCTTTTGGGGCGCCAACCAAGGTTGGCCTCTACCAGAGCACCGCCGGGTAAGCCGGGCCATGCCCGGCGACCACCCTGTCAATCAGGCCGACAGCTCCAGCAGCAGCTTGTTCAGCCGCGCCACATAGGCGCCCGGGTCCTTCAGACTGTCACCGGCGGCCAGTGCGGCCTGGTCGAACAGCACCCGGCCCAGGTCATCGAAACGCGCGCCATCGGCTTCGGCATCGAGCTTGGCGATCAGCGGGTGGCCCGGATTGATTTCCAGCACCGGCTTGCTGTCCGGCACCTTCTGCCCGCTGGCTTCCAGGATCTGGCGCATCTGCAGGCCCAGGTCCTGTTCGCCGATGGCCAGCACCGCCGGCGAATCGGTCAGGCGGTGCGACACGCGCACTTCGGCCACGTCATCGCCCAGCACCGTCTTCAGGCGCTCGACCAGGCCCTGCTTGTCTTTGGCGGCTGCTTCCTGTTCCTGCTTGTCGGCCTCGCTTTCCAGCGCGCCCAGGTCGAGGTCGCCACGGGCGATGTCGACGAAGCCCTTGCCGTCGAAATCGGTCAGGTAGCCCATGAGCCACTCGTCGATGCGGTCGGTCAGCAGCAGCACTTCCACGCCCTTCTTGCGGAACACTTCCAGGTGCGGGCTGTTGCGCACCTGGCTGTAGCTCTCGCCGGTCAGGTAGTAGATCTTGTCCTGGCCTTCGGCCATGCGGCCGAGGTAATCGGCCAGCGACACGGTCTGCGCATCGCCGTCGCCACGGGTGGAGGCGAAGCGCAGCAGGCCGGCCACCTTCTCGCGGTTGTTGTAGTCCTCGGCCGGACCTTCCTTCAGCACCTGGCCGAATTCCTTCCAGAACGTGGCGTACTGCTCCGGCTTGTCGGTGGCCAGCTTTTCCAGCATGTCCAGCGAGCGCTTGGTCAGCGCCGCCTTCATCGAATCGATGACCGGGCCGGACTGCAGGATCTCGCGCGAGACATTCAGCGACAGGTCGTTGGAATCGACCACGCCCTTGATGAAGCGCAGGTACAGCGGCAGGAACTGTTCGGCCTGGTCCATCACGAACACGCGCTGCACATACAGCTTCAGGCCCTTGGGCGCGTCGCGGTGGTACAGGTCGAACGGCGCGCGGCCGGGCACGTAGAGCAGCGAGGTGTACTCCAGCTTGCCTTCGACCTTGTTGTGGCTCCACGCCAGCGGATCGCTGTGGTCGTGCGCCACGTGCTTGTAGAACTCGGTGTACTCGGCGTCGCTGATCTCGGTGCGCGGACGGGTCCACAGCGCGCTGGCGCGATTGACGGTTTCCCATTCGACCGCGGCGCCTTCTTCGCCACCTTCCTTCGGCATCTGGATCGGAAGGCCGATATGGTCCGAATACTTCTTGAGGATGCTGCGCAGGCGCCAGCCGTCGGCGAAATCATGATCGCCGTCCTTCAGGTGCAGCACGATGCGGGTGCCGCGCTCGGCCTTGTCGACAGTGGCCACGTCGAAATCGCCTTCGCCGCGCGAGGTCCAGCGCACGCCTTCGCCTGCAGCCAGGCCGGCGCGGCGCGAGGTCACTTCCACTTCGTCGGCAACGATGAAGGCGCTGTAGAAACCGACGCCGAACTGGCCGATCAGCTGCGAATCCTTCTTCTGGTCGCCGGACAGCTGGCGCAGGAAATCGCCGGTGCCGGACTTGGCGATCGTGCCGAGATGGGCAATCGCCTCGGCGCGGCTCATGCCGATGCCGTTGTCTTCGATGGTGATGGTGTGGGCGGCGGGGTCGAAGCTGACGCGCACGCGCAGTTCGCTGTCGCCTTCCAGCAGGGCCGGCTGGGTCAGGGCCTCGAAGCGCAGCTTGTCGGCGGCGTCGGCGGCGTTGGAGACCAGCTCGCGCAGGAAGATTTCCTTGTTGGAATACAGCGAGTGGATCATCAGCTGCAGCAGCTGCTTGACTTCGGTCTGGAAGCCAAGGGTTTCGGTCTGGATGGTGTCGGTCATCGATAGGGCTCCATGTGCAATGCCGCGCCAGCGCGTGCGGCCTCGCCAAGGGGTATGGCTGATTGTCCCGAAATCAAGGGGTTGTTCGGCAGGGCTTGCAGCCCTGCACCTGCAGAGGCCGAAGCTACAGCAACAGCAACAGCAACAGCGCGCTATCCGTGGGATGGCGGGGTGGTGTGGGTTGGCAGGACACGCCGTAAACCCGTCCCTGGGGGCTCGATGGCGCCGTCCATGGCGCCAACGGTCCTGCCAACCCACACCGCCCCGCCTCTGACAGGTTCACTCGGCTGTTGGTAGGTGTCGACCTTGGTCGACACCTCTGTCAGATATCGAAATAAAACTGGGGTCAGATCCGTTTTCCGCAGGAAAAC
>NZ_JAWJTI010000034.1:0-41724 GCF_032911525.1 Stenotrophomonas veracruzanensis
GGGCCCGGCGCTACCAGATGCGGGTCATGCGCCACGATACCGGTGTGGTGGGTATCGACCGTTGGTCGATACGCGCTACAACCACTTCGCGCGCTTGAACAACCGGTACAGGCCCACGCACACGCCACCCACGCCAACAATCATCAGCGGGTAGGCCCAGGGTTGGTTCAACTCCGGCATGTGGCTGAAGTTCATGCCATACCAGCTGGTGATCAGCGTCGGCGCCGCCAGCAGCGCCGCCCATGCACCCAGCCGCTTGACCGTCTCGCCCTGCGCCAGCGTCACCAGCGACAGGTTGACGCTCAGTGCGGTGCCCAGCATCTCGCGCAGGGTGTCGATCACATCGCTGATGCGTACTGCATGGTCGTGCACGTCGCGGATGTACAGCTTCACTTCGTCGGGGATCAGTTCGCCCTGATAGCGGCGCAGCTGCGCCAGTACATCCTGCAGTGGCGCCACGGCCATCCGCATCTTGTTCAGTTCGCGCTTGAGTTCGTACAGCCGCACCACGGTGCTGCGCTTGTAGTTGTCCGCAAAGATGTCCTTTTCCAGCAGGTCCAGGGTGTCGCGGAAGCGGTGCACGATCGGCAGGTAGTTGTCGACCACGAAGTCGGCCACCGCGTACAGGCAGTACGAGGGGCCCATCTTCAGCAGCTGCGGCTCTCGTTCGACACGCGCACGCACCGGTGCGTAGGACAGCGAGGCGCCATGACGCACCGTCACCAGGAAGCGCGGGCCGAGGAAAGCATGGGTTTCGCCGTACTGGATGCGCTCGTCGACCATCTGCGCGGTGGTCACCACCACGAACATCGAATTGCCGTAGGTCTCGACCTTTGGCCGCTGGTGCGCGTTGCGCGCATCTTCGATGGCCAGGTCGTGCAGGCAGAATTCCTCCTGCAGTTTCAGCAGTACATCGTCGTTGGGGTCGTACAGGCCAACCCAGACGAAACCATTGCCACTGGCAATGACATCGCTGATGGCGTCCAGGCTGATGTCGTGGCGTTTGCCTTCGTCATCGTAGTGGACGCAGTTGATGACGCAGGCGGGGTTGGCCGAAGCAGGGGCGGAAGCGGAGGCGGGCAATGACATGCCCGCCATCGTGCGTCAGGGCTGTGTTTCGGACAAGTGAGGACGGCGCCCGAGCACCCAGGCCAGCGCCACGTGCACCGGCAGCAGCAGCACGATCCACTGCACGTTGTACTGTGCCTGCAGGCTCAGCCAGTGCAGCACCAGCGCGGCCACTGCCTGTACCGCCAGCAGCCACAGCACGATCCTGAACATGCGGCCCGGCACGCGCCGACGCAGCAGGGCGATCGCGCCCGGCAGCAGCAGCACCGCCAGCGGCGAGAGCAGCAGCAGGTTGCGGTTGGCCCAGGCGGCGTAGTGGATGCTGAAGCCCCACAGGAACACCAGCACGCCACCCAACAGGGCGCACAGCAGCCAGAACGGCAGTGCCAGCCCCGCCAGCAGGCGCGGGCGGTTGCGCAGCGCCAGCACGCCAGCGGCGATCACCAGGCCGCACAGCAGCCACGGCCACCAGCGGCGTGCGAACTCCTTCGGCTCCGGATCGATGCGGTGCGGCAGCAGCTCCTGTTCGGACTGCACCAGCGGACGCCCATCGCTGTTGCGTGCCTGGCGCAGCGCATCGGCCAGGCGCATCGGCACGAAGGCTTCCTGCCAGCGCGACAGCGGCTGGTCGGCGAACGGTCCGAGGCCTACATCGAAGCCCAGCCACATCCACGGTGCCGGCGACGCCAGGCGGACCGATTCACTGCGGTAGGTATTGCCACGCGAGCGCCCGGCCAGCTGCGACTGCAGGCCGCCACCCAATGCCTTGTCGAGGGTGTCGCGCACCATCGTGGCGCAGTTGGCGGTGTAGTAGTCGTAGTGGTAGCGCGCGTTTTCCGGCTTGGCCCGCTCGGCCAGATCTGCAGCCAGCGCACGTGCCTGGTCGGGGCGCAGGTCCAGCCACTGCACGTTGGCGCCGCGGCCGGTCTCGTCGTAGTACGACAGATCCTGCTGCAGCGGCAGCGCCACCAGGTAATACATCATGTCGCCGCGTGCGAAGCGGCTGATGAAATCGTCCTCGGACGGGTCGAAGTAGCCGAAGTTGTACGAAGTTGCCTCGCCGCTGACCGGATCAAGCACCACGATGGCGTCATGGCCGAAGCGTTCGAAGAACACCGTGCCGGGCTGCATGGTCACCACGCCGATGCGCGGGGCAGGAACCTCGGTGCTGGCGCTGGGTGCAGTTGGTGCAGGCGTGGCTGCCGCCGGCTGCGCGAAGGCGGCCAGCGGCAGGGCCATGGCCAGCACGCACAGTGCCAGCCACACCATGAGGATCAGGCCGCGGCGCTTCAAGCGTCGTCCTGCGCGTCCGGCGGCAGCACGGTCACGTGGAAGGCCTGTACCCGGCGCGCATCGGCGCGGGCCACGCGGAACATGAAGCGGTCCAGCGCCAGCTCGTCACCGACTTCCGGCAGGTGGCCCACGGCCTCGGTGACCAGGCCGCCGATGGTGTCGTAGTCCTCGTCGGAGAACGTCGCGCCGAAACGCTCGTTGAAGTCGCCGATCGGGGTCAGTGCGTCGACCACGTACTGCCCGTCGGACTGGATGGCGATCTGCGCCGAGGGATCTTCGGCCTCGTCATGCTCGTCGTCGATCTCGCCGACGATCTGTTCCAGCACGTCCTCGATGGTGACCAGGCCGGCGACACCGCCGTACTCGTCCACCACGATGGCCATGTGGTTGCGCGACAGGCGGAACTCCTTCAGCAGCACGTTGAGCTTCTTCGCCTCCGGAATCAGCACCGCCGGGCGCAGCAGCTCGCGCACGTTGGCCGGACCGTTGTCGGCAACCACGCCGCGCAGCAGGTCCTTGGCCAGCAGGATGCCAAGGATGTCGTCCTTGTTCTCGCCGTGCACCGGGAAGCGTGAATGGCCCGATTCGACCACCTGCTTCATCAGTTCCAGGAAGGGCGCTTCAACCGGCAGCGAGACCATCTGCGAGCGCGAAATCATCACGTCGCCCACGGTCAGCTCGGCCACGGAAATGGCGCCTTCCATCATCTTCAGGGTATCGGCGGCGATCAGCCCCTCTTCCTGCGCGGTGTGCAGGACAGCGACCAGCTCGTCGCGGGTATGGGGTTCGCCGGAGAAGGCGGAGGTCAGGCGTTCAAGCCAGCCGCGCTTCTTTTCACTGTGCTCCGCAGGGGAGCTACTACTGTCGTCTTCTGACATCTCTGGAAAAAAGGCACCCGGCAGGCCGGGCGTTGGCCCAAGTCTAGCAGGATGTGACGGCCTGTCAGTGACTGCCGGTGGCCGGGGCAGGGGTAGGGGCCGGCTCCTCCTCGGGCAGGTCCAGGCTGTAGGTGCAGCCGGCCAGGGTCTTGCCAGGGTGGGAGGCCACGGTGGAGACGCTGAGGATGATCGACTCGATCTGGGCCTCGCCGGTCTTCGGGTCGGTCACGTCGCGGCTGACCAGCTCGCGGCCGGCCATGAACTTGCCGTCCTGGTCGTAGGCGGTCTCCAGTGCCAGGCGCTTTGCCAGCGGGCGTGGGTCGGCCTGGTCGAGGACGGCCATGATGCTGGCGCCGGCCACCGCCACCCGCTCGGTCTGTTGCCCGAAGACGGTGATCGGGCTGGCCAGCCGGTACTCGCTCATGAACTGGTTGCCTTGCGGCAGCGGCTGCAGGCCCTGGGCCACGGCCTTCAGCGGATCGGCCAGCAGCGGCGCCAGCGCGGCCTGCTCGGCCACCCCCTGGCGGCATTCGATCAGGGCCGGCAGGTCAAGACTGGAGGCGAGGGCCGAAGGCACCGCAAAGGCACACAGCAGGGGCAGGCAGCAACGCAGGGACACGGGCAGGTTCCGCAGGCGGGCCGGACATCATAACGGTGACGGGGGCGGGTTCTCAGCCTTGCTGCTGCGGCTGCCGCGGGTCAGCAGGGCGCGTAGCCCCATCACCGGCAGGGTGAGCAGCACCGCCTGCATCGAAGCGTGGAGGACCGTGACCAATCCGCGGGCCGCCAACGGCAGCAGGCCCGATTGTTCGAACCAGGGCATCAGTGCCGGTTCGGCGGCCTTCGCCAGTGGCATGTACATCGCGCAGAGCGCGTACAACAGCCAGAGTGAGGCGGTTGACGCATGGAAGAACGGCAAGGTCGCCGCTGAGCGCCGTAGGCGCTGCTGGACCACCACGCGCCAGGCCACCGGCGCGGTGAGCGCGCCCACCAGCATCAGCAGCAGCGCGCTCGTCACCAGGCCCATCGTGGTGCTCATCCCGTGCCGCTGCTGCAGCAGGTGAGGCCCGATCACGCCGACCGCCAGACTGGCAATGACGCACGCCGGTGACAGCAGTGCCAGCGTGCGCAGCAGCCAGTGCCGCCCGCTGGGGTCGCGTGCACTGACACGGCGCACGGCATGCGCGCCCAGCACCAGGACAGTGGCGAAAAGACCGGCAGCCATCATCATCGTCGTGAAACCGTACCCTGGGTTCATCCTTTTTCCTTCCGAGTCCTGGCCGGTCTGGCCGGTATTGAACAATAGCGCAGCGCATGGGCGGGCGTTCCAGCCCGGGCGCAGTCAAGGCGGATTCCAGCGCGTGGTCGCTGGGTACCAGCGCAGCCTGACCGGGTAGCCCAGCTGCACCTGCAGGTGGTCGCGTACGGCCGCCGCCGTCGCGCGGTTGGCTGGGGTATCCCGCAGCTCAACCTCCAGCTCTCCGGCCTTGACGTCCAGGCTATAGCCGAACAGGTCGGGCAGCTGGGCCAGCAGCCAGTCCCGCTGTGTGTGCAGGCGGTGCTGCATCTCCGCTTCGGTCATCGCGGCGCCGGTGATGTAGCGCACGCGTTGCGGGCCATCCGCCCCTGGATGTGTCTCATCGGCCTCGGCTGCGGCGCCTGTCAGTCGCACCACAACGTTCCAGCCCCTCGCATTGTCCACCCAGATGCCGGCCAGACGTGCCGCGTGCCGCGCTTCCAGGCGCTCGATCAGCGCCCGTTGCTGGGCAGTGGCGACGATATTGCGGGTGTCGCGCTCGCTGCTGCCGAAGAACGCCCGTAGTTCGGCGATCTTTGCGGCGATGTCGGCCTCGCTGTCGCTGGTGGGGAACGGTGAGGGACGGTCAGGATCGGGCATCAGGCCTGCCGCGGACTGCAGTAGCACGGCAAGCACAAGTGCGGCCAGGGTCATGCTGCGCTCCTCTTCCGTGAGTGCGTGGGTTCGGAACAGAACCCGGTGTCAGCGCTCGCCCGCGTAGGGATCGGCGATGCCGAGCTCGGCCAGGATGTCGCGCTCGAGCTGCTCCATCGCCTCGGCTTCCTTGTCATCCTCGTGGTCCCAGCCGAGCAGGTGCAGTACGCCGTGCACGGTCAGGTGCGCGTAGTGGGCGTTGAGCGCCTTGCCCTGCTCGTCGGCCTCCCGTGCCACCACCGGTGCGCAGATCACCAGGTCACCCAGCAGCGGGAACTTGACGCCCTTGGGCAGGCCTTCGGGCACTTCGGCCGGGAAGCTGAGCACGTTGGTCGCGTAGTCCTTGCCGCGGTAATGGCGGTTCAGCGACTGTCCTTCCTTGGCATCGACCACGCGGATGGCCAGATCGGCCTCGCGGATGCGGCCCTTCAGCGCGGCGGCCACCCACTTGCGGAAGCTCACTGCCGCCGGCAGGCCGGCACGTGGCAGGGCATAACTGACGGCGACGTCCAGTCGCACGGGGCCACGGGTCATGGAGTTGCTCCTGGTTGGATCTGATGCAGGTCGCGGCGGTCGTAGGCGCTCACGATGCGCGCGACCAGCGGGTGGCGGACCACGTCACGGGATTCGAAGAAGGTGAAGCTGACGCCCTCGACTTCACGCAGCACGTCGATGGCGTCGCGCAGGCCGGACTTCACGTGCTTGGGCAGGTCGGTCTGGGTGAGGTCACCGGTGACCACCGCAGTGGAGCCGTAACCCAGGCGGGTCAGGAACATCTTCATCTGCTCGATGGTGGTGTTCTGTGCTTCGTCCAGGATCACGAACGCATCGTTGAGCGTGCGGCCGCGCATGTAGGCCAGCGGCGCGATCTCGATGACGTTCTTCTCCAGCAGCTTGACCACCTTCTCCACGCCCATCATCTCGTACAGGGCGTCGTACAGCGGTCGCAGGTAGGGATCGACCTTCTGGCTCAGGTCGCCGGGCAGGAAGCCCAGCTTCTCGCCGGCCTCCACCGCCGGACGCACCAGGATCAGGCGCTGCACCCGCGATTCGTTCAGTGCTTCGACCGCGCTGGCCACGGCCAGGAAGGTCTTGCCGGTACCGGCCGGGCCGATGCCGAAGTTGATGTCGTGGGTGGCGATCTGGTGCAGGTAGCGGCCCTGGTTGGCGCCGCGGCCGCGCACCGTGCCGCGCTTGACCTTGATCGCCACGTCCTGCGCTTCATAGGAGCGCTCGGCGATCTGATCGACATTGGCCTGCGCCAGGCGCAGATGGATGGCGTGGTTGTCGAAGGTGGTTTCGGCGGCTTCGGCGTACAGCGCTTCGACCAGCTTCTGCGCCTCGACGATGGCCTCGTTGGGCCCGCTGATGCGGAACACGAAGCCACGATTGGCGATCTCCACGCCGAGCTTCAGCTCTATCTGGCGCAGATGGCCATCGAAGGGGCCGCACAGGTTGGCCAGCCGCTCGTTATCTTCCGGCGACAGGGTGAAGTCTCGATGATCGATGCTTTTCATTGCTTGGGGTGGGGCGGACGCCTTCCACCGCAGTGTATTCAGGGAGGACAAGGGTAGCGCGCGTGCGGGGCACACGGCCAGCAGACGGTCGATACAGCGTTTTCCACACCCGGTGTGGACGGGGCGCGCGGAAACCTGTGGATAGACCTTCGCAATGCTTGTGCCACAAGGCCCATGAGGTCCTGGTGAAAAAAGCGTCATGGTCGCTCGTCGCTGCCGCAGCACTGCCGCGGATGGCCTGCACGGGAGCATTCATCGTGATGGCAGTGCAGGTTTCGTTGCCGGGCGAGCAACAACGCCACGTCCTGCCGGATTTCCACAACGGTTGTGGAATGATGCCGAATCAACCTGTGGATAGGTGGTGCGGAGCCTTGCAGCAAAAGGCTTGCCCGCACGTGGTGAAAAAACCGTCAGGGCTGATCGGAATCATTGAGGGTGCACGGGGCACATGGCACCGTGTCGCCGTCGCTGGAGGGGATGGCATGGGCATCGGCAACGGGATGCGTGGAATCGGACTGGTGGGCATCGGCCTGCTGGCGGGGTGTGGGCAGTCAACGCCGACCGCGTTGGGCACGCTGGAGTGGGACCGGATCACGGTGCCGGCACCGGCGGCCGAAGTGATCGCCGCGGTGGAGGTGCGCGAGGGCCAGCCGGTCAAGGCGGGCACTGTGTTGATGCAGCTTGATCCCGCCCGTGGCGACGCACAGTTCGCCGCCGCACAGGCCGATACGCTGCGCGCGCAGGCACAGCTGGAAGAGCTCGAGATCGGCCCGCGCGAGGAACAGATCACCCAGGCCCAGGCCCAGCTGGCCGCGCTTCGCGCCCAGGCCGTCGAAGCCAGCGCCTACTATCGCCGGGTGCAGCCGCTGGCACGCCAGCAGCTGGTGGCTGCCGCTGAACTGGATCGTGCACGTGCCGCCGCCGGCAACGCCGAGGCCAGCGCGCGCGCGGCCGAGCAGGCTTGGTTGGTGCTGGTGCACGGCAGCCGGGCACAGGACATCACCCAGGGCAAGGCCGCAGCCGATGCCGCGCGCGCGCAGCAGGTGGTGCAGGGCGTGAACCTGCAGAAGCTGCAGCTGCGTGCACCGCGCGATGGTGTGGTCGATGCCTTGCCCTACCGGCAGGGCGACCAGGCGCCGATCGGTGCGCCGTTGGCGGTGATGCTGGTCGGTGAGCGTCCCTATGCGCGCGTCTACCTGCCGCAGCCGCTGCGCCTGCAGGTGAAGGTCGGTCAGGCCGCGCAGATACAACTGGAGGGTCGGGGCACGGTGCTGAAAGGGCGCGTGCGATCGATCCGCAGCGAGCCTTCGTTCACCCCGTACTACGCACTGACCGGCGACGACGTCGAGCGCCTGAGCTACCTGGCTGAAATCGAAGTGACCGAAGCCACCGACATGCAGAAGCTGCCGGCCGGGCTGCCGGTGCAGGTGCGCTTCTGAACACCGGTGCGGACATCGCGGTGCATGCGCAGGGCCTGACCCGCCGCTTCGGCGATCTGCTGGCCGTGGACAATGTCGACCTGACCGTGCCGCGTGGGCAGGTCTATGGCTTCCTGGGCCCGAACGGGTCGGGCAAGTCGACCACCATCCGCATGCTGTGCGGCCTGCTTGAACCGAGCGCAGGACAGATCGAGGTGCTGGGCTTGGCGGTTCCCGAGCAGGCCGAAGCGCTGCGCCGTCGCATCGGCTACATGACCCAGCGCTTCTCGCTGTACGAAGACCTGTCGGTACGCGAGAACCTGGAATTCCTCGCCGCCATCCAGGACCTGCCACGCGCGCAGGCCCGGCAGCGGGTCGACAGTTTGCTGCAGCAGTACCGGTTGCAGGACCGCCAACCACAACTGGCCGGCACGCTCAGTGGTGGGCAGAAGCAGCGCCTCGCCCTGGCGGGTGCCGTGGTGCATTCGCCCGAACTGCTGTTCCTGGACGAGCCGACCAGCGCCGTTGATCCCGAATCGCGCCGCGATTTCTGGGAGGCCCTGTTTGAACTTGCCGACGCCGGTACCACCGTGTTGGTATCGACCCACTACATGGACGAGGCCGAGCGCTGCCACCGGCTGGCGATCCTGGATCGTGGTGCGCTGGTCGCCGATGGCACGCCGGCCGAATTGTGTGCACGGCTGGACGGCCGCACGTTGCAGGTCACGTCGGCGCAGCCGCGCCAGGCCAGCCGCGCATTGTCCGAGCTGCCCGGCGTGCTGAGCGTGGCGCAGATCGGTACCCAGCTGCGCGTGTTGTGCAGCGAGGGGGCCGCCGATACGCCAGCGTTGCGGCGCGCGCTGGTCAGCGCCGATCCACAGGCTCACTTCGAGGCGGTGGCGCCGAATCTGGAAGACGTGTTCGTCGCTGCTACCCGCGGGCGAGGCCGGGAGCCGGCGGCATGAACCTGCGCCGGCTGTGGGCGATCATGCTCAAGGAGCTGCGGCAGCTGCGCCGCGACCGCATCACGCTGGCGATGATCGTCGGCATTCCGGTGATGCAGCTGCTGCTGTTCGGCTATGCGATCAATCTCAACCTGCGCCACCTCGACGCCGGTGTCGCCGACCAGGCCAACAGTGCCGCCTCGCGCGCGGTGGTGCAGGACATGGTCGCCACCGGCGTGATCACGCCGCGCAGCGAAGCCTATACGCCCGATCAGCTGATGCAGGCGCTGCGCCGTGGCGAGATCAGTGTCGGCATCGTGGTGCCAGCCGACTTCGAACGTCGCCGCTTCGACGGTCGCGAAGCGGTGCAGGTACTGGTCGATGGCAGCGACACCGTGGTGCAGAGCGCAGCGATCCAGCTGGCGCAGGTGCCGCTGGATACGCGCCCGACCAGCAACACCCGTCCCCTGCGCGAAGGCAGCATCGCCAGTGGTCCTGTCAGCGTGACCAGTTTCTACAACCCGCAGCGGCGCTCGGCGGTGAACATCGTGCCGGGCCTGATCGGGGTGATCCTGACCATGACCCTGGTGATGTTCACGGCGGTGGCGGTGGTGCGCGAACGCGAGCGCGGCAACATGGAACTGCTGATCGCCACGCCGGTGTCGCGCAGCGAACTGATGGTCGGCAAAGTGCTGCCCTATGCAGCCATCGGCCTGCTGCAGACCACCTTGGTGCTGGTGCTGGGCACCTGGCTGTTCCAGGTGCCGATCCGCGGCAGCCTGCTGGACATCTATCTGGCCGCGGTGCTGCTGGTGCTTGCCAACCTGGCGCTGGGCCTGCTGATCTCCACGCGCGCGCGCTCGCAGTTCCAGGCGATGCAGATGACGCTGTTCCTGTTCCTGCCGTCGATCCTGCTGTCGGGCTTCATGTTCCCGTTCGCGGGCATGCCGCGGCCGGTGCAATGGCTGGCCGAAGTGCTGCCGCTGACCCACTTCCTGCGCCTGGTGCGCGGCATCATGCTGCGCGGCGCCTCGCTGTGGGAGCTGTGGCACGACGCGCTGGCGCTGCTGGCCTTCATCGTGGTGATGATGACGTTGGCGATCCTGCGTTTCCGCAAACGATTGGATTAATGCATGCCGACCAACGGTCGGCATCCACAACTACCCCGGCAGGGGCCGACCGTTGGTCGGCACACCTTATTCCGCCACCACCCGCGCGCGCAGCGAATTGGTCAGCGCTTCGGTGATCACCACGTCCACGAACTGGCCGATCAGGCGTGCCGGCGCCGGGAAGTTCACCGAACGCATGTTCTCGGTCTTGCCGGTCAGCTCGTTCGGGTTCTTGCGCGAGGGCCCTTCCACCAGCACGGTCTGCACGGTGCCGACCATCTTCTGGGAAATGCCGGCGGCATGCGCATTGATGCGCTCCTGCAGGCGCGACAGGCGCGCGTGCTTCTCGGCATCGCTGATGGTGTCCTCCAGGTCCGCAGCCGGGGTGCCCGGGCGACGCGAATAGATGAAGGAGAAGCTGTGGTCGAAGCCGATGTCCTCGATCAGCTTCATGGTCTTCTCGAAATCGGCATCGGTCTCGCCGGGGAAGCCGACGATGAAGTCCGAGCTGATCGAGATGTCCGGGCGCACCGCGCGCAGCTTGCGGATCTTCGACTTGAATTCCAGCGCGGTGTAACCACGCTTCATCGCCGACAGCACGCGGTCGCTGCCGGCCTGCACCGGCAGATGCAGGAAGTTGGCCAGCTGCGGGACGTCGCGGAACGCGTCGATCAGCGAGTCGCTGAATTCCAGCGGGTGCGAGGTGGTGAAGCGGATGCGGCCGACCCCATCGATCTCGGCGATGGTACGGATCAGCAGGCCGAGGTCGGCGAACTCGCCGTCGCCATAGGGACCACGATAGGCGTTGACGTTCTGGCCGAGCAGGTTGATCTCGCGCACGCCCTGTGCAGCCAACTGCGCCACCTCAACCACTACGTCCTCGAACGGGCGGCTGACTTCGGTGCCGCGGGTGTAGGGCACCACGCAGAACGAGCAGTACTTGGAACAGCCTTCCATGATCGACACGAACGCCGAAGCGCCTTCGGCGCGCGGTTCCGGCAGGCGGTCGAACTTCTCGATCTCGGGGAAGCTGATGTCTACCTGCGGACGCTTCTGCTCACGCCGGGCGCGGATCAGCTCCGGCAGGCGGTGCAGGGTCTGCGGGCCGAACACCAGATCGACGAACGGCGCGCGCTTGATGATCGCTTCGCCTTCCTGCGAGGCGACGCAGCCGCCCACGCCGATGATGACCTCGCGGCCTTTGTTCTTCAGGCCCTTCCACACGCCCAGCTGGCTGAACACCTTCTCCTGCGCTTTTTCGCGGATGGAGCAGGTGTTGACCAGGATGACGTCGGCGTCGTCCGGGCTGTCGGTCAGTTCCAGGCCATCGCTGGCGGCAAGCACGTCGGCCATCTTCGCCGAGTCGTACTCGTTCATCTGGCAACCGTGGGTCTTGATGTACAGCTTGCCCTTGACCTGGTCGGGCTTGCGCGGACCGGCGGGCAGGGCAACGAGCGGGGTACCGCCCGGCGTGGCGGGCGGAAAGACGTCTGGCGTCCCGGTCATGGCGCTTAATCCATTCGGGTGGCGGGAAAGCCGGCAATTCTACCCGCATCCCGCGCCACCCGCCGCGCCCTTTGTAGAGTCGAGCCCACGCTCGGCTGCTCTTCCCGCTTCCCCTGGGGCAGCCAGGCATGGCCTGGCTCTACTGAAACCAGCCGAGCGTGGGCTCGGCGCTACAAAGGAAGCCCAGCCGGCGCCTTACGCCGCCACCAGCTCCGCATCGATCTGCCGCGAACGGTCGAACGCGGTCATCGCGCTCATCCGTGCGATGTAGTCAGCCGTGGCTGCTGCAGGCTGTACCAGGCCAAAGGCCGTGGTCCAGCCCAGCGCATTGCCCCACAGCACATCGGCGGCGCTCATGACCTCGCCGAGCAGGTACGGGCCCTGCGCCAGCTGGGCCTCGACCACCTGCAGCACGGTCTCCGCATCGTTGTACGGCGACATCAGGCGCGGCGGCGGCTCGCGATGCATCGCCTTGTCGATCATCGCCGGCTCGAAACAGGCGCCGTAGAAGGCCATCCAGCGCAGATAGGGGCCGCGCAGGGCATCGCCGATCGGCGGGGCCAGCCCGGCTTCCGGGTACAGGTCGGCCAGGTACAGGTAGATCGCCACCTGCTCGGTCACCAGCGCGCCGTTGTGGACGATGGCCGGCACCTTGCCCATCGGGTTGATGGCCAGGTAGGCCGGGGCCAGGTTGGCGCCGGCCTTCAGGTCCAGCACCTGCATGTGGTAGTCGGCACCCAGCGCTTCGAGCAGGGCCACCGCGCCGCTCGAGCGGGAACGGGCGGCGTGGTACAGGGTGATCCGGCGTGAATTCATGGCATTGCTCCTTGCGGTGGGTGGTGAACTGGAGGTCATCCTGAGGCACTATTGCGGACGACTTCTGTCCTCGATCCTTCATGCGCCATACCGCCCATCGACTGCTGCGCCTGATCGCCCTGCTGCAGGCCCGCCGCCAGTGGTCCGGGGCCGAGCTCGCCGAGCGCATGGGCGTGGAGCGGCGCAGCATCCGCCGTGATGTCGAGCGACTGCGTGAACTGGGCTATCCGGTCCAGGCCTCGTCCGGGGTCGGTGGCGGCTACCAGCTGGGGGCGGGGGCACCGGTACTGCCGATGCTGCTGGATGAGGAGGAGGCGACCACCCTGGCGATCGCCCTGCGTGCCGCGTCCGCGACCGTCGCTGGCATCGACGACACCGCGCGCGGTCTGTTGTCCAAGCTCGACCCGCTGGTACCGACCCGTCGCCGGCAGCAGGCTGGCGAAGTGCATGCAGCGACGGCCACCTTGTCCGACCTTCCGTCCACCGACGCACGCCTGCTCGGACGGCTGGCCCAGCACTGCCGGCAGGCGTCCCGGCTGGCCTTTGAGTACCGCAGCGCGCAGGAGGCGGTGACCCAGCGCGAGGTCGAGGCCCAGCACCTGGTCAATTACGGGCGGCGCTGGTACCTGCTGGCCTGGGATCTGGGCCGGCAGGACTGGCGCACACTGCGCGTGGACCGGATGGGCGCGGTACGCGAGTGCTCCGAGCCGGGTATGCACCGGCGCACGCCGGCGCCGCCGGATGTGATGGTGCGGCAGGCGGTCAGCCAGGCGCCGTTCGCGCTGCAGGCCATCCTCCGCCTGGCCGGCAGTCATTCCGAGCTGGAAGGCCGCATCCCGCCATGGTGTGGAGTACTGGAAGCGGATGGCTCCGATCACTGCCTGCTGCGCATGGGCGCCGAGAGCCGCGGCATGATGCTGGCGCAGATTCTCAGCCTGGACCGCATACCTGTGGCGCTTTGGACCACCCCGCCGGGCCTGCGCGACGAGCTGGCACAGCGGCTGGCGGGCCTCGGCCAGCTGCTGGCTGTGCCGCCGGTCACAGGCTGAGCCACATCGCTTGGCAAGCCCAGGCGAAGCTGGGACACTCGCCGCCATGAAGGGGATACTGGGGACAACGGCGATCATCATCGCTGCGCTGACCGCTGCGCCGGCCAGCGCTGGAACCCTGTACAAGTGCCAGGGCGCTGACGGCGTCACCAGCTATGTGAGCAAGCGGGTGGCTGGCGCGCGCTGCAGCACCATCAGCTACAGCCGGGACACCCGCCCGGCACCGCGTCCGGTAGTGGCCGCACCCAGGCCAGCGCCGACCACGGTTGCCAGCATCGAACGCAACCCGGTTGCCGTTGCCGCCAGCGCGGCAACGCCGGCAACGGTTGCGCCTGCACCCGCGCCCGCAGCTGCCCCGGGACAGCCGGCCGCCTCGCGCGCCGGGCGCATGGTCAGCGGCCAGGTCTATTCCTTCATGAAGGACGGCGTGCGGCACTACACCAGTGCGCGCCCGACCCAGGTCGCCAACCTCGGCCCGGTGCGGACCATCCGCTACAGCTTCATGGAGCGCTGCTACGCGTGCGGGGTCAATCCACGCGTGGACTTCGGCACCGTGCGCCTGAACACCTCGGCCTTCCAGACCGAGATCACCTCGGCCGCGCGCGAGTTCGGCGTGGAAGAGGCGGTGGTGCGGGCCATCATCCACGCCGAGTCGGCCTACAACCCGACCGCGCTCAGTCGCGCTGGTGCGCAGGGGCTGATGCAGCTGATGCCGCCAACCGCCGCGCGCTTCGGGGTCAGTGACTCCTACGATGCCGGGCAGAACATCCGCGGCGGCGTACAGTATCTTGCGTGGTTGTTGAAGCGCTTCAATGGCGATCTGACCCTTGCCGCAGCCGGCTACAACGCTGGCGAAGGCGCGGTCGACCGCCACGGTGGCGTGCCGCCCTACAGCGAGACCCAGTACTACGTGCGGCGGGTCGGCCAGCTGGCCGAGCGTTACCGCACCGCCCTGAGTCACCAGTAGGTGCCAACCTTTGGTCGGCACGCCCTTGAACTGGTAGGTGCCGACTGTCAGTCGGCACTCCTTGCAAAGAGCGTTGTGTGGCGCGCGACGGTTCCGCTACACTCGACCGTGATTCAATGCGGCTCTGGCCCCCACCGGATCCGCTGGCAGCCTTAAAGCTACCTAATCAATATCGGAGTGCCGGATGGCCAACGATGGGGTACACGATCCAGTCAACACCGGACGTCGGCGTTTTCTTTCTGCCACCACAGCCGTGGTGGGCGCCGTCGGCGTCGGATTCACCGCAGTTCCTTTCATCAAATCCTGGAACCCCAGTGCCCGTGCCAAGCTTGCCGGCGCACCGGTGGTGGCCGACATCAGCGCCCTGCAGGAAGGCCAACGCCTGATCGTGGAATGGCGTGGCCAGCCTATCTGGATCGTCAAACGGTCCAAGGCGATCCTCGATGCGCTGCACGGGCTGGACGGCCGTCTCAAGGACCCCGAGTCCGGCGAGAAGGACCAGCAGCCGGAGTACGTGCTGAAGCAGAACCCCGAGCTGCGCTCGATCAAGCCGGATATCTCCGTGCTGGTCGGCCTGTGCACGCACCTGGGCTGCTCGCCGGAAATGGTCGCCGAGATCCGGCCTGAGCCCTACGACCCGCAGTGGAAGGGCGGCTACTTCTGCCCCTGCCACAAGTCGCGCTTCGACATGTCCGGTCGTGTCTTCAAGGACGTGCCGGCGCCGATCAACCTGAAGGTGCCCGCGCACCACTACCAGGACGACAACACCATCATCATCGGTGTCGATCCGCAGGGGGCTGCCTGATGGCCAATATCCTCAGCCGTACCGCCAGCGGCGTGGCCGACTGGGTCAACGCGCGCGCGCCCGGCCTGATGCCGGTCTACCGCAAGCACGTCAGCGAATACTACGCGCCGAAGAACTTCAACATCTGGTACTACTTCGGTTCGCTGGCGCTGCTGGTGCTGGTCAACCAGATCGTCACCGGCATCTTCCTGACGATGCACTACAAGACCAACGCCGCCGAGGCGTTCGGCTCCATCGAATACATCATGCGTGATGTGGAGTGGGGCTGGCTGATCCGCTACATGCACTCCACCGGTGCCTCGCTGTTCTTCATCGTGGTCTACCTGCACATGTTCCGTGGCCTGCTGTACGGCAGCTACCAGAAACCGCGCGAGCTGGTGTGGATCCTGGGCATGCTGATCTACCTGGTGCTGATGGCCGAAGCCTTCATGGGCTACGTGCTGCCGTGGGGCCAGATGTCGTTCTGGGGCGCCAAGGTGATCATCTCGCTGTTCGGCGCGATACCGGTGATCGGCAACGGCCTGACCGAATGGATCATGGGCGACTACCTGCCCAGTGATGCCACGCTCAACCGCTTCTTCGCACTGCACGTCATCGCCCTGCCGCTGGTGCTGCTGTTGCTGGTGGTGCTGCACCTGGGTGCGCTGCATGAAGTGGGGTCGAACAACCCGGACGGGGTGGAGATCAAGAAGGGGCCCAAGGGCAACCGCTGGTCGCCGAACGCACCGGCCGACGGCATTCCGTTCCACCCGTACTACACGCTCAAGGATGGTGTCGGCGCCGGCTTCCTGCTGATCATCGCCGCCTTCATCATCTTCTTCGCGCCGGGTTTCGGCGGCCTGTTCCTGGAGCACGACAACTTCACCGAGGCCAACCGCCTGGTGACCCCGGAACACATCAAGCCGGTCTGGTACTACACGCCGTACTACGCGATGTTGCGCGTGGTACCGAACAAGCTGGGCGGCGTGCTGGTGATGTTCTCGGCCATCGCGATCCTGTTCCTGGTGCCGTGGCTGGACAAGGCGAAGGTGAAATCTGTGCGCTACCGCGGCTGGATCTCGAAGGTGATGCTGGGCGTGCTGGCGGTGTGCTTCGTGTGGCTGGGCGTGATCGGTTCCGGCCCCGGCACCGACGTGCACGAGACCTACATCGGGCGGGTGCTGACCTTCCTGTACTTCGCGTTCTTCATCACCATGCCGCTATGGACACGATTGGACAGGACCAAGCCGGTACCGGAGAGGGTGACCACCCATGACTGAACGCTGGATGGTCCGGCTGGCCCTGACGGCCGCCCTGATGCTGGGCAGTTTCCTGGCCTCCGCCGCCGAGGGCGGCACCAAGCTGCTGCAGGCCGGCAACGACCTCGGAGACCGCGCTTCGCTGCAGCGCGGCGCGCAGCTGTACATGAACTACTGCTCCGGCTGCCACGCGCTGAAATACCTGCGCTATTCGCGGATGGCGCAGGACCTGGGCCTGACCGAAGAGGAGGTGATGAACAACCTCAACTTCACCGGCTCGGCGATCGGCGATCCGATCCCGGTGGCGATGCCCAAGGAGAACGCAGAGAAGTGGTTCGGCAAGATGCCGCCGGACCTCAGCCTGATTGCGCGTGTGCGCGGCAATGACTGGGTCTACACCTACCTCAAGTCGTTCTACCTGGACAGCAGCCGGCCGCTGGGCTGGAACAACGCGCTGTTCGCCAACGCGTCCATGCCCAACCCGCTGTGGGAAATGCAGGGCCTGCAGCATGCCGTGCATGGCAAGCCGGAGGCGCCGGGCATGGATCCGCCGGTGACCGGCCTGCGCCTGGAAACGCCAGGCAACGTCGATGCCGGACAGTACGACCAGGCAGTGCGTGACATCACCAACTTCCTCGAATATGCCGGCGAACCGGCCGCGCTCAAGCGCCAGCAGCTGGGCGTGTGGGTGATCCTGTTCCTGGCCCTGCTGACCTTCCTGCTGTATCTGTTGAAGAAGGAATACTGGAAGGACGTTCACTGAATCTGCCGCTCACCATCGCACGGGCCTATTGGCTTTTGTGATGGTCGGTTGCACACTCGGGGAGGAGTCGATCGCCGGCACGGTGCCGGCGGCGCCGATGCGGCAGGCGGTCTCCTGTCGTGGGAGAGCCTTTGATGGCGGCGAGCGTACGCATGCGCAATACACTGACGCTGTTTTCCTCGAACGACGATGTACTGTGCCACCGTGTACGCCTGGTCCTGGCGGCCAAGGGTGTGACCTTCGACTTCGTTCCGGTCGATCCACAGAACCCGCCTGAAGACCTGATCGACCTCAATCCGTACCACTCGGTGCCGACCCTGGTCGAACGCGAACTGGTGCTTTACGCCGCGTCGGTGGTCAGCGAGTACCTGGACGAGCGCTACCCGCATCCGCCGCTGATGCCGGTCGATCCACTCTCGCGTGCGCGCATCCGCCTGGCCATGCTGCGCATCGAGCACGACTGGGTGCCGCAGGTGCAGGCCATCCAGCTGGGCAACAAGACCCAGGCCGAGGCCGGCCGCAAGCGCCTGAAGGAACTGCTGACCGCCTCGCTGCCGCTGTTCAAGGCCAGCAAGTTCTTCCTCAACCCGGAAATGAGCCTGGCCGACTGCGCGATGGCGCCGATCATCTGGCGCCTGCAGTCGCTGGATGTGCCGCTGCCGAAGGACGGCAAGGCGATTGAAGACTACGGCAACCGCATCTTCCGCCATCCGGGCTTTGTCCGCAGCCTGACCGACCAGGAAAAGAAGCTGCGCGATCTGCCGGGCTGATCCTGCCTCGCCTTACCCGTCTGCACGCCGACCGGCGTGCAGGCGATCCGCCCCGGCAGGGCGCCGGGCGCGTACACTTCACGCATGACCGAAGACTTCTTCCACATGACCAGCCACCGCCCGTACCTGCTGCGGGCGCTGGTGGAATGGATCAACGACAACCAGCTGACCCCGCACATCCTGGTCGACGCCGGCGTCCCCGGCGTGCAGGTGCCGCCTTCGGCGATCAAGGATGGCCGGGTTGTGCTCAACATCGCCGAACGTGCTGTCGTGCGGCTGATGATCGACAACGAGATGGTGAGCTTCTCGGCGCGCTTCTCCGGTACCAGCTACCCGGTGCAGGTGCCGATCAGCGCCGTGCTGGCCGTCTACGCCCGCGAGACCGGGCAGGGCATGGCGCTGCCGGATGACATTCCGGGCAGCGAAACCGCTCCGACCAGCGACGAGCTGCTGCACGAGGAAGGCGCGCCGCCGGACGATACGCCGCCGGCCAGTCCGCCGCCGAAGGGGCGCCCGAACCTGCGCGTGGTCAAGTAATGTCTCCGACGCCGCCCCGATGGGCGGCGTTTTCCTTTGCAGGATTCACCGGTGGGTGCCGGAATTGTGTGGGTGCCGACCGTTGGTCGGCACACCTTCAGTGCTTACACATCCTCGGCATCGTCCACGTCCGCGCGGATCTGGCTGATCCGCGCTGCGCCCGGGCCGGTAAATGAGATCAGCTGGTCGCCGCGCAGCACCATGCGGCCCACGTGGCGATCGATGCCATCGTAGGAATACTCGAACTTGAAGGTGCGCTCGAAACCGAGCCGGCCATCCTCGCCGCGCGACAGGCGCAGGCCGGTGGCGTGCACCGCCTGGTCCAGCCATTGCACGTCGGCTGCGCGGCAGGCATTGCGTCCCAGCTCGACCGCGCGCTCGGCGGCCGAACGCGCCGCGTTCCAGAAGAAATAGATGATTCCGCCGGCAATCAGCAACAGCAGCAGGGTGGGCATGGCGTCAGCCGTCAGAGGTCGATCCCGCAAAGATGGCGGCGAACGCGCGCTGGATCAAGCGCTGCATTCACCGCCGCGGCTGCGGTTCGCTGGACATCGGTTGCGCGGGCACGACCACCGGCTGCGGCGCAGGCGCGGGCTGCATCGGCGTCGCAGTGGGCGAGGGCATCACCAGCGGTGACGTGGCGGTCAGTTGCAGCAGCGCTGCCCAGTCCTGGCGGTTGAAGCTGCATTCGTCCTCTCGGCCCGGCGTGCAGCCGGGGTCGATGCCGGTGCTGTTGCGTTCGCGTGCCGGAGGCAGCTTGATCAGCCCCGTACGATCCAGCTGCAGCAACCGCATCGCCACCGTGTTCATCACATTGCCGCCCACCAGGTACAGGGTCTGGTCGCCCCCGAGATTTGCCGCCACCACCACTTCGCAATGTGATTTCCAGTGGCCCACCGAGCCGTTGCCCAGCGCCTGCACCAACCCGCTGTAGCTGAGCGTGCTGCTGCGGTCGCGCAGGAAGCACAGCAGGTCACCCGGTGCGGGCTTTGTGGTCGCAGGATCGACCAGCCGGTACGGCACGCCCGAGGGGCCGCCCTGGTACGCGGCACGGATGTAGTCGATGTGGCGTGGCGAGGTGTTGAAGCCGGGAACGCCGGACTGCACCATCACCCAGGAAATGAACGCGGCCGACCACGGGTTGTCGACCAGGAAGGCGCGGCAGTCGCTGTCGGTGTAGCGCGTGCCCAGCGGTGCCAGGCAGCTGCTGGCGCCCGCGATGCTGCCCATCGCGTTGAGCGTGCCGCTGTTGCGCCAGTAGCCGGCCACGCGCTGCCAGGCAATCAGCCCGTTGTCGGCCAGGTGATCGCTTTCGGCCTCGGTGACACTGAGGCTGGCGGCGCGGCCATCACGATCAATGAAGGGCCGGAACCACAGCCGGTGCTCGTTGCAGGTGGTATTGCGGATGGCCACCGCCAATGGGCTCAGGCCGAAACGTGGTGGCACATCGCAGGCTTCGGCCGCCGCTGCGGACAAGGGGGCCGCGGCCAGCAGCAGGCAGGCAGGCAAGAGCATCCGGCGCATGCGCGGCTCCTGTGGGGGGTGCCCGCAGCGTCGCAGAGGCGGCCGTAGCCGAGCCGTGAAGGCGTGTCGAGCCGGGCCCATGCCCGGCTCATCGCGCGAAGCGCGTGCAGGGCGCGCCGCACATCGATAAGCAGCCGAGCGGAGGCTCGGCTCTACAAGTCCTGCCGGCCTCAACCCGGCGGCGGGCCCAGCTTCAGCGACAGATCGATGGCCTGCACATGCTTGGTCAGGCCGCCGATGGAGATGCAGTCGACGCCATCCTCGGCGATCGAGCGCAGGCCGCCCAGGCCCACGCTGCCGGACACTTCCAGCGGAATGCGGCCGGCCGTGATACGCACCGCCTCGCGGCGCAGGTCCGGGCTGAAGTCATCCAGCAGAATGCGTTCGCAACCGGCTTCCAGCGCCTGGCGCAGCTGCGCCAGGTCTTCCACCTCGACCACCAGCGGCAGCGCGGGCCATTGCCGGCGCGCGGCAGCCACCGCCGCAGCCAGCGAACCGGCGGCACGGATGTGGTTTTCCTTCAGCATCACCGTGTCGTACAGGCCGAAGCGGTGGTTCTCGCCGCCGCCGCAGCGCACGGCGTACTTCTGCGCCAGGCGCAGGCCGGGCAGGGTCTTGCGGGTATCGAGGATGCGCGTGCCGGTGCCGGCCACAGCGGCCACGTAGCGGGCCGTGGTGGTGGCAGTGCCGGACAGCGTCTGCAGGAAGTTCAGCGAAGTGCGCTCGGCGCTGACCAGGCTGCGGCTGCGCCCGTGCAGCACGGCCAGCACGGTGCCTGCGGTGACGGCGTCGCCTTCGGAAACCTGCCATTCGATACGCACGTCCGGGTCGAGTGCGCGGTGGGTGGCATCGAACCAGGGGCGGCCGGCAATCACCCCGTCCTGCTTGCACAGCAGGTAAGCGCTGTCGGCCTGGTCGGGCAGCAGAGCGGCGGTGACGTCACCGCTGCCCAGGTCCTCGGCCAGCGCACGCGCGACATCGGCGGCGACAACGGCCGCATCCGGCGTCGGCAGCGTGCTCATGCGGCCGGGAAGTCGGCGATCTGAGCGGTGGGGATGGCTTCTTCGGCCAGCAGCACCGGGATGCCGTCGTCAACGCGGAACACCTGCTTGCGGTCGCGGGTGACCAGCGCCTCGCGCAGCGGCTGCGCCAGCGGGTTGCCATCGGCCTTGTTCACCGCGCCGGCGGAGATGGCCTTGTTGAGGGCTTCCAGGCCCTTGCCATCCAGCAGGGACAGGGGCTGGCGGGTGTCCGGTGACACCAGCAGGTCGAGCAGCTTGCGATCCATGGTTCTTCGTCTTGCGTGGAAGATGGCTAGAATACGTCTTTAAGGCAGGTGACGGCCAATGACCCCCAACCCGATCGCGCCGCTTGTCGGCATCGTCATGGGTTCCCGTTCCGACTGGGAAACCATGCAGCACGCCGCCCAGAAGCTTGAAGCCCTGGGTGTTCCGTTCGAAGTGAAGGTGGTGTCCGCGCATCGGACGCCGGATGTGTTGTTCAGTTACGCCGAGCAGGCGGGCCCGCGTGGCCTGCGCGCGATCATCGCCGGTGCCGGTGGGGCCGCGCACCTGCCGGGCATGATCGCCGCCAAGACCGCCGTGCCGGTGCTGGGCGTGCCGGTGCAGTCCAAGGCCCTCAACGGCATGGATTCGCTGCTGTCGATCGTGCAGATGCCGGCCGGCATTCCGGTTGCCACCTTCGCCATCGGCAATGCCGGCGCCTCCAACGCAGCGCTGTTCGCCGCTGCGATGCTGGCCAGCGACCAGCCGGCGATCGGCCAGGCGCTCGACGCTTTCCGTGCGCGCCAGACCGAAGACGTGATGGCCCACGACGATCCGCGCCAATGAGCCTGACCGTCGGCATCCTGGGCGGCGGCCAGCTCGCCCGCATGATGGTTCTGGCTGGTGCGCCGCTGGGATTGCGCTTCGAACTGTACGACCCGGCAGCCGACGCCTGCAGCGGCCCGCTGGCGCCGCTCACCGTCGGTGCCTTCGATGACCGCCAGGCGCTGGCGGATTTCGCCGCCAAGGTCGACGTGGTCACCTTCGATTTCGAGAACGTACCGGCCGACAGTGCCCAGTTCCTGGCCGATCGCGTGCCGGTCTACCCGCCGCCGGCCGCGCTGGCGGTGGCCCAGGACCGGTTGAGCGAGAAGACCCTGTTCCAGCAGTTGGGCATCCCGCTGCCGGCCTTCGCTGACATCCGCAGCCGTGACGAGCTGGCTGCGAAGGCTGTCGAGTTCGGCCTGCCGTGCATCCTCAAGACCCGCCGCCTTGGCTACGACGGCAAGGGCCAGTTCCGCCTGCGCAGCGAGGCCGACATCGACGCCGCGTGGGATGCGCTGGGTGCGCAGGTCGAGCGTACCGGGCTGATCCTGGAGGGCTTCGTTGCCTTCCAGCGCGAGGTCAGCGTGGTCGCCGTGCGCGGCCGCGATGGCAGTTTCGAGGCCTGGCCGGTCACCGGCAACTGGCATGTCGACGGCGTGCTGTCTGCCAGCGTGGCACCGGCGGTGCTGTCCGATGCCGAGCAGCAGGCCGCGATCGGCTATGCCCGTCGCGTCGCCGAGCATCTGCAGTACGTCGGCGTGTTCGCGCTGGAGCTGTTCTGCCGCGATGGCGAACTGCTGGCCAACGAGATGGCGCCGCGGGTGCACAACTCCGGCCACTGGACCATCGAAGGCAGCGAGACCTCGCAGTTCGAGAACCATCTGCGTGCCGTGCTGGACCTGCCGCTGGGCAGCACCCGCATGCTCGGTCATGCCTGCATGCTGAACTGGCTGGGCGCGATGCCCGACCCGGCACCGGTACTGGCCCAGGCCAGCGGCCACTGGCATGACTACGGCAAGGAAGCGCGCGCGGGCCGCAAGGTCGGCCATGCCACCCTGCGTGACGATGATGCCGCTGCACTCGCCGATGCGCTGGACCAGGTTGGCCTGGAGCTGGACCGCCAGGCCCAGGTGGCGCCGGCGGTACACGCGCTGCGCAACCGCTGAGCCGGTAGTGCCGGCCGCTGGCCGGCAATGCAACGATGTGGCGCGCCGGTGCAGGCATTGGCGCAACATTTCCGGTGGTAGCGTGGAGCTCCTTTCACAGGAGTCACCCCCATGCTCGACTGGAATGCCTATCGCAAGGAACTGAAGGGCCGCATCGGCGAGATCGGCAAGCTCTCGCCGGACACGGTCAAGGGCTACGCCACCCTGGCCAACGCCGGCGCCCAGACCAACCACCTGGATGCCAGGACCCGCGAGCTGATCGCGCTGGCAGTGGCAGTCACGACCCGCTGTGACGGCTGCATCACCGTGCACGTGGACGCGGCGCTGAAGCATGGCGCCAGCCGCGAGGAAATCGCCGAGGCGCTCGGTGTAGCGGTGTCGCTCAATGCCGGCGCTGCGCTGGTGTATTCAGCGCGGGTGATGGACGCGGTGGCCGCGCACGAGAGCGCGTGAAGCTTCATCTGTAGAGCCGAGCCCATGCTCGGCTGGCCGGACAGCAGCCGAGCATGGGCTCGGCTCTACAGGGGGTCAGCGCAGCTGGCTCTCGGCGAAATCCCAGTTGACCATCTGCCAGAACGCGTCCAGGTAACGTGCGCGGTCATTCTGGTAGTCGGTGTAGTACGCGTGCTCCCAGACGTCGCAGCACAGCAGCGGGGTGCTTTCACCGGTCATTGGCGTGCCGGCATTGCGGGTGGCCTGCAGGCCCAGCTGGCCGCCGGGGTGCTGCACCAGCCATACCCAGCCGGAGCCGAACAGGCCCAGCGCGGTGCGGTTGAACTCCTCGCGCAGGCGCTGCACGTCGCCGAACTGCCGCTTCACCTGCTCGCCCAACCGCCCTTGGGGCTCACCGCCACCGCGCGGGCGCAGGCACTGCCAGTAGAAGCCGTGGTTCCAGGCCTGGGCGGCGGCATCGAACAGCGTGCCCTGGGCATGGCGGACGATCTCCTCCAGCGACGCTTCCTCCCACTCGGTGCCGAGGATGCCAGCGTTGACGGCATCCACATAGGCGCGATGGTGGCGGCCGTGATGCAGTTCAACGGTCTGTGCGGACAGGTGCGGCTGCAGGGAGCCGGGAAGATAGGGCAGGGCAGGCAATTCGACAGGCATGGACAGGTTCGTGGCCAGGGGGCGGCGGCAGCCGGTTCCATCCGCTTACAATGGCGGCTACCGTGGGCAGTCTAGCCGACCATCACGGTCGGTTTGTCCGGCGAAGCAAGGAGTGAGGTTGTGGCGGTAATGCAGCAAATCCAGGCCGAGGTCGATCGTTACCCGCTCGTGCTGTTCATGAAGGGTACCCCGCAATACCCGATGTGCGGCTTCTCCAGCCGCGCCGTACAGGCGTTGATGGCGGCCGGCGCTGTCACCCTGCGCACCGTCAACGTGCTGGAAGAACCCGAGATCCGCGCCAATCTGCCGCGGTTCTCCAACCTGCCGACCTTCCCGCAGCTGTTCATCAACGGTGAGTTGATTGGCGGCTGCGACATCGTGCTGGAGCTGTTCGAAGCCGGCGAGCTCAAGCGCATCGTCGAAGAGGCGACCCAGGGATGAGTGCCTGGCCATCGACGTCACCGACCGACGGGGCGCTCGATGGCCGCCCGTTGCAGGATCGCGTGGTGGTGGTTGCCGGCGCCGGTGGCGGATTGGGCAGTGCAGCGGCAGTGGCTGCTGCGGCCGCCGGGGCCACCGTGGTCCTGCTGGGCCGCAAGCCGCGCCGCCTGGACCGTGTCTACGCCCAGGTCCAGGCTGTCGGCCCGGAACCCCTGCTGTACCCGCTGGACCTGGAAGGCGCAGGCCCCGATGACTATGCCGAGCTGGCCCAGGCCCTGCAGCGCGAGCTGGGGCGGCTGGACGGCCTGCTGGTCTGTGCCGCTCACTTCCCGGGCCTGACCCCGTTCGAACTGGCTGACCCGGCCAGCTTCGCCCGTGCCATCCATGTCACCTTGACTGCGCCCGCCTGGTTGGCCCAGGCCTGCCTGCCGCTGCTGCGGCAGCGCGAAGACGCGGCGCTGGTGTTTGCAGTGGATGCCCCCGAACGGGTCGGGCAGGCCTATTGGGGTGGGTATGGCGTCGCCCAGCATGGTCTGCGCGGGCTGATCACCAGCCTGCACGACGAACTCGGCCGCAGCCCGGTACGGGTCAGTGGCCTGTACCCCGGCCCACTGCGCACGGCGCTGCGCGCCCGTGCCTATTCCGTCGACCAGGACCCGGCCGCCCAAGGCCCGGAGGCTGCGGCTGCTGTGGCCGTGACCTTGCTGTCCAGCGCAGGGCAAGCCTGGCGAGGCCGGATTCTCGACGCCAGTGAGGCACCCCTGTCGGAGTGAGGCCGAGGGAAAGACGGAGTGAAGAACCCGTCACGATTGCGTTGCGATCCGGTGCCGTCTGTCGCACAACCGTCACATTGATGGCGTAGCGTGTTAATCTAGTGTTAACCGTTATGGCTGCCTTCAGCCAGGCGGTAGGGAACCCCAGATAACTCTCCGACCAGCCACCCGCAGGGCTGTTTGGATGCGCTTTTTTTCCGCCATCGCCAACTCGCATCGAGGCTACCGAAAAATGACCCACCCACTCCGGATGTCCAAGCTTACCCTTGGTCTCGTGGCCGCACTCGCCGCCGCTCCCGCCTTCGCTCAGAGCAGCACCTCCGCCGGTGTCGGCGGCCAGGTGATGTCCGCCGCAGGCCAGCCTGTTGCCGGCGCTGAAGTCACCATCACCCACACCGAGTCGGGCACTGTTTCGCGTGCCACCACCGATGCGTCGGGTCGCTACAACGCGCGCGGCCTGCGCGTGGGTGGTCCGTACACCATCACCATCAACAAGCCCGGTGAAGGCACCAAGACCGAAGAAGGTGTCTACCTGAACCTGAACCAGGTCAACACCGTCAATGCCAACCTGGGTGGTGATCTGGCTGCGACCAACCTGGACGCGGTGAACGTTGTCGCCACTGCCGGCGGCCTGGACCTGTTCAGCGCCAACAAGATGGGCACCGGCACCAACGTGACCCGCGAAACGATGGATGCATTGCCGTCGGCCAGCCGCAACATCCAGGACTACGTCCGCCTGGATCCGCGCATCTCGCAGGTCAGCAAAGCTGACGGCGCGATCTCGGCCGGTGGCCAGAACACCCGTTACAACGCCATCCGCATCGACGGCATCAGCGCCTCCGATCCGTTCGGCCTGGGCTCCAACAACCTGCCGACCGAGCGTCAGCCGGTGTCGATGGACGCCATCCAGGAAATCAACATCGACCTGGCCAACTACGACACCACCATCGCCGGTGGTACCGGTGCGGTGATCAACGCCGTGACCAAGTCGGGCACCAATGAATTCCACGGCACCGTGTACGGTTCGTACCGCGACAAGGACATGGTCCGTTCGCGCCTGGAAGGTGACAAGCAGGACTTCAACGGCTTCGAGGACGAGAAGACCTACGGCATGACCTTCGGCGGCCCGATCGTCAAGGACAAGCTGTTCTTCTTCACCAACTATGAAAAGTACGAGCGCGCGGCTGCCGGCGTTTCCCTGAGCGACACGCCGATCGGCCGTGGCACCATCACCCAGCAGCAGATCACCGATGTCCAGAACTTCCTGGGCAAGCTGGGCTACGACCCGGGCAGCCTGTCGGCGCCGAACAGCAAGACCGAGATCGAAGAGTACGCGGTCAAGCTGGACTGGAACATCAACGAGAACCACCGTGCGGCCCTGCGCTACAACAAGATGGAGCAGAACGTCGTCCGCTTCCCGCAGGTCAGCAGCAGCGCCATCTCGCTGAGCAACTTCTGGTACCAGCAGCCGACCGAATACGAAACCTGGATGGGTGAACTGTTCAGTGACTGGTCCGAGAACTTCTCGACCGAGTTCAAGGTCTCGCACAAGGATTACTCGGCCAACCGCGTTCCGCTGGTCGACATGCCGCAGATCCGCATCAAGTCGGGCAATGACTCGCTGTACGTCGGTACCGAGCAGAACACCCACGTCAACATCGTCGAGTCGAAGGAACTGAGCGCCTTCGGTGCCGGTACCTGGTACATCGGTGATCACACCGTCAAGTTCGGTTTCGATTACTCGAAGAACGAGCTGATGAACTTCTACGGCCGCAATCTCAACGGCGTGTACGAGTTCAACAGCGTCAACGACTTCCTGGCAGGCAAGGCGTCGCGCTACCAGCTGCGTGCTCCGCGCGCTGATGGCAGCCGCAGCGACATCCCGGCCGACTTCACCCTGAAGAACACCGGCGTGTTCATCCAGGACACCTGGGCGATCAACTACAACCTGAACCTGATGTTCGGCGTGCGCATCGACATGCCTGACTTCAGCACCCAGCGCCTGTACAACCCGCGCATCGAGCAGCTGTACGGCTTCAACAACACCAAGCTGGTGGACAAGAACCTGGTGCAGCCGCGTGTCGGCTTCAACTACACCTTCGACAGCGAGCGCCCGACCCAGCTGCGCGGTGGCGTGGGCCTGTTCGGTGGCGCTGCCCCGAACGTGTGGCTGGCAGGTGCCTACCAGAACACCGGCCTGAACTACATCGAGTACGACGAGCGCAGCATCCCGGCCGGTGCCTTCACCCCGGATGGCAAGAACCCGTACATCCCGGCCGGTGGCCCGGCTTCGGCCCGTCAGAACGTCGACATCATCGCGCCGGGCACCCGCCTGCCGTCGGTGTGGAAGGCCAACCTGGCGTTCGACCATGAGCTGCCGTGGTACGGCATCGTGGCGTCGGCCGAAGTGCTGTTCACCAAGGTCAAGGACGGCATCTACTTCGACCGTCTGGACGTGTCGGCTCCGACCGCCACCGGTCAGGACGGCCGTGCGATCTACTGGAACGCTGCTGGCCAGAACCAGGCCAATACCCGTATCGACAAGGGCGTCGACTACGGCATCTCCACCGGCACCAAGAATGCGGTCGACCGTGCCAACCGTCCGTCCGACATCGGCGATGTGCTGGTTCTGCGCAACACCGACAAGGGCCGCGGCACCCAGGCTACCTTCTCGCTGGCCAAGCCGCTGACCGAGAACTGGGGCTGGTCGCTGGGTTACACCTACACCAAGTCGACCGAAGTCAGCCCGCTGTCCAGTTCGCAGAACACCTCGAACTGGAACAACACGCTGATCTTCAATGCCAACGAGAACGTCGCCTACAATTCGCGCTACGCGATGAAGGACCGTATCACCGGCACCCTGGAGTGGAAGCACAACTTCTTCGGTGACAACGCCACCCGCGTCGGTCTGTTCTACGAAGGCCGTTCGGGCCGTCCGTACAGCTACATCTTCTACAACGATGCCAACGGCGACGGTGCGACCACCAACGACCTGTTCTACGTGCCGAAGGGCCCGGGTGACGTGAAGTTCACCGGCGGCGCCACGATGGAGAAGGCGTTCTTCGACTGGCTGGCGCAGAACCCGGAACTCGATGCCTACCGTGGCAGCGTGGTCCCGGCCAACTCGCACCGCGCCTCGTGGGTCAACAGCTTCGACGTCCGCGTCAGCCAGGAATTCCCGGGCTTCATGAAGGGTCACAAGGGTGAAGTTGCCCTGGACATCATGAATGTCGGCAACCTGCTGAACAAGAAGTGGGGCCTGATCGACGACTACGGCTTCTACTCGACCCGTCGCGTTGCCAACTACGCGGGTATCGATCCGGCCACCGGCAAGTACGTTTACTCGTTCACGGGTTCGACCGACAACGCGCAGGTGCAGGAAAACAACAACGACAAGGGCAACACCGCAGTGTCGCGCTGGTCGATGCAGCTGACCCTGAAGTACAAGTTCTGATCCATCAGAACCTGAAGCAGTAAGTGAAAACGGCCGGGGAAACCCGGCCGTTTTCCTTTCATGCGAAAGTCCTTGCAGGTCCCCTGGCATCGGCGTAGCATCCGGAAATGTGCGCGGTGCCAATGCCGCCGATGCGGTCCCGGAAAGGCGAACGCGGGAAGCACACATCCAACGGTCGGGCTTCCCGGCCGTTTTGCTTTTTAAGGGGGCGGCAGTACAGTCGGAAACCTTGAAGGAAGCGAAAAATTGGACATGACCACGAACGAAAAATCAGCCCGTGCACTGCCGGTGCAGGATGCGCGGATCTACCCGCGCGGTGGGCTGGATGTGCTGTCGCGGGCCGAAGTGGCCCGCCTGCGCGATGCCTCCGCCGGCGGCATGCACGAACTGCTGCGCCGCTGCGCGCTGGCGGTGCTGACCAGCGGCAGCGCCTCTGACGATCCGCGTGCGGCGCGCGATCTGTATCCCGATTTCGACATCCAGGTGGCGCAGCAGGATCGCGGCGTGCGCATCGACCTGGTCAACGCACCGGCGATGGCCTTCGTCGATGGCGAGATCATCCGTGGTGTCGCCGAACTGCTGTTCGCAGTGGTGCGCGACCTGGCCTACATGGCCATCGAGATGGGCCCGGCCTACGCGGCCGAGCTGGAATCGTCCGAAGGCATCACCAACGCGGTGTTCGGCCTGCTGCGCAATGCGCGCATCCTCAACCCGGGCGACCCGAACCTGGTGGTGTGCTGGGGCGGCCACTCGATCTCGCGCGACGAATACCTGTACACCAAGCAGGTGGGCTATGAACTGGGCCTGCGCGGCCTGGACATCTG
The DNA here is from genome assembly GCF_032911525.1 of Stenotrophomonas veracruzanensis. Taxonomy (NCBI): domain Bacteria; kingdom Pseudomonadati; phylum Pseudomonadota; class Gammaproteobacteria; order Lysobacterales; family Lysobacteraceae; genus Stenotrophomonas; species Stenotrophomonas veracruzanensis. The sequence continues at coordinate 29,748 of NZ_JAWJTI010000034.1, forward strand.
CACCGGCTGCGGCCCGGGTGCAATGAAGGGCCCGATGAAGGGTGCCACCATCGCCCATGCCAAGCAGCGCCGTACCGTGACGCGCTACATCGGCCTGACCGAGCCGGGCATCATCGCCGCCGAGTCGCCGAACCCGATCGTCAACCACCTGGTGATCATGCCGGACATCGAGAAGCGCCTTGAGGCCTTCGTCCGCATCGGCCACGGCATCATCGTGTTCGCCGGTGGCGTCGGTACCGCCGAAGAGATCCTCTACCTGCTCGGCATCCTGCTGCGCGAGGAGAACAAGGACCTGCCATTCCCGCTGATCCTGACCGGCCCGACCGTGGCGGCGCCGTACTTCGAGCAGATCGATCGCTTCATCCGCCTGACCCTGGGTGATGAGGCCGCCGAGCGCTACGAGATCATCATCGGTGACCCGGTGGCGGTGGCCAAGAAGATGGCCAACGGCATCAAGCGCGTGCGAGAGCACCGCCTGGCGCAGAAGGACTCGTTCTTCTTCAACTGGTCGATTGAGATTCCGTGGGAGTACCAGCAGCCGTTCGTGCCGACCCACGAAGCGATGGCCGCGCTGGACTTGCACCACGGGCGTGCACCGCATGCGCTGGCGGCTGACCTGCGCCGGGCGTTCTCGGGCATCGTGGCCGGCAACGTGAAGGAAGACGGCATGCGCCGCATCGAGCAGTTCGGGCCGTTCCAGATCCATGGTGACACCGACATGATGCAGGCCCTGGACGCGCTGCTGCGCGCCTTCGTCGAGCAGCGCCGCATGAAGATCTCCGGCGAATACCAGCCCTGCTACCAGGTGCTGGCCTGAGCCTGCGCCGGCGCGATGGGGATCGCGCCGGCACGGGCAGGGGAGGGCGGGTCGTCAAGCCTTTGACGCCCGTCGCCCCGGATTGACCGTTCATCCTGCCGCCACTTGCCGGTGGCGGGGCGATGGCCCATCGTGGCCACCAACACGCTGGGGAGCGTCCAATGTCTTTGCGCCGGCAAAACGGCTTCACGCTGGTTGAGTTGATGGTCACGGTTGCCGTGCTGGCGATCCTGAGCACCATCGCCTATCCCAGCTTCCAGAGTACGATCCGCTCAAATCGTGTGGCCACGACGACCAACGAACTGATCGCGTCGCTGGCGCTTGCCCGTTCCGAGGCGATAAAAAACACGCGTGGTGGGGCTGTATGCGCATCCACAGCGGGCAAAGAGTGTGATGGCAGCAGCTGGGCCGACGGCTGGATGGTCTGGGAGGATCGCAACGGCAACGGGGCGCTTGATTCCGGTGAGAACGTGCTGCGCTACAGCGAAGGTCGCCCGACCATGAAGTCCGCAACCGAAGCGTTGACCATCGGCTTCGATGGCCGTGGCCGCAATCGCGCCAACGCGGAAGTCGATGTGACACTGCGCCCTGAAAAGTGTGGCGACCAGCCCCTGCAGCGAACGCTGCGCATATCGCCTACGGGACAGGTGCGGCTGTTGAAGGAGAGTTGCTCATGAGAAAGATCGGCTTCCAGCCGCACCGTGCGGCGCAGGGAGGTTTCACCCTGATCGAGGTCATGATCGCGATCCTGGTGATGGGTATCGGCCTGCTGGGCTTCGCGCTGCTGCAGACGATGAATGTACGGTTCGTGCAGAGCGCGAACTATCGCACCCAGGCCACCAACCTGGGGTACGAACTGCTTGATCAGATCCGTGCCAACCGGATCAACGCGCTCAGCTATGCCGGTACCTATGCTGCTACCACCGGCAAGGGGGACTGCGCGCCGTCCATCGGCAAGGATATCGGCAAGGATGACTTCACCCGCGACTGGCGCTGTCGCCTCGGCCGCGCACTGGGTGACTCGGCGTCCGGAACGGTGACTGTCAATGACGGCCGGGTACGGGTATCGGTCAGCTGGGGCGATGAGCGTTGGAATCCCGATTCGAAGGCTGACACCACCTTTGCTGCCGAGAGCCTGCTGTGATGACCAGAATGCGCTCCCGCCAAACGATGAGTGGCCTGTCGTTGATCGAGCTGATGATCGCCCTGACCATCGGCCTGATCATCATGCTGGGCGTGGTCCAGGTGTTCGCCGCTTCACGCACGGCCTACCAGCTGTCTGAAGGGCTTGCGCGGGTCCAGGAGAACAGTCGTTTCGCGATGGACTCCCTGCAACGCGAACTGCGCATGGCGGGGCACTTCGGTTGCGTGAACGATCAGGCGCATGATCCGCAGGGCACCTTGGCAACCACCTTTGCTGCGGGAGGACACCCCGCGCTGGACTTCGCGCGGTCGATTCAGGGCTACGAAGCAACGAATACCAAGCCGGGCGACGCAGTGACGTTGGCGGCAACGCCGTCAACGGGGGGCACCAAGTACTCCCCGGCGTTGCCGAGTGAGTTCGCCGCGGCCATCAAGAACCGGGTCGATGGCAGCGATATCGTCGCTCTGCGCTATCTGGTGCCGACCGGTGTGCCGGTCACCGCGGTAGCCGGAACGGTTGCCCAGCCGGTTTTCAGTTTTGATCCAAAACGTCTTGCCGTGCTTGATAGCGGAGTTACCGACCCGGGGCTGTTCGGTGTGGCCGACTGCATTTCCGCCACGGTCTTCCAAGCTCGTGCGATCGACGCAAAGGCCGGTACCGTGACAGTGGGCACTGCACCCAACAACGACGTGGCCATCGCCCGCAACTACCAGCCCGGCCAGGCGGTGCTGTATCGCGCCGAGACGTCGATCCTGTACGTGGGCTACGACGCTACGACCAAGCAATCGTCGCTGTATCGCCTTCGATTCACCGCCAAGCCCGGTGCTGCCCTGGTCGCGGGACCAGCAGAGGCGCTGGTCGAGGGCGTGGAGAACATGCAATTGCTGTATGGCCAGGATCACGGTCTGAGCACGGTGTCGCCGACCGGCTACATTGATCGCCAGGGTACCGCGACCGATGTTCAGGCCTCCATCGTGCCGGCCTCGCGTGGCTGGCAGCGCGTGGGCACGGTGCAACTGGGGCTGGTGGTGTCCAGTCCAGACCCGGCCGCATCTGTCCAGGCCAGTTCAAGCACGCCGCTGACCGCGCTCGGCGTGACCTACACCGCGCCTTCTGACGGCCGCATGCGCGCCGCCTACCAGAGCACGATCGCTCTGCGCAATCGCCTGTATGGCAACTGAGGCCACCATGCGTACCCATCCCGCCCGCCGCCATTCTCTGCATTCACCGCGTTCCCAGCGCGGCGCGGTGCTGTACGTCGTGCTGATCATGCTGGTGCTGATGGCCCTGCTGGGCATCGCCGGCATGCAGGTCACAAGCATGCAGGAACGGATGGCTGCCAACTATCTGCGCAGCAACGTTGCCTTCCAGAATGCTGAGGCCGACGCCCGGCAGACCGAGAAATCCATCGAGAAGGCGCTGGCTGACGGGGGCATCTTCAAGGCCAGCCAGGAGGAATGCAGTCCCTCCTACGATCCGCAGACCTGGGCCGATGGTCTCAGCGAGACCAAGTCCACTTATACGCGTCGCATCGACAAGTGCTTTGCAGCGTCCAGCAGGCGCACCGGCGGCCGACAGAACGAAGAAACCGGGAACATCTACCAGGTCACGGCGCTTGCCAGTGACGATCCCTCCAATGCGTCCGCCAGTGCGGTCATCGATACGATCTTCATCCCATGAACAGCGAGCGCCGTTTCCTTCGACTTTGTTCCTCCACCTGGCTGCGGGCCGGTGTGGGTGTTGCTGCGCTTGCCGGCCTTGCCGCGTTGATCATTCCGCTGCAGGCCGCGCTTGGTGACTACGACATCGCGCAGGAGCCGCTGTACAGCAAGCAGAGCCAGCCGCCATTGATGATGATGGTGATGTCGCGTGACGAGCAGCTGTTCAACAAGGCCTACAGCGATTACAGCGACCTGGACGGGGACGGGGTGCTGGACACCACCTACCAGGACAAGTTCGATTACTCAGGCTACTTCGATTACAACCTCTGTTACTCGTACAACAGCGGTGTCTTCAAGGCCAGTGCAGAGACAAAGGGCGCCAACAAGCACAGCTGCAGCGGCGCGTGGTCGGGCAACTTCCTCAACTGGGTGACGATGAGTCGCCTGGATGTGATGCGCTACGTGTTGTACGGGGGCCAGCGCTTCACCGATACGAAGGAAAAGACGGTGTTGGAGCGGGCGCCGATCCCCAGCGATCTGCATGCGTGGGTCAAGGTCTACAGTGGATCGAATCTTCGCGAGTTCGCCAACCTTGCTGGAAGCGGGACAACCTTCAGCTTCTGCAGTGTGACCCGTTCTGCAACCGGGGCGCCGCTGATGCGCGTGGCCGAAGGTGCACTGGGCGAGTGGGCCTCGACGGCCAGCAACCAGTGCGATACCGGACGTGCCAGCACCGCCGATGGCTACGCGGACATTCCCCGCTCGGCCACGGACTACACCGTGCGCGTGGAGGTGTGTGATGCCAGCTCAACGGTGCGTGAGAGTTTCTGCCGCAAATACAACGATGGCATCACCGACCGTTTCAAGCCGGCCGGGCTGCTGCAGACCTACGGTGAGAGCGGGCGACTGCGCTTTGGGCTCGTGACGGGAACCTACGCCAACCCGCGGGATGGCGGTGTCCTGCGGCGGAACATCGGCAAGATCGCGGGCAACGGTACGAAGTTCTGCGGTGTGGGTGATGAAATCGACCTGTCTACGGGGCAGTTCTGCTACCTGAATCTGACGGGAAGCGCCAAAGCCGACGATGAGGGCGTGATCAATGCGATTTCAAGCTTCCGTCTGGACAACTGGAACTGGTCCAACAACTGGAATGACTGCAACACCTACGGCATCCTCAACCGCCAGGACCAGAAGGGAAATGGCAATCTGACCGATCCGGGAACCGGAGGCCAGAAGTGCAGTGCCTGGGGCAATCCGTTGGCGGAAATGTATGCGGAGGCGCTGCGCTACATCACTGCGGGCTCCAAGGTCTATAGTGACAGCGGAGATCTCAGCGGCCTGCCAACCAATATCAGCTGGAAGGATCCCTACCGCCTGCCCGCAGAAGGTGGCAACTCTTATTGTGCGACCTGCAACATCCTGGTGCTGTCTTCGGGCCTGCCGTCCTTCGACAGTGATAACGTCGGTTCCGTGACCGGCCTTGCGTCTGCGGTGTCCGCGACCGATGCAGTCGGCACGGCCGAAGGAATCGCTGGCAAGAGCTACATGATCGGTCGCGTGGGTGATACGCCGCGCTACACCTCACTTGATACCCACAGCGATATCTGCCAAGGGCAGACAATCAGCGGCCTCAGCAAGGCGCGTGGCATCTGCCCCGACATTCCTTCGATGGAAGGCAGCTTCCTGATGGCGGGACTGGCCAAGGCCGCAGCTGAGACCGATCTGCGTCCCAACGTGCAGAACAAACCAAGCACGTACAAGGTCACTGCCACCACCTATGCCGTTGCCATGGCGGAGAACCTCCCGCAGTTCGAGATCGCGGTGGGCAACAGCAAGATCGGATTGGCCCCACTCTGCCAAGCCAACAACACCGCAGGCGCAACGGCAGCGAGCACGGGCTGGCGCAGCTGTTTCCTGGGTTCGGTCGGCATTGGCACCAAGCAGGCCAACGACGCTGGCGGGAAGCTGGTCTATGGCCGTCCCTACCGGACAGATGCGAAGTCCGGCAGCTTCTCGCTGGTGTGGGAAGACTCGCTGTGGGGCAATGACCATGACAACGACGTCGTTGCCATGCTGAGCTACTGCGTGGGCGCCGCGTGCAACGATACCGGCACCTTCAACAACATCTGCTGGCGTGCTGATGCGAAAGTGAGCAACAGTGCCGCGGGCAGTACGCGACTGTGCGACTACACAACTGCAAACAAAGGGGTGGATTGGATTGGCACGACTTTGGCCGGCAAGGTCGAGGAGGATGAAGTGCTCATCCGGATCGAGAACCTGTCGGCGTACGCTGGCAACGCAATGCTGACGGGCTACACGATCACAGGCTCAAATGCCTCCAGCACCGTGCAGCGTCTGGCACTGCGTCCGGGTAACAGCAATGGCTCCGTGCTGACCAGCACAAACAACTTCCCGAGCAACTGGCAGAGGCCGGTAGTCATCAAGTACAAGGCCTCTACCACTGCGGCGGGCCAGCTGCAGAGCCCGCTGTGGTATGCCGCCAAGTACGGTGTCCCGGCCGGCAAGAAGTGGGACAGCAAGAAGCCAGGGGTGCCGGATAACTACTTCCTGGCACGCAATCCGACCAAACTGAAGGAGGCGCTGGAGGCGATCTTCAACAGCGCAGCGGAAGGTGATGCGCCGGTCGGTGGCAGCGGCAGTGGCGCGCGCATTTCGACCAACTCGTTCACCGTATCGTCCCACTACAGCGTGCCCTCTGGTACTGTGGACTGGACCGGTGATGTCATTGCCACGCAGGTCGATGGACAGGGTGCGGATGGAGCCGTGCTGTGGAAGGCGTCCAGCAGCATCGGCAGTGCCACGCGCCGCATCTACATGGCGACGTCCCCGACCAAGACCGCGTCCGATGGCACGGTGACCCCGGTCAATGCGAACGAGTTCCTGGCCACCAATCTGCCGGGCAACGATGAGCGGGCGAAGCTGTCGGCATTGGGATTCAGTGACTCGATTCCTGCATGGTTCGCGAATCAGACCTCGACCACCCTGGTCAACTATCTGCGCGGCGCGGCGGTGAGCGGACTCCGTTCGCGTACTTCGCCGTTGGGTGACATCGTCAATTCCACCACCGAGATCGTCTCCAAAACGGATGACTTCGGCTATGCAGGCTGGGCGAGGCAGTCGACAGTCAAGTGGAAGGCGACGCTGGGTACGTCTTATGACACCTTCCTGAAAGCGAAGCGCGCGACCTCGGGGCCGCCGACGATGATCTATGTTGGCGCCAATGACGGGATGGTGCATGGTTTCAACGGTTCGAATGGAGCATCCGGCGGTACCGAAGAACTGGCCTTCATTCCGTCAGCTGCCATGCAGCACATTGCCGAGCTGGCCAATCCCAAGTATGGGCATCGCTACTACGTGGATGGCCCACTGACGTCGTCCGACGTCTACTACGGGGATGCCTGGAACACGGTGCTGGTGGGCACCACGGGTGGTGGTGGCTCCAGCAAGGCGCCCAATGCGACGAGCGTAGGCAATGGCTCCGTGTTCGCGCTGAATGTCAGCGATCCGACCGCGTTCGGTGCATCGAGTGTGTTGTGGGAAGTCTCGGGCAAGACAGAGTCGGATCTCGGGTTCGTGCTGGGCAAGCCGGCTGTGGTGGCGGTGAAGGGCGCCGATGCCAATGCTGCGCCGCGCTTCGTTGCGATCTTCGGCAATGGCGTCAACTCCACCAGCGGCAAGGCAGCGCTGTTCGTGGTTGATATCCAGACCGGCAAGGTACTCAAGCGGCTTTCGCCGGTAGGTGCCAAGTACGCGGCACGCAATGGCCTGATCAACATCGCCACGGTGGCGTTGAAGAACAATGACGGCATCACCGACACTGTGTATGGCGGTGACATGCAGGGCAATATCTGGAAGTTCGATCTTTCCAGCACCGATCCGACCGATTGGAACATTGCCCTGTCTGGAACGCCGCTGTTCACCGCTACGCGCAACAACAGCCCGCAGCCGATCATGAGCGGCATCGAGATCAGCACGGGTCCGGGCGGCGGCATCAGTCTGTTCTTCGGTACCGGCCAGTATTTCGCCGCCGATGACAATGCGGTCAGCAGCACCTCGCCAGTGCAGTCGCTGTATGGCATCTGGGATAACCTCGCCAGTGCGGTTGGCACGCGCGACAATCTGGTACAGCAGGTGATCACTACCGGCACATCGGCCAGCGGCTATCAATTGCGTGATGTCACCCGCAATGCGGTGAACTATGGTTCGGCCCGCGGCTGGTATGTGGACCTGCAGGCCGGATCGGCAGTCGAAGGCGAACGCTTCGTCGGCAACCCCCGTGTGCAGAACGGCATCGTGTTCTTCACGTCCTATGTGCCAGGTACCGCCATCTGCGGCAGCGGCGGTGGCGTGAACTGGCTGTACGGTCTGAATCTGCTGACCGGTGGTGGCCAGATGTCCGGCTTGAGCCCAACCATCGGCGGAGAAGCGCTGTGCACCGGCAACTGCGGTGGTGTCGCCCTGACCAAGAAGGGTGATCTCAGCCAAGGGCCGCCAGTGAAGGACACCAACATCTTTGTGCCCAAGCTTACGCCCTGCAAACCTGGCGACACCGGGTGCACGGTCGACAAGATGCTGCAGGCCAGCCAGTGTACGTTTGTGCTGCGTGCGGCCGGCGCCGATCCGCTTTACATGCCACGGCCCTGTGGGCGGCAATCGTGGCGGCAGATCCGTTGATGAATCCGATATCGAGGTTGCCCATGCATGTGTACAGCAGGCGTCGAACCGCCACCGGCTTCACCCTGATCGAGCTGATGATCACCGTGGCCGTGGTCGCCATTCTTGCTGCCATCGCGTTGCCTTCGTACCAGGCCTATGTGCGCAAGGCCAATCGTGCCCAGGCCAAGGCCGATCTGGTCGAGCTGGCGCAGATGCTGGAGCGGCGGCATACCGTGGAGAACACCTATGCGGGCATGACGCTGCCGTTCTCTCAATCGCCACGGGACGGTACCGCCAGATACACGCTTTCCTACGTGGGAACGCCGAATGGCACCTCCTTTACCCTCCAGGCGGCACCGACCGAGATCCAGAAGAAGGATGACTGCGGCACGCTGACCCTGGACCAGGCCGGGCGAAAGACGCCGAATGCCAGCAAGGGGCCCGGATGCTGGTGAAGGGCGGGCCGTTTCGCCACGTTGCATAAAAGGCTTGCACTCCCCACCGAACGCTGGCTAAAATGCGCACCCCGCCCGAATAGCTCAGCCGGTTAGAGCACTTGACTGTTAATCAGGGGGTCGTTGGTTCGAGTCCAACTTCGGGCGCCAGATTCGAAAAAGCCGCGAGAAATCGCGGCTTTTTTCGTTTTCACGATGGCGTCGCAGGTTTCAGCAGGCGGTGGGCCTTTGCGGGCGCTGGCTCCTGACCCGTCCCGGGACGCTGATGATGACGCGGCTGTGCTCCTGCCCGTCCACGCACAGTACGATGGACTGGTTGGTGCCGGCATTGCGGCCGTCGGGCCGGAACCGCACGTCGGGCCGATGATCGCTGGTACGCAGGTCGACATGACGCTGGCGTGTCCTGTGCACGCGCAGTTCCCTTCCGGCGCCGGTTGCGCTGTTGGCCGGTTCGACCTTTACCCGCCAGCCCTGGCGCCATGCCTGGTCGCAGGTCATGCCATCCGACGAGCCACAGACCGTCACGCGGCGGCGTTCGGTGATGGCGGCACTGCGTGCCATCGACAGGCTGGTCACCAGTTCGGCGCGCAGCGTTTCCGCCTGGAAGTGCCGCAACATGCGTTGCCAAGGGCCCCACGCCAACGCCAGCAGGACCGCCAACACCATGACGGCGATCAGGAACTCGATCAGATGGAGCCCGCGGTGGAGGCGGGCAGGGCGATGGCGAAGGGACATGCCTACAGCCTCGCCGTACGCCGGGGCATTCACCATCAGGCACCACCGCGCTCGCCTGCCCGGAAACCCCTCAGCGGGCCGTCACTCCATGCCCCGTATACTCACCATTCCCGGGAACTGGCACCACCATGAGCGACCGTTTTGAACTCGTCTCGCCGTACTCGCCGGCAGGCGACCAGCCTGATGCCATCGCGAAGCTGACCAGCAACTTCGAAGCAGGCATCGCCAAGCAGACGCTGCTGGGCGTGACCGGCTCGGGCAAGACCTACACCATCGCCAACGTCATCCAGAACGTGCAGAAGCCGACGCTGATCATGGCGCCGAACAAGACGCTGGCCGCGCAGCTGTATGGCGAGTTCAAGGCGTTCTTCCCGCACAATGCGGTGGAGTACTTCGTCAGCTACTACGATTACTACCAGCCGGAAGCCTACGTGCCGTCGTCGGACACCTTCATCGAGAAGGACAGTTCGATCAACGAGCACATCGAGCAGATGCGGCTGGCGGCGACCAAGACCCTGCTGTCGCGCCCGGATGCGATCGTGGTGGCGACGGTGTCGGCAATCTACGGCCTGGGCGCGCCGGAAGACTACCTGTCGCTGCGCCTGATCCTGTCCAAGGGCGAGCGCATCGACCAGCGCGACCTGATCAATCACCTTACCCAGCTGCAGTACACGCGCAACGAGTACGAGCTGCAGCGCGGTACGTTCCGCGTGCGTGGCGAAGTGATCGACGTGTTCCCGGCCGAGTCGGACAGCGAAGCGCTGCGCCTGGAGCTGTTCGATGGCGAGGTCGAGAAGATCACGCTGTTCGACCCGCTCACCGGCGAGACACTGCGCAACATGCAGCGCTTCACGGTCTACCCGAAGACCCACTACGCGACCACGCGCGAGCGTGTGCTGGCGGCGATCGAGACGATCAAGGTCGAGCTGAAGGAGCGGCTGGAGCAGCTGTACGCGCAGAACAAGCTGGTCGAGGCGCAGCGCCTGGCGCAGCGCACCCAGTTCGATCTGGAAATGATGGCCGAGGTCGGCTTCTGCAACGGTATCGAGAACTACTCCCGGCACCTGACCGGCAAGAACGCCGGCGAACCGCCGCCGACCCTGTTCGACTACCTGCCGGCCGACGCACTGCTGGTGATCGACGAATCGCATGTGACCATTCCGCAGATCGGTGCCATGTTCAAGGGTGACCGCTCGCGCAAGGAGACCCTGGTCGAGTTCGGGTTCCGGCTGCCCTCGGCGCTGGACAACCGGCCGCTGCGCTTCGAGGAGTGGGAAGCGCGCTGCCCGCGCAGCATCTATGTGTCGGCCACGCCGGGCCCCTATGAATACCGCGAGGCCGGTGATGAGATCACCGAACTGGTCGTACGTCCCACCGGCCTGATCGACCCGGTGGTGGAGATCCGCCCGGTGGGCACCCAGGTCGACGACCTGATGAGCGAGGCCAACGCGCGCATCAAGGCCGGTGACCGGGTGCTGGTCACCACGCTGACCAAGCGCATGGCCGAGAACCTCACCGAATACCTGACCGAGCACGGCATCCGCGTGCGCTACCTGCACTCGGACGTGGACACGGTCGAGCGCGTGGAGATCATCCGCGACCTGCGCCTGGGCAAGTTCGATGTGCTGGTGGGCATCAACCTCCTGCGCGAGGGCCTGGACATGCCCGAGGTATCACTGGTGGCGATCCTGGATGCCGACAAGGAGGGCTTCCTGCGCTCGACAGGCTCGCTGATCCAGACCATCGGCCGTGCCGCCCGCAACGTGCGTGGCAAGGCGATCCTGTATGCAGACAAGATCACCCGTTCGATGCAGGCCGCGATCGATGAGACCGACCGCCGTCGTGCCAAGCAGGTCGAGTACAACGAAGAGCATGGCATCGTGCCGCGCTCGGTGGCGCGTCCGATCGTCGACGTGCTGGAAGGGGCGCGTTCGGACGCCGCCGAGAAGGAAGCCAAGAAAGGCAAGGGCAAGGGCCGGGCGGGAGTGGCTGAAGAGGGGGCCGACTACCGTTCACTCAATCCGGCCCAGCTGGCATCCCGTCTCAAGGCGCTGGAACAGCAGATGTACCAGCATGCCAAGAACCTGGAATTCGAGGATGCCGCTCGCGTGCGCGACCAGATCCGGCAGCTGAAGGAAGCGAGTCTGGGCTGAACGCGGCAGTGCAGCATCTTCTTCACAAAAGTGTTGCGCTTCACGGCCGGCATCCGTAATATACGCGGCCTGCACCGACGCAATCGCGGACGTTCAGAAGCAAAAACGGGCGGTTAGCTCAGCGGTAGAGCACTACCTTGACATGGTAGGGGTCACAGGTTCGAACCCTGTACCGCCCACCACGAAGTCTCCGGAAGGGGGCTGTCGTGAAATGCAAAGCCCGGCCCTGGCGCCGGGTTTTTACGTAGCAAGGCCAGCTTTCGGGCGGCAAGAACAAGATGGGCGGTTAGCTCAGCGGTAGAGCACTACCTTGACATGGTAGGGGTCACAGGTTC
>NZ_JAWJTI010000035.1:0-40215 GCF_032911525.1 Stenotrophomonas veracruzanensis
CCCCCCCCCCCCCCCCCCCCCCCCCCCCCCCCCCCACCTCTGACAGATTTCTGCGGCTGTTGGTGGGTGTCGACCTTGGTCGACACGTAGATCCACGCCATGCGTGGATGGGCCTCCGCGATTGAAAATCGCTCACGCGATCTCGTACAACTCCAGCGGCAGGTCGTCGGGGTCGGCGAAGAAGGTGAAGCGTCGGCCGGTGTATTCGTCGACGCGGATCGGTTCGCAGGCGACACCGTGCGCGGCCAGGCGCTGGATGAAGGGTTCCAGTGCAGTTACCCGGAACGCGAGGTGGCGCAGGCCCTGGGCCTCCGGGCGGCTGGGACGGGGCGGCGGCGAGGGGAAGGAGAACAGTTCCAGCTGGCCGCCGTCGGGCAGGGCCAGGTCCAGCTTCCAGGAATCGCGCGCGGCGCGGTGGTTCTCGGCCAGCACGCGCAGGCCGAGGATGCGCACGTAGAAGTCCTTCGAGCGTGCGTAGTCGCTGCAGATCAGTGCGGCGTGGTGGATGCCCAGCAGGCCGTCGGAAGCGGTGTTCATTGCAGGGTGTCCAGCCAGCGCTGGGCGATCTTCAGCGCCAGCGGATAGGGTTCGGGGTCGTTGCGGTTGGTCAGTACGATCACGGTCAGGTGCTTCTCCGGGTGACGCACGATCACGTTGCGGAAGCCGATGCTCTCGCCGCTGTGCCATTGCACCGGGCCATTCAGGCGCCAGCCGAAGCCGTAGTGCGGTACATCCGGTTCGGGCGTCGATGTGGCCGGGCTGAACATCGCCCGGCGCGAGGCCTTCGACAACAGGCGGTCGTCGTACAGCGCCGCATCCCATCGGGCCAGGTCGTCCAGCGAGGAATAGATGCCGCCATCGCCGAGCACGGCACTGGTGGTGCTCTGGTCGGTGCGTTGCCAGTGGCCATCGATCCGGCTGTAGCCATAGGCGCGTGCGGTGATGGCATCGACGCCGTCCTGGTGGGCCACGGTGTGGGCCATGCCCAGCGGGCAGAAGATGCGTTGCTGCAGGAAGGCGGCGAAATCCTGGCCGGACGCGCGGCCGACGATCAGTGCCAGTAGTGCATAGCCGCTGTTGCTGTAGCGGTACTGCGAGCCCGGTGCGAAGTTCAGGCGGTCCTGGCGCGACAGCAGGGCCAGCACATCGGCATCGTGTACCTGCCGTGTGTCTGCCGGGTCCATCAGGTCTTCGTAGTCGAGCAGGCCGCTGGTGTGCGACAGCAGCTGGCGCAGGGTGATGGCCGCCGCTGCCGGCGGCAGCTCGGGCAGCCACTGGCGGGCGGTCTGGTCCAGCCCGAGCCGGCCGTCTTCCACCAGCAGCAGCACCGCCGCAGCGGTGAACTGCTTGCTGACCGAGGCCAGCCGGAAGTTGCTGGCGGCGGTCACGGCAGTACCGTCTTCCACCACCGCCAGGCCATAGCCGCGACGGAACACCGGTTGCCCGTCGTGCAGTACCAGCACCGCGGCGCCAGGAACCTGCCCATCGTAGGCCTGCATCAGGCCGTCGATGCCGGCATCCGGTGGGGTCAGCACCGGTGCGGCGGAGGAGGCCAGCGGCAGCAGGCCCAGCACGGCGGCGAACAGGGCGACGGCAGGGCGCATGGTGGCTCCGGATGCGTCAGGGTGAAGGCGTGGGTGTAGTGCTGGCCGGCTGCGCCATCCAGCGCTCCATCTTGCGGTCCAGCACATCCAGCGGCATCGAGCCGTCTTTCAGCAGTTCTGCATGGAAGCGGCGCAGATCGAAGGCTGCGCCCTGGCGTGCCTTGGCCTTGTCGCGCAGGGCGACAATGGTGGTCAGGCCAGCCACGTTGGACAGCGCCTGGCCGGGCTGGGCCATGATCCGCTCGACTTCGGCGTTGGCGTCATCGCTGCTCATGTCCACGGTCTTCTGCAGGTAGGAGACGGCCTGCTGCTTGCTCCAGCCCTGTGCGTTCACGCCGGTATCGGCCACCACGCGCGCGGCGCGCAGCAGGCGCGAGTACAGGTAGCCGATGCGGTCGTAGGGATCGGTGTAGATGCCCAGGTTCTCGCCAAGCGTTTCCGCGTACAGGCCCCAGCCTTCGACGAAGGCGAGGTCGCCACCGAGGCGGCGGAAGCGCGGCAGCTTGGCCAGCTCCTGCTGCAGGCCAAGCTGCACGTGGTGGCCGGGGATCGCTTCGTGCAGGTACTGCACCGGCACGTTCCAGCGCTTGCGGCTGGGCAGGTCGCGGGTGTTCACGTACAGCACGCCGGGTTGCCCGGCCGGTGACGGCTGATAGGCTGCTGCGGCGGCGGTCAGCGCACGTTCCGGTTCCACTGCGCGCACGTCCAGCGTCGACTTGGGCAGGGTGTCCAGTACCTGCGGCAGGCGCGCATTGACCTGCTGCTGCACCTGGCGGTAGCGGTTGATCAGCGCATTGGCGTCGCCGTACTGGAACTGGCGGTCATTGCGCATGCTGCGCAGCAGTTTGGATGGCGTTCCACGCAGCTTGGCGTCCTTCATCACCGTGGCGATCTGTGCCTGCAACTCCTGCACGCGCTGCTCGCCCAGTGCATGCAGCTGCGCGGCAGTCTGGTCGCTGGCGGTGGTCTGCACGATCAGGTTGGCGTACCACGCCTGGCCATCGGGCAGCGCGCTGAGGCCACTGCTGGCGCGCGTGGCGGGCAGGTATTCGGTGGCAATGAAACCGCGCAGGGCGCGATAGGCCGGCATGATGCGCAGTTCGATCATGCGCTTGTACTCGGCACTGATGCGCGCCTTGTCCTCGGCCGCGATGGTGCTGGGCATGGTGCGGATCGGCGACCAGAAGATGCTCTCTTCAGCGGTCGGCTTGATGACCGCATCCAGCTGCGGCAGCACCTTCTCCATCAGGTCGCGCGGCTGTACCACGCCGGCCTTCATGCCCTGGCGCATGTTCTCGATGGCCTGGTCGAACAGCTCGGGAATGCCCAGCGCGCGGCGCGACCAGGTGTCGTAGTCCTGCACGGTGTTGAACGGCTGTGCGCCGGCACCGGCGCCGAGGATCGCCATGATGCTGCCGACGTTGTAGTACTGGCTGATCGGCATCATCCAGCTGGGGTAGCGCTCTGCGGCCAGCGAGGCGCGCGCATCGCGCACGAAGATCTCGTAGCTGAGCAGGTCCTGGCCCTGCAGGCCGTCGCTGCCGAGTTTCTCCACCTTGCCAAGCCACTCGGTGGTGAAGTCGTGCGATTGCTGGCGCCATGCGGCGGACAGGATGTTGGGCAGCTGGTCGTTGTAGCGGGCCTCGCCCTGGAAGGTCGCCTGCAGCGGATTCAACCGCATCGAGGCATCCCAGTATTCGTCGTACAGGCGCTCCAGTTGCACCTGCTTGGGTACGGCCCGGGCCGGTGCGACCGGGCGCGGCGTGGCGCGGCGCGCCGAGCTGCCACGGGCCGGCGCGGTGGCGCGGGCGGGCCTGGCCTTGGGCTTGGCGGCCTGGCGGGTCTGCGCGGCGGCAGGGCGGCTGGCCTTCTTTTTCGCTGCTTCGGCCGACGGCACGGCGCTGAACAGGAACAACGCGGCGATGGCGGCGGCCAGGGCGCGGGTGGGATGCGGCATCAGGAGCTTCCGTGGAACACAGACCGTGGAGCTTGCACGATCCGGCCGCGTACGGCCAGCGTGAAGGCGCAGTCAGCTTTCTGCTGCTGGGGCTTCAGTCAGCCGCGGCTGCGGCGCGCAGCGCGGCGGCTCTGTCTGCACCCAGATAGCGGGTAATGGCACGCCGCATCAGGTACAGCAACGGGATCAAAGCGATCGCAAAGCCCATCTTGTAGATGTAGTTGACGCTGCTGACGGCGAGGAACAGCGAGGTCGGCCAGTGTTGCGGGCCCAGCACGAAGGCGATCCAGATCACCACGAAGCTGTCCACCAACTGCGAGACCGCGGTCGATCCGGTCGCGCGCAGCCACACGTGGCGCTCGCCGGTAGCCTGGCGGATGCGATGGAACACCGCCACGTCGATCAGCTGGCCGAGCAGGAAGGCCACCAGCGAACCGGCGATGGTCCACATGCCCTGGCCGAACACGGCTGCGAACGCGGCCTGGTAGTCCGGCACACCGTGGCCATCCATCGAAGTGACCCACCAGCTGGCCGGCGCCAGCGAAATGGCCGCGAAGGCGAACAGGAAGCCGTAGCCGATCAGCACCACCGCCAGCCACGAGATGAAGCGCACGCCGCGCTTTCCGAAAAACTCGTTGATGGTGTCGGTCATGATGAACACCACCGGCCACAGCAGGGTGCCGGCGGTGAAGCTGAGCGAGCCGGTCTGGCCGAACAGGTTCCAGTTCAGCGGATCGATGCCCAGGGTGTCTTCCAGCGCGAAGATCTTCACCCCGATCAGCTCGGCCAGCACCGCGTTGCCGCAGAAGAACGCGGCCAGCACGATGAACAGCAGGACCGCGCGGTCCTGCAGCGGGCGCTCGATCGGCGCCGGAGTCATTCGGTGCGTTCGCCAGTGCGTTCGCCGGCACGGGTGAACGGCACGCTGGACGGCGCCACGGCACCGCCGGAAATGATGAAGCTCATCGCCTGGTCGACGGTCCAGTCGGTCGGGGTCAGCAGCTCCACCGGCACGATCTCCAGATAACCCGAGGTCGGGTTCGGCGTGGTCGGCACGTACACGGCGGCCAGCTCACGGTCGGTGCCGTGTTCCTTGATCACGCGGGTGACCAGACCGACCGATTTCATGTCGCGGTGCGGGAAGTCGATCAGCACCACGCGCTGGGTGCTGCCCGGCTCGGTCTGAAGCATGTCCAGCAGCTTCTTGGCGCTGTCGTAGATGATGCTGGCCAGCGGAATGCGCTTGATGACCGCGCCCACCCAGCGCAGCAGGCGCTGGCCGAGCACGCGGCGGCTGGCCACGCCCACCGCCAGGATCACCAGCAGGGTGGCCAGCAGGGCGATGGTGTCCTGGATCCACTCGGCGCGGACCCAGCCGAGGTAGTGCGGGAAGCTGGTCGCGATCTGCTCGGAAAGTGGTACCACCAGCGGGCTGGAAATGCCCGACAGCAGCACGAACACGAACTTGACCACGACCCAGGTCAGCCAGATCGGCAGCAGGGTGAGCAGGCCGGTCAGGAACAGGCGCTGCAGGGAAGGGCGGGGAACCAGGGCGGGGGCTTCGAGCGACATGTGCGCATTGTAGCGGCCGGCGTGGGTCGATTACGCTGGGGAATCGACTGCGGCAACGGCACATGGAAGGGAAGCTGTGTTGAAGATCCTGCGCGGACTGGGCTGGACCCTTGCAGGCCTGCTGGTGCTGGCCATCGTGGTGTGGTGCGCCTCGCGCATGTGGCCGGTGCCCGAATCGCGCCTGCAGGCGCAGCAGCGACTGGAAGCACGCCTGCCGGCGACCGGCCACAACGGTTATGCCTTGTTGTGGACGCTGCCGTTCGACGATCTGGATGCCCAGCAGCGCGAGCAGGCGCTGGCCGAGGATGTACGGCGCTGGGAAGCCGATGCACATGGCGGAAGCAGCGGCCGGACACACCTGGTGGCCAACCATGCCGAGCTGCACTCGCGGCCCGGGGCCAGTTGCGGGCCGGCCGCCAGCGGCTGTCTCGCCCAGGTCCGCGCGGACCCGCAACGCTTCGTGGAGGCCCACGCCGGGCACCAGCAGTTGCATGCGCGGCTGGATCAGCTGGCCGACGCCGACTACTTCGCGTCGCCGTTCCGGCCGAAGGGCGAGGGCATTCTGGTCCCGTTGCCGGCCTATGGCGTGGTGATGGACGCCACCAGTGCACGCGCGCTGGCCTACGTGCAGGGTGACATTGACGGTGCCCTGCGTGGTGCCTGCCGTGGCCTGCAGCTGGGCCGGCGACTGGTGCCCGGCGGCAGCTATCTGGTCGAGAGCATCATCGGTGCCAGCCTGGTGCAGGCCAATGCCCAGCTGCTGGCTGACATGCTGGTCGAACTGCCTGCCGACCACCCCCTGCCGGCCGAGTGCGAACAGGCCATGCAGCCGTTGCGGGCCGAGGAACAGAGCCTGTGCCGTGCGATGCAGGGCGAGTACGCGATGAGCCGGGCGGCGATCGAGTCCTCGGCCCGGGAATTTGGTGGCGTCCTGGTGCTGGATCGGAGCAGCACGTTGGCGCGCGTGGCCGGCAATCTTGGCTGGGCCTGTGGCGCAGCCGCCACGGCCGCGCTGGAGGCCGATCGGCCGCTGCCGGTACAGGCGCCGCCGCAGCGGGATTTCGGTTGCCTGTCCAATGTGATGGGGTGCGTGCTGACCGAGATCGCCGCGCCGGTCTATCCCGCATATTCGTCACGGTCCCAGGACGCGGCGGCGATGCTGCGCCTGCTTGGCGCCCAGCGCTGGTTGCGGCAGCAGGCGCAGGACCCGGCTGAGGCGCTGCAGCGATTGCCTGCGGAGTTCCGGTCGCCGGTGCGGTCGCCGCGGCTGTCCGTCGATGGCCGCCATCTGCTGGTGCCGCGTCGTTCGCCACCGCAGGGTGACGCTGAGAGCCCCTGGTTGTCCGTACCGCTGATGGCCGACGCCGACGCCGGCGCAACTGCCGCTGCCCGCGACTGAACCGTGGCTCAGCCGGTACCGGCCTGCGGATCGAATGCCCAGCCATCGCCGACGGTCTGCAGCGTCCAGCGGCGGGTGCCACGCAGTGGCTGCCAGTGCACGCTGTCCTTGTCGTTCTCGATGCTGCCTTCGGCGCGCATTACCTTGCGCGTGGAGAAGTTCACGCTCAGCGATTCGGTCTTCCCGGAATTGCGCATCACCGAATCCTGGTCGTAGCCGATCAGCGCGAACGCGCCATCCTGCCAGCGGAAAGTGAAGGCGGTGGTACCCATCGACCAGCTTCCGGCGCTGGCGAATGAAAACAGCGCGATCCTCAACGTGCCACGCTGGATGCTGACACCACCTTCTTCAAGCGGATCGCTCATGACCGGGTTGTCCGGGCGCGGAATCAGCTGATGGTCCTGCACCGCCAGCACATAGCCGGTTGGGCGCGACCATGCCACGGCGAGAATGCGCGGGTTGCTGTCGTATGGCGATGGGCCGAAGCCATCGTGTTCGATGACATTGCGCGGATCCTGCTGGCGCAGCACCAGTACCAGGTCCGCGCGGCCATCCCGGTCGAGATCGCCTTCGATGCTGGACTCCAGCGTCCAGCCGTCGGGCACGAAGCCGGCAGCAGTGGCAGCCTGGGCCGGCAGCGTCGGGTACTGCACCGTCGGCAGGTCGAGCGCATGGGCCGCGCACGGCAGGGTGCTCAGCAGTGCTGCAAGGGTGTAGGGGCGCATCGGGGCCTCCATGGCAGAGGGCAAAGAGGATAGCGCCCCAGCGTTGATTCAGCGTGCGTGCGGCTTCAGGCGCAGATAGACCTGCTTGCGCACCTGGGCGACAACCTCGCCGCTTTCATCGACCACGTCGTTGCTGAACCAGCGCAGCACCTTTTCACCGCCAGCTGCTTCGGCCCGCAGTTCATCCAGCAGCGCATCGTCGATGCGGAACGACGTGCGCACGGTGCCGCGGCCGGGCTTGAGGAAATCGATGGCACCGGCCCGGTCCCATACGTAGTAGTCGCGGCCGAGGATGTGCAGCAGGCCCAGCATCCAGAACGGATCGGTCATCGCAAACAGGCTGCCGCCGAAGTGGGTGCCGACATAGTTGCGGTTCCATGGCCGCAGGCGCAGTTCGACATCGATCTGCCGGTAGTCCGGCGCGATGCGGGTGACGTGGATGCCGGTGAACAGGAACGGCGGCCAGATATTGATACCGAAGCGGAACAGGCGGGCGTTCATGCGAAGGCCGGGCAGGAGGCGAGGCTGCCAGTCTAACCATTCGCATGCGTATGTTGTAGCCCGGGCGAGCGTCCGCACGATTCGGACGTGGTCCGGCGAATTGTAGAGTCGAGCTTGCTCGACTGCTTTCAGGGCAGCAGCGAATACGCTCGACGCCATCCGATAGCTATTTCAGGGTTTTCCCGATGGGTACGGCCCGGTCCCCGGCCCATGTTGTTTACATGCCCAGCCCTGCCTTGTTGCGCGGTCGATTTTCCGCAATCGGATGCTTCTACGTAGTCACCGCTGTCACCGCGGGTCGTCGACGCATCTTTGCAGATACGCGACACGCGGTGACCCTGATGGACGCCCTTCGTGACAGTGACCGCCGTGGACTCACGCGATCATTTGCCTGGGTGGTAATGCCCGATCATCTGCCTTGGGTCATGCAGCTGCGTCAAGGAACCCTGGGGCGATGCATGCAGTCACTGAAGTCCAGAGTGGCCATTGCAGTCAATGTGCACTCCGATGAAGGACGGCCGGTGTGGCAGCGGGGCTACGATCATCTGATCCGGAATGAGGCGGATGTTCGGCAACAGTCACTGTATGTACTGGCCAACCCCGTGCGCGCGGGCCTGACATCGCGGCTGGGAGACTATCCGCTTGCGTGGTGTCGCTGGCCGCTGGAATGAGGCGGAAGCAGTCGAGCAAGCTCGACTCTACAGACAGTGTGCACATCCTGCGTCATGCGCCGTCGATGACATACCCGTCGCGGCCGTTGGCCTTGGCCTGGTACAACGCGGTGTCGGCGCCTTCGACGAAATGATGAGGTTGCAGCGTGCCATCGGGTACGCGGGTGAACACGCCGATGGTGAGGGTGACGCCTGCTTCGCTGCCGTCACCGGGCGCCGGCACTGCACGCACGCAGGCGATCAGGTCCTCGATGACCTGGCGCGCGCCTTCGGCCGGGGTATCCGGCAGCACCAGAGCGAACTCATCGCCGCCGTAGCGCGCGGCCATGTCACGCGGGCGCCGCGCATGCGCGCCGATCAGGCGTGCGACATCGCGCAGCACGCGGTCGCCGACCTGGTGGCCATGGCGGTCGTTGTGGCGCTTGAAGTGGTCGACGTCGATCAGCGCCAGGCTCAAAGGCTTGCCACTGCGCCGGGCTGCATCGCATTCCTGCTGCAGCGACTGCTCGAAGCGCAGGCGGTTGCCAAGACCGGTCAGCGCGTCGCGGTTGGCCTGGCGGTGCCAGGCCGAGATCCGCCAGATCGCCCAGGCCAGCAACACCAGCAGAACGCCCAGCATTGCGCTGGCCGGTGCCCACCACAGGTCACCGGCGCGCAACAGCAACCAGCTCAGCAGCGGTGGAAGCGGCAGCGAGCACAGCGCAGCAAGCCATGGCAGGCGCAGGCCGAGCAGGATCACGCACAGCGCCACCAGCACGCCGCTGATGGCATGCTGCCAGAGGCGTGGCAGCAGATCGATCTGCTTGTGCTGCAGCAGCATCGAAGCAATGTTGGCCTGGTACTCACTGCCGCTCATCCAGAACTCGCGGGTGGTCGGGGTCAGCAGCCGCGGTGCGATGCCGCTGGCGGTCATGCCTACCATGATGCGGCGGCCATGCAGCATCGCCATGTCCACGTGACCATCCAGCACGTCGGCATAGGACACCTGCGGCAAGCGCTCGGGCGGCCCGGCATAGCGCACGCGCACATAATCGTTGCGCCGCCATTGATAGGGCGAACCGATCTCCGGATGGGGGTCAGGCAGGCCGTGCACCGCGCCCGGCGGCAGGTCGGCCAGCGCCAGCCCCAGCGCCGGCCAATGCGCCTGGCCGATGCCGGCGTGCAGGTACACGCCGCGGGCGACACCATCGCCGTCCACTTCAACGTCGGTGTGGCCGATGGCGGCGGCACTGGCCGCAATCTGCGGTACCGGCAGCATTTCCTCAGCCATGCGATCACCGGCCGCGGGCGCGGCCAGCACCGGCAGCACTACCCGGCCATTGCGGCGGATGGCCGCGGCCAGCGCCTCGTCCTGGCGGCTGTCGCGGCGGTCCGGTTCGGACAGCATCAGGTCCAGTGCAACGCGTTCGGCACCGGCATCGGTCAGCCGGTCCAGCAGGCGGGCATGGATCGAGCGGGGCCAGGGCCATTGGCCGATGCGCTGCAGGCTGCCTTCGTCGATCGCCACGATCAGCACGCTGGGGTCGGGACGATAGTCCCAGTTGCCGACCATGGCGTCGTAGGCAGCTTCATCCTGCCGCCACAGCCATTGGCCCTGGCTGGCGATCACGGTCAGCACGCCAGCCAGCAGCGCCAGCAGGATCCTCTTCGACCACGGCAGTGGCGAGCGCCTCATAACAACAGCCACAGCAGCAGGGCGCCGCCGCCGGCGCCGTAGCACAGGCGGCACGGCAGCTTGATCTGCTGCGCCGGCGAGTACTCGCCGGCATGACCGTCATCGTCGATGTACTGCACGCGTACATGCAGGTTGCCGCTCCACGGCCGCTTGAAGCTGACCTGTGGCTCGGCAACCGTCTCATCGACCAGGGGGGCCTTGAAGTCGCCGCGGCGATCGACCTGCACCCGGTAGCGCTGGCCGTCGCTGCCGGCCTGCCAGCGCAGGGTCAGCTCACCGTGCGCAGCCTCCGGCGGCTGCAGGGCCGGATCGACTGGTTCATTGCTCAGTTGCAGCGGCAGCGCCTGGCCATAGCGGCCCTGGTGACCGTTGCCATCGCGCGAGGCCACGCGCCAGAAGTACTGCCCCGGCGGCAGTGGTTGTGCCAGGCGCAGGTCGGTGCCCTGGGTCGTCTGTTCCTGCAGTGGCTGCACGAAGCTCGGCTCGGCGGCGATCTGCAGCACGCTGCTGCGTGCGCCGGGGGCCTGGCTCCAACGGAAACGCGGCCGGTCGCTGTTGATCGTCTGTCCATGCAGCGGGGCCACCGTCAGCGGTGGCGGCGGTTGGTCGCTGAGTTCGAAATCAACGCTGGCATCCAGGCCTTCCACGCCCTGCGCGTCGACGGCGCGCAGCAGCACGCGCAGCTGCCCGGGCGGCAGGTCGCCGATGGCCAGGCGGGTGTCTTCGGTGGTTGCGGCAAACAGCAGGATTTCCGGCGTTGCCGCCTGCACCACTTCCACGCGGTAGTGCGCGGCGCCAGGGACCGCTTCCCAGGCCAGCAGGGTCGGCAGCGGCGCCAGGCGAAGCTGGTCATTTCGCAGCGTCGGCGCCGGCAGCAGGAGCGAGACCGCAGCGGGGGCTGCGTCTGCGCTGCTGCTGCGGGTAGCCTGTCCAGGTTGGACCATGCGCTGGCCGTGGGTGTTGCCGACCTGCACCTTGCCCTGCAGGACCTCGGTGGCGGCAACCTGGTCGGTGTCACCGGCGCTGACCCGGAACACGGTACCGCGCACGCTGCTGGTCGCGGTGGGGGCGTCGATGATGTAACGCGATGCCGGGCCGCGGGCGGGCGTCACCCGGTTGCTGGCACGGCCCTGCTGCAGGCGCAGGCGGGTATCGACCATGCCGGTATGGCCATAGCGGCTGAGCTGGTCCAGGCGCAGCCGGGAATACTCGCGCAGCTGCAGGCGCGAGGCGTCGGCGAATTCAAGAGTGACGCTGGAGTCGCCTTCGGTCTGCACGGTGTCACCGATGCGAAGCTGTTCCCCGGCGAGTATCGCGCGGGTGGCACTGCCATCGGCGCCTGACAGCTCAACCTTGCCGCGCACCGACAGCACGCGGGCGGGCGCAGGCTCGATGCGCAGCCAGCTGATCGGGAAGCGCAGCAGCTGGCCCGGCGGCAACTGGTAAGGATTGTCGATGCGGTTGTGCTGCTGCAGCTGCTGCCAGCGTACCGACGGCTTCAGGTACAGGCTGCCCAGATCCCACAGGGTATCGCCGGGACGGACCCGGTAGTTCCAGTCCTGGGCGGTGGCCAGACCCGGCAGCAGCAGGAGGGTACAGAGCAGGATGCCCTGGAAGCGCATGGCGAACGACAGCGAGCGGACGAAGGTCACAGTTTGCAATCCCGGCAAAACGGGGGTGCAGCTGCAAGACCCCATGGCCCCGACCTCATCCCCCCGAACGGATCGTGGGGGCCGAACGGCCGCCATCCCGCGCATTATTGCCCGCGTTCAGTGCAGGGATTCTGAACGAAGTCCGTTCCCGTTCAGAACAGCAGGGAGGCCATCCGGCGGCGGTACTGGCCAACCAGGTCCTCGTCGGAGATCACATTGAAGGCGTCGATCAGGGCCTTGCGCGGCAGCCCTTCCTCGAAGGCGCGGTCGATCCGCAGCATTTCCAGGAACTGGGCGAGTGCGGCCTCATCGTGGCCGCCCAGCAGCAGCTGCACGCCGCGCAGGTGTCGGGCCTTGAGGTCTTTGCCGTCGGCGGCAATGCGCGCGTCCAGCACTTCGGCCGCGGGTGCGTCCTTCAGTGCGGCGGCGAAGGACAGGCGGGCACGGGCGCGCACGGCACGGTCGTCGGTGGCGAGATTGGCGGGCAGGCCGTCGATCAGCGTGCCGGCCTCGTCCACGCCGCCGATCTGCAGCAGGGCCAGGGCCAGGTCGAGCTTCAGCTCGTCCTTGTCCGGCTCGGCGGCGATCTGCGCGCGCAGCACATCCACCTGTGCCTGCGGGTCCAGCGGTGCCTGGTCTTCGGCAGCGGCGTCGCCGATGTCGGCCGGCACGATGCCGTGCTGGGCCAGGAATTCACGCAGCTGACCTTCCGGGATGGCCCCCGGGAAGCCATCCACCAGCTGGCCACCCTTGACCAGGAATACGGTCGGCACCGAGCGGATCTGGAAGGCCGCAGCGATCTGCTGTTCGGCGTCGACGTCGACCTTGGCCAGCTCGAAGGCGCCGTTGTATTCGGCGGCCAGCTTTTCCAGCATCGGCCCGAGGGTCTTGCACGGCCCGCACCAGGTGGCCCAGAAGTCGACCAGCACCGGCGTCTGCAGCGACTTCTGCAGGACTTCGGCCTCGAAGGTCGCAGTGGTGGCGTCGAATACGTAGGTCGTCTCGGTCATGGGAGAGGCATCGTTTGGCATCTGGAGACCGATTCTATGGTGACGATCGATACCGGTCTCAACCCGCGATGCCGCAAATGCCCGACAATGCGGCCTTCCTGCCGCTGTTGTTCCGGAGCCTGCATGTCGTCATTGTCCCCGCTGTTGCGCCTGTCCGGGGTGATCGCCGCGCTGCTGTTCGTGCTGGCGGTGATGGGCTTCGGCTCCGGCCTGGAAGGTTATGCACAGGCGCGGCACCCGGTGGCCCTGCTGGGTGCGCGCGGCGTGCCGCATGCGTTGGCCTTCAATCTGCTGGGTTTCGTGCTGCCGGGCCTGCTGGCGGTGGTGGTGGCCGAATGCCTGCGCCGGCGACTGCCGGCCAGCGCTGGCTGGGCGCCGCGGGTGGGCAGCCAGATGCTGCTGTTGGGCGGGCTGGCCTTCGCCGCGATGGGCTTGCTGCCGCTGGATGTGGACGATCTGCACGGGCCAGCCAGCCAGCTGCATGCCAGTGCCTGGATGGTCTGGGTGCTGGGCTTCGTCGCCGGCACCCTGTTGCTGGGCATCTCCCGGTTGCGCCAGGCGCGCGGCCGCGCCCTGGGCGGGGTGGCGGTTGCCTGTGGCGTGCTGGCCGCGCTGGCGGCCTTTGCCCTGCAGGGCGTGTTGCCGGCACCGCTGGCACAGCGGCTTGCCTTTGCCTGCTGGGCCGTCTGGCTGGCACTGGCCCTGCCGCTGTCGCGACCGCGCTGAGACGGCCTCCGGGCGCAATCGGCGCCGGCGGTCGACGGGCAGGATTGGAGCCATTTGCCGCACTGCGGTACGCTGTACCGCTTTGCCGCCGCAACCGCGTGTTACATGACCAGCGTCGAACCCAACGTTTACGATCCGCAGCAGGTTGAATCCGCCGCCCAGAAGTACTGGGACGCTACCCGTGCCTTCGAAGTCGACGAGACTTCGGACAAGCCGAAGTACTACTGCCTGTCGATGCTTCCGTATCCGTCCGGTGCGCTGCACATGGGCCACGTGCGCAACTACACGATCGGCGATGTGATCAGCCGCTACAAGCGCATGACCGGCCACAACGTGCTGCAGCCGATGGGCTGGGACGCGTTCGGCCTGCCGGCGGAAAACGCGGCGATCAAGAACAAGACCGCGCCGGCGGCGTGGACCTACAAGAACATCGATCACATGCGCAGCCAGCTGCAGTCGCTGGGCTATGCCATCGACTGGTCGCGCGAGTTCGCCACCTGCCGCCCGGACTATTACGTCCATGAGCAGCGCATGTTCACCCGCCTGATGCGCAAGGGCCTGGCATACCGCCGTAACGCGGTGGTGAACTGGGACCCGGTCGACCAGACCGTGCTGGCCAACGAGCAGGTCATCGACGGTCGCGGCTGGCGCTCCGGCGCGCTGGTCGAGAAGCGCGAGATTCCGCAGTGGTTCCTGCGCATCACCGACTACGCCCAGGAGCTGCTGGACGGCCTGGATGAGCTGGACGGCTGGCCGGAATCGGTCAAGACCATGCAGCGCAACTGGATCGGTCGTTCCGAGGGCCTGGAAATCCAGTTCGACGTGCGCGATGTCGACGGCAGCGCGCTGGACCCGCTGCGCGTGTTCACCACCCGCCCGGACACGGTGATGGGCGTGACCTTCGTGTCGATCGCCGCCGAGCACCCGCTGGCGCTGCATGCGGCGAAGAACAACCCGGAGCTGGCGGCGATGCTGGCCGACCTGAAGCAGGGCGGTGTATCCGAGGCCGAGCTGGAAACCCAGGAAAAGCGCGGCATGGATACCGGCCTGCGCGCGCTGCATCCGGTCACCGGCGAGCCGGTGCCGGTCTGGGTCGCCAACTTCGTGCTGATGGGCTACGGCACCGGCGCGGTGATGGCCGTGCCGGGCCATGACCAGCGCGACAACGAAGTGGCCAACAAGTACGGCCTGCCGATCAAGCAGGTGATCGCGCTGAAGGATGCGCGCACCGAAGAGGAGCGCAACTGGGACGGCAGCCGCTGGCAGGACTGGTACAGCGACAAGAGCCGCGCCTTCGAGTTGGTGAATTCGGCCGAATTCGACGGCCTGGACTTCCAGGGCGCCTTCGAAGCGCTGGCCGAACGTTTCGAGCGCAAGGCCCAGGGCCAGCGCCGCGTCAACTACCGCCTGCGCGACTGGGGCGTGAGCCGCCAGCGCTACTGGGGCTGCCCGATTCCGGTGATCTACTGCGCCAAGTGCGGCGCGGTGCCGGTGCCGGAAGAGCAGCTGCCGGTGGTGCTGCCGGAGGACGTGGCGTTCTCCGGCACCGGTTCGCCGATCAAGACCGACCCGGAATGGCGCAAGACCACCTGCCCGGACTGCGGTAGCGCGGCCGAGCGCGAGACCGACACGTTCGACACCTTCATGGAGTCGAGCTGGTACTACGCCCGCTACACCTCGCCGGGTGCCCGTGATGCCGTCGACAAGCGCGGCAACTACTGGCTGCCGGTCGACCAGTACATCGGTGGCATCGAGCACGCGATCCTGCACCTGATGTATTTCCGCTTCTATCACAAGCTGCTGCGCGACGCGCGGATGGTGGACAGCAACGAGCCGGCGCGCAACCTGCTGTGCCAGGGCATGGTGATTGCCGAGACCTACTACCGCCCGAACCCGGACGGCTCGAAGGACTGGATCAACCCGGCCGATGTGGAAGTACAGCGCGACGAGCGCGGCCGCATCACGGGCGCCACCCTGATTGCCGACGGCCAGCCGGTGGTGGTCGGTGGCACGGAGAAGATGTCCAAGTCGAAGAACAACGGCGTGGACCCGCAGGCGATGGTCGGCAAGTACGGCGCCGATACCGTGCGCCTGTTCTCGATGTTCGCCGCGCCGCCGGAACAGTCGCTGGAATGGAACGAAGCCGGCGTGGACGGCATGGCCCGCTTCCTGCGCCGCCTGTGGGCCCAGGTGCAGAAGCATGCCGCCGACGGTGCCGCCCCGGTGCTGGACGTGGCCGCACTGGATGCCAACCAGAAGGCACTGCGCCGCAAGACCCACGAGACCATCGGCAAGGTCGGCGACGACTATGGCCGCCGCCACAGCTTCAATACCGCCATTGCCGCAGTGATGGAACTGATGAACGCGCTGGCCAAGTTCGAGGACGGCAGCGAGCAGGGCCGCGCGGTGC
This sequence comes from Stenotrophomonas veracruzanensis, assembly GCF_032911525.1. NCBI lineage: Bacteria > Pseudomonadati > Pseudomonadota > Gammaproteobacteria > Lysobacterales > Lysobacteraceae > Stenotrophomonas > Stenotrophomonas veracruzanensis. The sequence goes on from NZ_JAWJTI010000035.1 coordinate 15,903, forward strand.
GCCAGGAAGCGTTGCAGGCCATCGTGCTGCTGCTGAACCCGATCACCCCGCATGCCAGCCACGCCCTGTGGCAGGTGCTGGGCCATGGCGAGACGCTGCTGGAAGACCAGCCGTTCCCGCAGGCCGACGCTGGCGCGCTGGTGCGCGATGCGCTGACCCTGGCCGTGCAGGTCAACGGCAAGCTGCGTGGCACCATCGAGGTGGCGGCCGATGCCGCACGCGAGCAGGTCGAGGCGTTGGCCCTGGCCGAGCCGAACGCGGCCAGGTTCATGGAAGGTCTGACGGTGCGCAAGATCATCATCGTGCCGGGCAAGATCGTGAACATCGTCGCTGCCTGATGCACCCCGCATCGGCCACCCGCGTGGTGGCCGGTGCCTTTTCGATGCAGGGCCATGTGCATGATGGCCCTGCATTCACGCGGCTTCGGGCACGCTGTGTGTTGCCGTGATCGCCCGGCTCCGCCAGACTGTCTCCATGACCCGAATCCTGCTTGCCCTCGTTCTTGCCCTCGGCCTTGCCGGCTGCGGCTTCCATCTGCGCAACAAGCTGATGCTGCCGACCGATACGGCGCCGGTGAAGGTGGTCTCCACCGCGCCTTACAGCGAACTGGTCAAGCTGCTCAACCGCAGCCTGCTGGCGTCCGGCGCCAAGCTGGCCGATGAGGACAGCAAGGAACCCAGTACCCAGCTGCAGGTGCTGTCCGAACGCTGGGGCGACCTGCCGATCGCCATCGACTCGCAGGGCCGTGCCCAGGAGTACAGCCTGCGCTATGCGGTCATCTTCATCTTCCGTCGCGAGGATGGCAGCGAGCTGGTGCCGCAGCAGGTGATCGAGCTTTCGCGCGACTACGTGTCGCCACCGACCGACGCCACCGGTACCACCACCGAACGCGAGATCCTGGCCGATGAACTGCGCCGGGAAATGTCGGCGTCGATCATCCGCCGCATCGACAGCGTGGTCCGCGCCGAGATCGAGAAGGGCGGCAGCCTGTCGGCACCGAAGGCCAAGCCGCTTGAGGGTGCGGTGCCGGCCGAGCCGGTCCCCGCAGCCAAGCACTGAGCTGCGGCGATGGAACTGCGTCCGGAGCAGCTGGCCGGCCAGAGCGCTGATACCGCGCTGGCACCGGTCTATCTGATTGCCGGCCCGGAAACGCTGCGCGTGCTGGAGGCGGCCGACGCCATCCGTGCACGTGCGCGTGCCGCCGGTATTGGCGAGCGCGAGGTGTTCGACGCCGATGGCCGCGATTTCGACTGGAACCAGCTCGACGCCAGCTTCAATGCGCCCAGCCTGTTCAGCGCCCGCCGCCTGGTTGAGGTGCGCCTGCCCAGCGGCAAGCCGGGCAAGGACGGCGCCGAGGTGATCAGCCAGTTCTGCGCCAACCCGGCGCCGGACGTGGTGCTGATGATCACGGCCAACGAATGGAGCAAGGCCCATCAGGGCAAGTGGGCCGAGGCGGTCAACCGCGTCGGCGTGCTGTCGGTGGCGTGGGCGATCAAGCCGCACGAACTGCCGGACTGGATCGAGCGCCGCCTGCGCGGCAAGGGCCTGCGCGCAGATCCGGCCGCAGTGCAGCGCCTGGCCGAGCGGGTGGAAGGCAACCTGCTGGCTGCCGCACAGGAAATCGACAAGCTGGCGCTGTTGGCTGATGGCCAGCCATTGGATGTGGAACGGATGGAGTCGCTGGTGGCTGACGCTGCCCGCTATGACGTGTTCCGGCTGGTGGAGGCGACGTTCTCCGGCCAGCCGCCGGCCGTGCTGCGCATGCTGGCCGGCCTGCGCGGTGAAGGCGAGGCGGTGGCCGCATTGATGCCGATGGTGATCCGCGAACTGCTGGCCGGCGCCGGCCTGGCCCGCGTGCAGGCCCGCGGCGGCAATCTGGCCGCCGAAATGAAATCGCGTGGCATCTGGGAATCGCGGCAGGCGCCGTACAAGCGCGCGCTGCAGCGGCACCCGGAAGGCAAGCGCTGGGAGCGCTTCGTGGCCGAAGCGGGCCTGGTCGACCGCATCGCCAAGGGGCGGGCCGACGGCGATGCCTGGCTGGCACTGGAGCGCCTGCTGGTGGCCGTGGCCGAACCGCGTGCCGTGCGCCTGCTGGCGCGGGCCTGAGCAATGAGCCTGCGGATCTATTACGGGGGCACCTTCGATCCGGTGCACCTCGGGCACCTGGCGATCGCGCGGGCCGCCCGTGACGAACTGCAGGTTGCCGTGCGCATGCTGCCGGCGGCCGACCCGCCGCACCGTGCGGTGCCCGGTGCCACTGCCGAACAGCGTTGCAGCATGCTGTCTCTGGCCATTGGCGACGAACCTGGCCTGCTGCTGGACCGGCGCGAGCTGGACCGCGCCGCCCGCTATCCCGGTCGTCCTTCCTATACCGTCGATACCCTGCGCGAACTGCGTGGCGAACTCGGCCCGAGCCGGCCGCTGGCCTGGCTGGTCGGCGCGGACAGCCTGCTGGGCCTGGCCGGTTGGCACGAATGGGAGGCCCTGTTCGGGCTGGCGCATTTCGTTGTGGCTGAACGGCCGGGCAGCCCGCTGCGGGCCTCGCTCGATGGCGAGCTGGGCCACGCGCTGGAGGGGCGCTGGGCCGACAACGAACAGGCCCTGTTCGCCAGCGCGGCCGGGCGCATCCTGCGCCTGCACCACCCGCTGCGCGAGGAATCGGCCAGCGCCGTGCGCTCACAGATCGCCTCCGGCGGCCCCTGGCGCGCACTGCTGCCGCCGGCAGTGGCCGACTATGTGGCTGCACACGGGCTGTACCGCCCGGCCACGCCGTGAATGGCGCGGCGGCGCCATCCCCGTATAATCGCCCCCACGTTTATCGAGTCGATCCACTTTGAGCAACCAGACCCAGCCCCAGACCATCAAGGTCGATCTGCCCAGCCCGCCGCCGTCCGTGCCGGAACTGCTGGCCAGCGTCCGCCAAGCCACCGAAGACCTGAAGGCCAAGGACCTGGTCGAGATCGACGTGCGCGGCCGGTCCAGTGTTGCCGACTACATGATCGTCGTTTCGGGCACCTCGACCCGCCACGTCAAATCAATCGCCGATGAAGTCGTGCGCTTCGCCAAGAACATCGACGTGATGCCGCTGGGTGTTGAAGGCGAGCGCGAAGCCGAGTGGGTGCTGGTCGATCTGGGCGACGTGATCGTCCACGTGATGCTGCCGCGCGTGCGTGAGTTCTACGCCCTCGAGCGCCTGTGGACCGTCGGCGACCAGCCGCCGTCCAGCGACGACGAAGTGGCCTGAGCCACACGTTGATGCATCCTTCGAGGGCGCCGATGGCGCCGTCGACGTTTTGGAGGACCGTTGATGAAAGCCCGCCTGATCGCCACCGGTGAACGCGCTCCCAGCTGGGTCGCGCAGGGCTTCGCCGAGTACCAGAAGCGGCTGTCGCACTGGCTGCCGTTCGAACTGGTGGAAATCGAGCCCGGCCTGCGTGGCAAGGGGCGTGATCCGCGTCGGGCTACCGAAGACGAAGGCAAGCGGGTCATCGCCGCGCTGCCGAAGAATGCCTATGTGGTGGCCCTGGATGTGCCGGGCCGCCAGCTGAGTTCCGAACAGCTGGCACAGCGCCTGGAGCATTGGCGCGGGCAGGGCAGGGACCTGGCGTTCCTGATCGGTGGCCCGGAAGGGCACTCGCCGGAAGTCTCTGCGCTGGCCGATGAGAAGTGGTCGATCGGACCGCTGACGCTGCCGCACATGCTGGTGCGCCTGGTGGTGGCCGAGCAGCTGTACCGGGCTGCCGCAATGATTGCCAATCACCCCTACCATCGCGCGTGAAGAGTGGTTATACTAGTCGTCTGCCCGAATAGCTCAGCCGGTTAGAGCACTTGACTGTTAATCAGGGGGTCGTTGGTTCGAGTCCAACTTCGGGCGCCACTTTGAGAAACCTGCATCGCGAGATGCAGGTTTTTTTTTGCCATGTTGTAGAGCCGAGCCCACGCTCGGCTGCACCCTGGAAGCCGAGCATGGGCTCGGCTCTACAATCTGCTGCTCCAACCATGGATGCCGATCGTGCGCGCACTCCTGTCCGTCGTTTCTCTGTTGCTTGCGCCGCTGACGTTCGCCGCAGCGAATGCGGCACCACCGACCTGGCACCCGCCGCAGGGCACTACCGAGCTGCCGTTGTGGCCGGAAGGCGGGGTGAAGGCACCGCCAAAACTGAAAGGTCCCGAGCAGATCAGTGAAGCAACCTCCAGGGCCAGCGGAGAACGCTGGACGATGTTGCAGAACGTGGCTGTGCCGACGCTCACCGTGTTTCCACCGAAGGCACCGGCCAATGGCACCGCGGTGATGGTGGTGCCCGGAGGTGGTTACCGGGTGTTGGCGATGGACCTGGAAGGCAGTGAAATCTGCGATTGGTTGAACGCGCAGGGCATCACCTGCGCACTGCTGAAGTACCGCGTGCCGGCGTCCGGGCCCAACTGGGATCCCGACTGCAACTGTCGCGACAATCCGACAGTACCGATGGCTTTGCAGGACGCGCAACGTGCAATGGGCCTGCTGCGCTTGCAGGCACAACGCTGGAACATCGACCCGAAGCGGGTGGGGGTGATCGGTTTCTCGGCCGGCGGACACGTGGTGGCGGGATTGAGTACGCACGCACGTCGTAGCTACGCGGCGGTCGACGCGGCCGACTCACAGTCCAGTCGCCCGGATTTCGCGATGGTGATGTACTCCGGCCATCTGTGGGCCGGGCATGGCAAGGGGCTGTCACTGGTCAAGGACATCGTCGTGGATGACGCGGTGCCGCCGACGTTCATTGCGCAGGCCACCGATGATCGCACCGACGATGTGCGCGAATCACTCGCCTACTACCAGGCGCTGATCGATGAAGGCGTGCCGGTCGAGATGCATCTGTTCGCGCGCGGTGGCCACGCGTTCGGTCTGCGCATGAAGGATGCACCGGTGGCGGTGTGGCCACAGCTGGCCGAGCGCTGGATGCGGGATATCGGCATGCTGCCCGAGCGCCAGTTGTAGAGCCGAGCCATGCTCGGCTGCCTTTGCGAAGCCGAGCATGGGCTCGGCTCTACAGTGCCAGCTTACCTCTGGAGAACGCCACCAACGTGGCGATCGCCACCACCAGGATCGCGCCGAACAACGCCCACTCCCAGCGCGTGAATACCTTTTCCCCTCGCTGGTGCCGGGTGAACGCGAACAGCACCACGCCGGGTACGTACAGCAGGACCGACAGCAGCAGGTTGTCGAGGCCGCCGGCATACACCAGCCACAATGCATAGGCACTGGCCAGCAGGGCAACGACGAAATCGCGCCAGCGCGCACCCGGTTCACCCGCATAGGCCTGGCCACGCCAGGCCAGCTGCACGCCGAACGCGGTGGACAGGAAGTAGGGCACCAGGCTCATCGACGCGGCCAGCAGCACCAGTCCGGTATAGCTGCCGGAATTGACCAGCACCAGCAGCAGGAACACCTGGATCAGACCGTTGCTCAACCACAGCGCATTGGCTGGCACGCCGCGCGCGTTTTCGCGGCCGAGGAACGCGGGCATGGTGCCGTCGCCGGCCGCGGCGTACAGCACCTCGGCGCACAGCAGCACCCAGGCCAGCAGCGCGCCCAGCACGGAGATGATCGATCCGACGATGATCACCGTTGCACCCCACTCGCCGACGATCGCACGCAGCACGTACGCCATGGATGGATTGGGCAACCCGGCCAGCTCTGCCTGCGACAGCACGCCCATCGACAGCACGCTGACCAGCACCAGCAACAGCCAGACGCCGAGGAAACCGATCACCGTGGCGCGGCCGACATCGGCACGGCGGGCCGCGCGCCGCGAGTAGATGCTGGCGCCTTCGATGCCGATGAATACCCACACGGTCACCAGCATCATGCCGCGCAGCTGCTGACCCAGATCACCCAGTGCGGGCGTACCGAAGAAATCGGCGCGGAACACATCCATGCGGAAGGCACCGGCGGCCAGGATCAGGAACAGCGCAATGGGCAGCAGCTTGGCCACGGTCACCAGCCCGTTGACGATGGCAGCGGTGCGCAGGCCCCGCAGCACCAGCAGGTGCACGGTCCATAGCAGCAGTGACGACGCGGCCACCGCGGCCGGGGTATTGCCTTCGCCGAAGATCGGCAGGAAATGTCCGAGGCCGCTGAAGATCAGCACGAAGAAGCTGGCGTTGCCAAGCACCGAGGCGACCCAGTAACCCCATGCCGCGGAGAAACCGATGTAGTTGCCGAAGCCCTCGCGCGCATACGCGTAGATGCCGGTATCGAGATCCGGCCGGCGGTTGGCCAGCGCCTGGAACACGAAGGCCAGCATCAGCATGCCGGCGCCACTGACCGCCCAGCCGACCAGCGCCGCGGCCGGTCCGGCGCTGCGCGCCACGTTCTGTGGCAAAGAAAAGATACCGGCACCGACCATGGAGCCGACCACCAGAGCGGTCAACGCGGGCAGGCCCAGGCGTTGCGATGTCGCAGCCATGCAGATCCCCTGCGGCGGTGATGCCGCGTGCACACGGTAGCGGTGGGCCCGTGAACATGCCTGCAAGGCGCACAACGACGAAGGCCCGGGCAGGTGCCCGGGCCTTCGACGGTGGTGCGTTGAGCGGTATTACTTGAAGGTGTACTTGGCGCCGACAGTGAAGTAACGGCCGATGGCGCCGCTGAAGTGCAGCGGGTTGTAGTTCACGCCACCGTAGGTGGTCGGGTCGAGCGGAGCGATGCGATCGAACACGTTCTGCACCGATGCATTCAGTTCGAAGGCTTCGGTGATGTTCCAGCGGCCGGACAGGTCGAAGGTGGTGAACGAGGAGATCTTGGTGACGTCGGTACCGTCGGCGTACGAGAACTGGTACGAACCGTCCGGGCCACGGAAATCCTTGTTGTCCATCTTGGAGATGTAGTTGGCAACGCCGCTCACACTCCACGGACCCTGGCGCCAGGTGGTACCGAAGTTGATGCGATCCTTCGGCGTACCGATGCAGTTGGTCACGTCGCAGTTGCCGTGGGTGCCTGCATAGTCGAAGGTCTGGTCGGAGTCGGTGCGCTCGTACTTCAGCACATGGCTCCACTGCAGATCCATTTCCAGCTGGCCCGGGCCGATATCGAAGGTCTGGCGGATATCGGTATCGATACCGCGCACGCGGGTGGAGGCGGCATTGATGTACGCGGTGTTGACCGCCAGGATGCTGCCGGTGCCAGCGATGCCGTTGATCAGGTCGATGTCACGCAGCACATTGCCGGCGGCGATGGCATCGGCCGTGGAGCCCTGGGCGATCTCGTTGGTGCGCTTGATCTGCCAGGCATCGACGGTCATCGAGGTGGTGGGGGTCGGCTGCAGCACGATGCCCACCGAGTAGCTCTTGGATTCCTCCGGCTTCAGGTCCTTGTTGGGGCGGGTGATGATTGCAACCGGACGCGAGCTGCAGTTGGTGCCGACATCGGCCGGCGGGCTGGCGGCGCAGCGCACCGGATCGCGGGCGTTGGAGAAGGCGGCCAGGCCACCGTCGCCGTTCTCGGCCGGGTTGGGGGCGCGGAAGCCTTCTGCGTAGCTGGCGCGCAGTGCGATCCAGTCGGCCGGCGTCCACTTGATGCCCAGCTTCGGCGTCGCCTTGCCTTCGCCACTTTCGTACTTGTCGTAACGCAGCGCGCCGGACAGTTCCAGCTGCTCCAGCACCGGTGCCGACAGTTCAACGTAGCCGGCGTAGACATTCTGCGTACCGTCGTAGGCCGAGTAGCCCAGGCCGATGATGTCACCCTGGTCGGTGTAGGTCTGCGGGCTCAGGCTGTTGCTGGTCTTGCGCCACTCGGTACCGATCGCCAGGCCCAGCGGACCCCCCTTCAGGTCCATCAGGCTGCGCGATACGGTGAAGTCGAACATGTCCAGGCTGGACTTGGCGCGTGCGCTGATGGTCGGCGAAATGTAGTCGTACAGTGCCTGTGAATTGAGGTTGGCATTGTCGCCAATACGCCACACGCCGCCGGCACAGTTCGGGTTGCCCAGCGCGCACTGCACGGCGCTGTAGCGCAGGAAGCCGGTACGCTTGTTGACCAGATCGGTGCCGGAGTGCAGGTAGGCGGTGTCGTAGCTCCAGTCACCCCAATTGCCCTTGACGCCGACCAGGAAGCGATTGAACTCGTTGGTGTTGTTGGTCACGCGCGGGCCGACATCCCAGGCCGAGTAGCGCAGGCGCGAGGCCTGGCCCGGAATCGGGTTGTCGGGATGGGTCGGCGACAGCACCACGGCGCCCGGGCCGCTGCTGGCATTGCGCGGGCCAAGCGGATAGCCCCAGCTGCCGGACACGCCGGAGGGCGTGTTGCTGAAGATCGTTTCCTTCTTCGAGTAGCCGATCTCGGTGTAGATCTCGCCGCCTTCACCGAAGGCGAAGCTGGCGCGGCCGAACACGTTGACGTACTTCTCTTCCGGGGTCAGATCACGGTACAGCTGGTTCGGATCCCACAGGCAGCCCTGTGCGGCCACCGAGGCATCGGTCTGGCCCGGGATGGTGGTCAGGCCCTGGCAGCCGGGCAGCGGCACGAGCTGGGCCGAGGTGCCCGGCGGGACGCGGTCGTCGAATACCGAGCCGTTCGGACCCACGCCACCGCTGGTGCGGTTGTTGAGGTAGGCGCCGCCGAGGAACTGGGCGTTGTTGCCATAGCCCCACGGACGGATGTCGCCCGTGCCGATCCACTTGCGGTTCTTGCGATCACTGATCTTGATCGCGTCGGTCTTGCCAACGTCCAGGCTGAAGAACGCGTTCCAGCCGTCGGTGGCCAGGTCGCCGGTACCGGCGGTCAGGGTGGCCTTCTTGGCGTTGCCGTCGCCGTCACCGGAGGTGCCGTAGGAGGCACGCAGGATCGCGCCCTGGAAATCACTGCGCAGGATGATGTTGACCACGCCGGCGATGGCATCGGAGCCATAGATCGCCGAGGCGCCATCCTTCAGCACTTCCACGCGTTCAACGGCGTCGAGCGGGATGGTGCTCAGGTCGGTGAAGACCTTCTGGCCGTCATCGGCCAGGCCGTAGGTGGCCATGCGGCGGCCGTTCAGCAGGACCAGGGTCGAGCCCGCGCCCAGGCCGCGCAGCGAGATGCCGGCGCCACCGCCGGCAAAGCCGTTGCCGAAGGTCTTCGGGATCGAGCCGGAACCGTCGGCGGTCAGGGTCTGCAGGTATTCGGCGACCGTGGTCTTGCCGGTTCGGTCGATTTCCTGGCGGGTCACCACCTGCACCGGGGACGGTGTTTCGGTGTTGGTGCGCGGAATGTTCGAACCGGTAACCGTGATGCGGTCCAGGTTGGTGGCCTTCTCCTGCGCGAAGGCGGAGGTGGAAGCCACGGCGCCAACCAGCAGCAGGGTGCCGCCGGTAAGGATGTGGGTGATGGACGATGCCAGGGTGGTGCGGCGGCGGCTGGCGGGCCGTTGGATCAGGTGTTTCACAGCTTCTCTCCTAACTGGAAAACCGTAGCGTTGAGGGCTGTCTCCGGAAGGGGGCCGGGACGGGCCAATCTAGGTTTCCGACGGGTGACGAAGTAGTGAAATTTTGCTTAATCCGTAACGTTGAATCCAAACTTTGCCGAGTTTGGCACTTCGGCGGTGCGGGCCGGCCCGGCAGGTGGCCGGGCCGGCCCTGGACAATCAGTCCGGTAGCGAGAATTGCACCGGTACCAGCCCGATGGCCGGCACTGCTACGCCATCGCGCTGGGCCGGTTCGAAGCGCCAACGCTTGAGCACTTGCTGACGCGCGGCCTGGTCCAGGCTGCGCGAGCCACTGCTGCGCTCGATGCTGACCGCGACCGGCTGCCCGCTGCTGTCGACTTCCACCCGCAGCAGCACCGTGCCCTGCTCATGATTGCGCAGGGCCGGCAGCGGATAGGTCGGTGGCGGTGCACTGCGGTACTGCAGCTGTGCTCCGGACAGCGGTGTCGAGCTGTCGATGCCTGGTGCGAGCTGCGGCGGGGACGGTTCGGCTGCCGGCAATGCGATGCCCTGGGTTTCCTCCACGGTTGCAGTGGGAGCGGGCAGGGGCGGCGCTACCGGCTGCGCATGCGGCTTCGGCACCACCCGCGCGACCTCCTTCGGTTCCACCAGTACCGGCGGAGGGGGCGGTGGCGGGGTCTTCTCGATCAGCCGTACCGTGGTCTTGTCACGCGGAACCTGCACAGCCTGGTAGGTCGCGGGGATCAGCAGCAACAGGAACGCGAGCAGATGCAGGGCGATGGCCGCGCTCCAGGCGGCAACGCGGGCGGGGTCGAAGTGCGGGGATGCAACGGGATACGTACGAACCATGGTCCACCTCCATGCCAGTGACGAAGTCCTCAACGCACCAGGGCCCGTGGCGGGGTTGCCGCACGCGGCTGGCAGTGCATCAGTAGCGCGATGGAGCCGCTACTGCCTAGAGGCAGGGTCCGTATCGTTGGGCTGGCCTTCAGCGAGCGCCGGCCGCAGGCATGAAAAAAGGCGGATCCCCTGCGGGATCCGCCCTTGTCGGCAGTGGCAAACGGGATCAGCGACCCAGTTCGAACACTACATCCAGGTTGACCGAGACGGTCGATTCGCCCGGCGCGACCGGGGTCGCCTTGTCCATCGCGGCGCCGGCCGACATCGCCCGCATCATCGGCATCGGACGGAAGCCGCCATTGCTGTTCTCGGAGATGCTGACGATGCGGCGCACCTGCAGGCCCAGCGACTTCGCATAGGTCTGGGCGCGGGCCTGGGCCTTCTTCAGCGCGGCCAGGCGGGCTTCGTCATAGACCGGCTCCGGCTGGTCGATCTCGAAGCTGGGGCCATTGATCTGGTTGGCACCTTGCGCAGCCAGTGCGTCCAGCACCTTGCCGAGCTTGGCGATGTCGCGCACCTTCAGGCTGACCGTATTGCTGGCCTGGTAGCCGGTGATCTTCGGTGCTTCGTTGTCGGCATAGCGGTACTGCGGATTGAGGCTGACGCCGCTGGTCTGCACGTCCCGCTCGGCAATGCCGGCGGCCTTGATCGCGGCCAGCACCTTGTCCATCTGCTGGGCGTTCTGGCGCATGGCGCTGTTGCCATCGGCCGCCTGGGTGACCACGCCGGCCGACAGGGTGGCCACGTCCGGCACGCGGGTGGCTTCGGCATTGGCCGAGATGTTCAGCAGGGTGCCTTCGGCCGGGGCGGCGACCGACGGCGACGACGGGGCGGCATGGGCAGTCATCGAGGTTCCAAGGGCGAGGGACAGGGCAAGCAGCAGCGGGGTGGCGGTCAGGCGCATGGAGAACTCCTTGTTGTGCCGTTGAGGGTGGTGTCGTAGCGATGAACGCGCTGTGAGCCCATTCGGGGTTGCACGCGTTCCGGAACGGGTTGCCGACGATTCAGGTGGCGGCCTCAGGTTATGCTGTGCCGATGCTCTATCTTGCTTCCCGCTCCCCCCGACGCAACCAGTTGCTGGCCCGACTCGGACGCCCCTTCCAGGCCCTGGACCTGGAGGTTGTCGAGCAGCGCGCGCCCGCTGAAAGCGCCGAACAGTATGTATGCCGTGTCGCCGCCGACAAGGCGCGCGCCGGGCTGGCCCGGGTGCTGGCCGATGACCCACAGGCGCGTGTGCTCGGCTCGGATACCGAGGTGGTGCTGGACGGTGAAGTGTTCGGCAAGCCGGCCGATGCCGCCGACGCGCGGGCGATGCTGGCGCGGCTGGCCGGGCGCACCCATCAGGTGATGACCGCAGTGGTGGTGGTCGGTGCCGACGGCCTGGACAGCGAGCTGGTCATTTCCGAAGTGACCTTTGCGCCGATCAGCGCCACCGACATCGCCATCTACGTGGCCACCGGCGAGCCGCTGGACAAGGCCGGGGCCTACGCCATCCAGGGCGGGGCCGAACGCTGGATCGAACATCTTTCCGGCAGCTACTCCGGCGTGATGGGACTGCCGCTGCTGCACACCGATCGTCTGCTGGCGCGCTGCGGCGTGCCGGCCCCCACTGCTGATGCCGCCAGGGAGGCTGCCGATGTCTGAGGAAATCCTGGTCAATGTGACCCCGCGCGAGACCCGGGTCGCCGTGATCGAAAACGGCATGCTGCAGGAGCTGCACATCGAGCGCGGCTGGCGCCGGGGTGTGGTCGGCAACATCTACAAGGGCAAGGTGCAGCGCGTCATGCCCGGCATGCAGGCGGCCTTCGTCGAGGTCGGGCTGGAGCGCGCCGCGTTCCTGCACGCCAACGACGTGGTGCGACCGGCGCCGGTGGCCAGTGCGGACACCGAGAACACCACGCTGCCGCCGCCGTCCAGCGTGCCGATCGTCGAGCTGCTGCGCGACGGCCAGGACATCGTGGTGCAGGTGGTGAAGGATCCGATCGGTACCAAGGGCGCGCGCCTGACCACGCAGATCAGCATCCCCTCGCGTTACATGGTGCTGCTGCCGCAGTCCAAGGTGGTGGGCGTGTCGGCGCGCATCGAGGATGAAGGCGAGCGGGCGCGGCTGAAGGCGCTGGTGACCGAGCTGTCGGCCCAGCACGGTGGCTACGGCTACATCGTGCGCACCAATGCCGAAGGCCAGCCGGCCGAGGCCATTGCCGAGGACATCGCCTACCTGTCGCGTGTCTGGAACGTGGTCGAGCGCCGTGGCCGGGAAGCGGCCTCGTGCAGCAACATCTATGAGGACCTGAGCCTGCCGCTGCGTTCGGTGCGCGACCTGATCCGCAAGGACGTGGACAAGGTGAAGGTGGACTCCAAGGAAACCTTCGCGCAGCTGCAGGCCTTCGTGGCCAAGTACATGCCGGTGCTGGCCGAGAAGCTGGAACTGTATTCGGGTGACCGGCCGATCTTCGACATGTTCGGCGTGGAGGACGAGATCGGCCGCGCGCTGGACAAGCAGGTGCCGCTGAAATCCGGCGGCTACCTGGTGATCGACCAGACCGAGGCGATGACCACCATCGACGTGAACACCGGTTCGTTCCTCGGCCAGCGCAACCTGGAAGAGACGGTGTTCCGCACCAACCTGGAAGCGGCGCAGGCAGTGGCGCGGCAGCTGCGGCTGCGCAACCTGGGCGGCATCATCATCATCGATTTCATCGACATGGACGATGCCGAGCATCGCCGCCAGGTGCTGCGTACCCTGGAAAAGGCGCTGGCCCGTGACCATGCCAAGACCACGGTGTACGACTTCTCACCGCTGGGCCTGGTGGAGATGACCCGCAAGCGCACGGTGGAAAGCCTGGAGCGCCAGCTGTCGGAAACCTGCCCGCAGTGCAGTGGCCGTGGCAGCATCAAGACCACCGAGACGGTGACCTACGAGATTTTCCGCGAGATCACCCGCGCGGTGCGCCAGTTCGATGCGGCGCGCCTGCTGGTGATCGCTTCGACCAAGGTCGTTGCGCGCATTACCGACGAGGAGTCTTCGGCGGTGGCCGAGCTGGAAGAATTCCTCGGCAAGAGCATCCGCTTCCAGGCGGACGAGCAGTACCTGCAGGAGCAATTCGATGTTGTTCTGCTCTGACCCTCGCCGGCTGCAGGCCGGCGGTGGCCGATGAGCGCGCCGCCGCGCCTGCGACTGCGAAGGATCCGCCGTCATATCATTGCCGCCTGTGCGGTGGGCCTGGTCGGGCTTGCACTGCTGGTGGGCACGCTCAGCCAGCTGCTGCCGCTGGCCGAGCGTCATCCCGGGAAGATTGCCGCCTGGCTGAGCGAGCGTGCCGGCCAGCCGGTACGTTTTGACCAGTTGCACACTGCCTGGACCCGACGCGGTCCATTGCTGCAGCTGAAGGGCCTGCGCATCGGCGCGGGCCAGGGCCTGGCCATCGGTGAAGCCGAAGTGCTGGTGTCGATGTACAGCGGGATGCTGCCTGGTCGCTCGCTGACCGAGCTGCGCCTGCGTGGCCTGGCGCTGGACCTGCAGCAGGGCGAGGACGGCCGCTGGTCGGTGCGCGGCCTGCCGAAGTCAGACACGGGCGGTGACCCGCTGGAGGCGCTGCGCCGGCTGGGCGAGCTGCAGGTGATCGATGGCCGCTTGGGTGTGCATGCACCGGGACTGGGTATCGATACCACCCTGCCGCGAATCGATCTGCGCCTGCGCGTCAATGGCGACCGCCTGCGTGTGGGCGTGCGTGCCTGGGCGCAGACCGATGCCCTGCCGCTGACCGCAGTGCTGGACGTGGACCGCACGCGCGGCAACGGCCAGGCCTGGCTGGGTGCCGATCCTGTTGATTTCCATGCCTGGTCGCCGTTGCTGGCAGCGGGTGGCGTGCGCCTGCGCGAAGGCAAGGGTGAGCTGAACCTGTGGCTGACCCTGCGCGACTTCGCGCCGGTGGCGCTGACCACCGATTCGGACCTGCGTGACGTGCGCATCGACGGTGCACCGATGCCCGACGTGGCAACGCCGCAGTTGCAGCTGCAGCGCTTGCAGGCGCGCCTGCGCTGGCAGCGCCAGGCCGAGGGTTGGGCGCTGCAGGTACCGCGCCTTCGTTTGAAGACCGAAGACGGCGAACAACAGCTCGATGGCCTGCAGTTGCAGGTTGGCAGGCAGCTGCGGGTGAGTTCCGGCGAAGTACAGGCCGGTACGGCGCTGCGTGCGCTGGCGCTGAGTGATCGCCTCGAGCCAGGCCTGCGCCATTGGTTGTTCCTGTCCAAACCGCAGCTGGATGTGCGAGCGCTGCAACTGGCCGGCGAACGTGATGGCCCGTTGCGGGCACAGGGCGAGCTGCAGTCGCTGGGCTTTGCCAGCGTTGGCAATTCTCCGGGTCTGCGCGGCCTGGGGGGACATTTCGAGGGCGACGCCGATGGCTTCAGCCTGCAGCTGCAACCGCAACGGCAGCTGCAGTTCGATTGGCCCACCGGCTTTGGCGTGCGGCATGACCTGCACCTGGCTGGACAGATCGTGGGCTGGCGTGACGAGGGCGGTGGCTGGCGTATCGGCACTGCGGCGATGCGTGTGGAAGGCACCGACTACGCGGCCGATGTGCGCGGTGGTGTCTGGTTCCAGGGCGACGGCACGCGGCCCTGGCTGCAGTTGGCGGCCAAGCTGGACGATGTGCCGATGACGGCGGCCAAGCGCTTCTGGATCCACTCCAGGATGAGCAAGGGCGCCACCGACTGGCTGGACATGGCGCTGGCCGGCGGCCAGGTGCGAAATGGCATCGGCCTGGTCAGCGGTGACCTGGACGACTGGCCGTTCGACAACAACGATGGCCGCTTCGAGGCCACCGGCCACATCACCAACGGCGACATCCGCTTCCAGCACGACTGGCCGCTGATGAGCCAGGTCGATGCCGATATCGCCTTCATCGGCCCCGGCTTCGACATGCATGGGCGCGGCGACCTGGCCGGTGTAGCGGTGCAGAAATTCGAGGCGGGCATCCAGGACTTCGGGCAGCAGCCTCTGTACGTGCGTGCCGATGCGCAGAGCGAGGCCGGCAGACTGCTGGCAATGCTGCGGCAGAGCCCATTGCACAAGGAATACGGCGATACCCTGGACAACCTCACCGCTGCTGGCCCGGCGCATGTGACCTTCGATCTGCTGCAGCCGCTGCATCACGATGAAGGTGGCGGTCACCTGCAGGGGACAGTCGATCTGGCCGGCGTGAAGCTGGTGGACAAGCGTTTCCAGCTCGCCTTCGACAACATGCACGGGCAGGCGCGCTACAGCAACGGCGGTTTCGGCGCCGAGGAACTGGCGGTGCGCCACCTCGGCCAGGACGGCCGCCTGAGCCTGCGTGCCGGTGGCTACGTGCACGACAGCAAACTGGCCTTCGAATCGAAGCTGTCGGCCACGCTTGATGCTGGCGTGCTGATCGACCGCGCACCGGAGATGGCCTGGCTCAAGCCCTACATCACCGGTACCTCCCCATGGACGATCGCGGTCAACCTGCCCAAGGTCGCTCCCGGGGCGCCTGCGCCGCCCAGCGAACTGCGCCTGAGTTCGGATCTGGTGGGCACCCGCCTGGATCTGCCGGCGCCGCTGGACAAGCCGGCCGCCGAACCGCTGGCGACCACCGTGGCCGCGCAGCTGCCGATGGGGGCTGGCCGCATCGACGTGGCCTTTGGCCAGCGTCTGGCCCTGGCCGCGCGCAGCCACAACAACCAGACCGGTGTACAGGTCACGCTCGGCAGCGACCACGTCGACCGTGAGCCGCCACCGAGCGGGCTGACCGTCAACGGCCGCAGCCCGACCCTGGATGCGCTGGAGTGGATCAGCCTGGCGCGTGGAGGCGGGGACGATGACGGCATGCCGCTGCGTGCGGTGGACGTGCAGGTCGGCAAATTGATGCTGATCGGCGGCGTCTTCGAGCAGACGCGGCTGAAACTGCAGCCGGGCCCGCAGGCGCTGGATGTACGCCTGGATGGGCCGTCGCTGGCAGGCCGTTTGACTGTTCCCAATGCAGAGGGCGGCACCATCAGCGGCCAGCTCGACCGTGTGCACTGGCAGTCGCTGCCGGCCGCACCGGGTGCACCGGCTGCGCCCGCGCGGGTACAGGCCGGCGCCAACGACATGGATCCGGCAAAGCTGCCGCCGTTCGCGCTGGACATTGCCGATCTGCAGTTCGGCAAGGTCGTACTCGGCCAGGCGGTGCTGCGTACGCGGCCGCTGGCCAATGGCCTGAACGTGGACGAGCTGCGCTTCCGTGCGCCGGACCAGGAGATCGACATCAGCGGTCGCTGGCTGGGCCGCACCGGCGGTGCCCGCACCGAGCTGACCGCACAGGTGCGCAGTGAAGACCTGGGCGGCCTGATGCAGAACCTGGACTACGGTGGCCAGCTGCGCGGCGGCTCCGGTCAGGCCCAGCTGCAGGCCTCGTGGAGCGGCGGCCCCTCGGACTTCCAGCTGGCCACTCTGCAGGGCCGGCTCGATCTGCACGCGCGCAACGGCCAGTTGCTGGAGCTGGAGCCCGGCGCAGGTCGAGTGCTCGGCCTGCTCAGTGTCGCGCAGCTGCCGCGGCGCCTGATGTTCGACTTCCGCGATTTCTTCTCCAAGGGCTTTGCGTTCAACCAGGTCGATGGCAGCGTGCAGTTCGGCCAGGGCATGGCCCGTACCGACAAAGTGCTGATCGAGGGTCCGGCGGCGAACATCACCATCCGCGGCCAGGCCGACCTGCGCAACCAGCAGTTCGACCAGACCATCGACGTCAACCCGCGCGCCGGCAACCTGCTGACCGTGGTCGGCGCGGTGGCGGGTGGCCCGGTAGGTGCGGCACTCGGCGCCGCCACCAATGCGGTATTGTCCAAACCGTTGGGCGAAATCGGCGCCCGCACCTACAAGGTGACCGGTCCATGGAAGGAGCCGAAGGTGGAAGTGATCGAACGCAGCCGCGAGAAGACACCGCCCGCACCCACACCGGCGCCGGCGGTTCCGCCGACGGTGACCGACCTGCCACGCTCGCGTTCACGCTGAGCATGGTGTTCCCGTTCACGGGGCTTGCCTGAGCGCCCCCGAATCCCCAGATCGAGGACCATGACTGATATCGCCCTGACGCTTGCCCAAGACCGCCTGTTGCGCCCTGGTGGCCTGGATACCGCTGGCCTGGAGCGCACCTTCGGGCATTTGCTCGGCCCCGGTGTGGACTTTGGTGACCTTTATTTCCAGCACGCCCGCCGCGAGAGCTGGAGCGTGGAGGATGGCATCGTCAAGGACGGTGCCCATTCCATCGAGCAGGGCGTGGGTGTGCGCGCGATTTCCGGCGAGAAGACCGGCTTCGCCTACTCCGATGACATCCATGCCGATGCGCTGCTGGCTGCGGCGCAGTCCGCACGTGCGATTTCGCGCGAAGGTGGCGCCCAGACCGGGCGTTCGCTGCTGCGGGGCAATGCGCGCGCGCTGTATCCGGCGCTGGACCCGATCGACGGCATCGGCAACGAAGCCAAGGTCGAAGTGCTCAAGCGCCTGGACGGTTACCTGCGGGCCGCCGACCCGCGCGTGAAGCAGGTGATGGTCAGCCTGTCCGGTGGCGTCGACACGGTGCTGATCGCCCGCAGCGACGGCGTGCTGGGCGCCGACGTGCGTCCGCTGGTGCGCCTGAACGTGCAGGTGATCGTCGAGCACAACGGCCGGCGCGAGTCCGGCTATGCCGGTGGCGGTGGCCGCTATGGCTATGAGGAGCTGTTCGCCGACGGCCGCCCGGAAGCCTTCGCCCGTGAGGCGCTGCGCCAGGCGCTGGTGAACCTTGAAGCGGTACCGGCACCGGCCGGCGTGATGCCGGTGGTACTGGGCCCGGGCTGGCCTGGCGTGCTGCTGCATGAAGCGGTTGGCCATGGCCTGGAAGGCGACTTCAACCGCAAGGGAACCAGCGTCTACGCGGGCCGCATCGGCGAGCGCGTTGCCGCCCCGGGCGTGACGATCGTCGATGACGGCACGCTGGACGGACGCCGTGGTTCGTTGAACATCGACGACGAGGGGCATCCCAGCCAGTGCACGACGCTGATCGAGGACGGCATCCTGGTCGGCTACATGCAGGACAGCCTCAATGCGCGCCTGATGGGTGTGGCGCCGACCGGCAATGGCCGCCGCGAATCGTTCGCGCACATGACCATGCCGCGCATGACCAACACCTACATGCGTGCCGGCCAGCACGACCCGCAGGAGATGATCCGTTCGGTGAAGAAGGGCCTGTACGCGGTCAACTTCGGCGGCGGCCAGGTCGACATCACCAGCGGCAAGTACGTGTTCTCGGCTACCGAGGCCTACCTGATCGAGGATGGCCGCATCACCTCACCGGTGAAAGGCGCGACCCTGATCGGCAACGGTCCGGAAACCATGCAGAAGGTGCGCATGGTCGGCAACGACCTGGCCCTGGACGAGGGCGTGGGCATCTGCGGCAAGGATGGGCAGAGCGTGCCCGTGGGTGTCGGCCAGCCCTCGCTGTTGATCGAGGGCATCACCGTCGGCGGTACCCAGGCCTGAGCCGGGCGATGGCCAGTGCCACCGCCCAGGCGGGCGCGGACTCAGTCCTCGTCGGCTTCGTCGGTCTCGACGGGGTCGGCGCCTTCGGCGCCGGCCTTCAGGCCCAGCGCGGCCGGCAGCATCAGCGCGCGCAGCACCTGGAAGATCTCGCGGTAGGCGCGCGGCGGCTTGTTCTTCGCCTTCTCGGCCTGCGCGTTGCGCACCAGCGTGCGCAGCTGCTGGCGGTCGGCCTGCGGGTAATCGTCCAGCAGGGCGGCCAGCGCCTTGTCACCTTCGGCCAACAGGCGCTCGCGCCAGTCTTCCACGCGGTGCATCATCGCCACTTCGCGGCGGCCGGTTTCACTGTTGGCGTCCAGCGCATCGCGGATCGCATCCAGCGTGGCGTCTTCTTCGCGGCGCATGTGCTTGGCCAGGAACGCCAGCTGGCGCTTGTGGGCGATGTGGGCGGTGATGCGCTTGCACTCGGCGATATGCGGCAGCAGGTCTTCCGGGATCGGCAGGCGCGCCAGCTGGGCGGGGGTCAACGACACCAGCTTCTCGCCCAGGGCCAGGACGTCGAGCGCGTCGCGCCGGTTCTGGCTGCGGCTCTTGTCGTGGAATTCACCGGTTTCTTCGTCGCGTCCGCGCATCGTTCCTACCTGATCTCAAAAAAAGTCGCCCGGCGTGATGCCGGGCCCAACCCGTACAGGATAAAGCATTGAACGTGATCGCCCCTGAAGTCGCTGTCGGCGACGACAGCCCGGCCCGGCTGGAACGGCTGGCCGACCTCTCCCAGCAGCTGCTCGACCGTGCCCGTGCGCTGGGCGCCAGCCAGGCAGAGGTCAGCTGCAGCGAGGACCGTGGCCTGGAGGTCAATGTCCGCCTTGGCGAAGTTGAGACCGTGCAGTCCACCCGTGACCGCGGTATCGCCGTCACCGTCTATTTTGGCCAACGCAAGGGCAGCGCCAGCACCGGCGACCTGAACGAGGCCAGCCTTGCCGCCACGGTCGAGCAGGCCTGCGCGATCGCCCGCCATACCGAGGACGACCCGGCTGCCGGCCTGGCCGAGGCGGCGCTGATGGCGACCGATTTCCCCGACCTGGACAGTTGGCACCCCTGGGCGCTGCAGGCCGACGAGGCGGTGGACCTCGCCCTGGCCTGTGAAAACGCCGGCCGCGAGGCCGATGCGCAGATCCGCAATTCCGACGGCGCCTCGGTGTCGAGCATGCAGAGCCTGTCGGTGTACGCCAATTCGCATGGCTTTTTCGGCCGTGAGCGTGGCACCCATCATTCGGTGGGCTGTGCGCTGATTGCCGGCCAGGGCGACGGCATGCAGCGCGATGGCTGGTACACCAGCGCGCTGGCCCGTGAGGATCTGGAGGAGGTGGGCCTGGTCGGTCGTCGTGCCGCCGAGCGCACCGTCGCCCGCCTGCAGCCTCGTTCGATGGCCACCGGCAGCATGCCGGTACTGTTTGCCCCGGAAGTGGCGCGAAGCCTGGTCGGCCACCTGCTGTCGGCAGTGTCCGGCGGTGCCCTGTACCGCCAGGCCAGCTTCCTGCTGGACAGCGTTGGCCAGCAGCTGTTCCCGGACTGGATGCAGATCGAGGAACTGCCCCACCTGCGCCGTGGCCTGCGCTCGGCCGCCTTCGACGGCGACGGCGTGGCCACCCGTGCTTCGGCGCTGGTCCGTGACGGTGTGCTGCAGCGCTACGTTCTGGGCAGCTATTCGGCGCGCAAGCTGGGCCTGCAGACCACCGCCAATGCGGGCGGCGTGCACAACCTGCAGCTGGCCGCCAACGCGGGCCCCCTGCAGGAGATCGCGCGGCAGATGGGCGATGGTCTGCTGGTGACCGAGTTGATGGGGCAGGGCGTGAACGGGGTGACCGGCGACTACTCGCGCGGTGCCGGCGGCTTCCGCGTCGAGAACGGCGAGATCCAGTACCCGGTGGACGGCATCACCATCGCTGGCAACCTGCGCGAGATGTTCAGCAGCATCGAGGCGGTCGGCAGCGACGTCGACCCGCGCTCGCACATCCGGACCGGTTCGATCCTGCTGGGGCGGATGACCATCGCCGGTAATGATTGATGGCATTGATGGCGTAAGCTATGCCCGCCTGACGCAACCAGCTTGGTGCTGGTGGGTCAAGACCACCCAATGAAAAGGAGTTTTGTCGTGAGCGAATTCGATAACGTCCCGCCGCCGCCGGCAACCACCGATGCCCCGGCCGACCAGCGCACCATGGCCCTGGCCGCGCACCTGCTGGGCATCTTCACCGGCTTCATCGGCGCGCTGATCATCTGGCTGATCAACAAGGACGATGCTGGCAAGGCCTTCGTGACCGACCAGGCCAAGGAAGCCCTGAACTTCCAGATCACCGTGACCATTGCCATGGTCATCAGCATCATCCTGATGATCGTGATCATCGGCGGCATCCTGGCCCCGATCGTCGGCGTCATCAACCTGGTGTTCTGCATCATCGCTGCAGTGAAGGCCAACAACGGCGAAGCCTACCGCTACCCGTTCACTCTGCGCCTGATCAAGTAAGACCGGCTGCATGCGGAACTGAAAACGCCCGGCACTGCCGGGCGTTTTCATGTGCGGCGAGCTGCGGGCGGTGCCCGCCGAGCGCGCAGCGATCAATGATCGCGTTCGACTGCCAGCGTCGCCAGCGCACGCAGTGCATCGGCCTCTTCGCCGTATCCGGCCAGGATCGCCTGCATGCGCGCTGCGAGCTCGTGCAGCTGGGCCTTTGCGCTGTCCATGCCAAGCAGCGCGGGGAAGGTGCTCTTGTCCTGCGCCTGGTCCTTGCCGGCGGTCTTGCCCAGCTGCTCGGAACTGGCCTCGACATCGAGGATATCGTCGCGGACCTGGAAGGCCAGGCCGAGCGCGTCGGCGAAGCTGTCCAGCTGGGCCAACTGCGGTTCGTGAGCCTGGCCGCACAGTCCGCCCATGCGTACCGCCGCGCGGATCAGCGCGCCGGTCTTCAGCGCGTGCATGCGGGTCAGCGCCGCCAGCGTCTGTTGCTGGCCGGTGGCATCGATGTCCAGGGCCTGGCCGCCGCACATGCCGGACGCGCCGGAGGCGTGGGCCAGGGTCTGCAGGCAGGCTACGCGCAACGTTGCCGGCAGCGGCGCATCGGCCAGCAGGCCGAAGGCACGGGTCTGCAGGGCGTCGCCGGCGAGGATTGCGGTAGCTTCGTCGAAGGCGATGTGGGTGGTCGGCTTGCCACGGCGCAGCGCGTCGTCATCCATCGCCGGCAGGTCGTCATGCACCAGCGAATAGGCGTGGATCAGCTCGACCGCCATCGCCGCCGCATCCAGATGTTCCGGCTGCGCACCGAACAGGTGGCCACTGGCGTACACCAGCAGCGGCCGCATGCGCTTGCCACCGCCCAGCACCGAATAGCGCATGGCCTGGTGCAGGCGCTGCGGTGCTTCGGCAGGCGAGGGCAGGGCGGCGTCGAGCTGGCTTTCGATACGGTCGCGCCAGCGCGCGAACAGAACCTCAGCCGTCATGGCTGGGCGGATCGAAGGGCTCGGAGGCTTCCGGCTGCGCCGGATCGCTGAGCAGGCGCACGCGCAGTTCTGCCTGTTCCAGCGCCTGCTGGCACTGGCGATACAGACCGACGCCACGTTCGTAAGCACTGAGCGAGGCTTCCAGGCTCAGCTCGCCGGTTTCCATCTGCTCCACCAGCTGTTCCAGCGATTCGAGCGACTGCTCGAACTGGGCAACCGGGGAGGCGTTTTCGGGGGACTTCTTGGCCATGTGGCAAGTGTGGACGGGCCGCGCGCGGGGGTCAATTCACCAGCCGCCGGGACGCCACTGCAGCTGAGCATCATGGGCCTGCAACCAGGCCTGCAGAGGGGCCGCGATGACCACGTCGGCGGCGGCCAGCAACTGCGGGCCATCAAAGATCAGCGGCAGCTGCGCGCGTCGCCACGGGGCGAGGTGTTCGCGTTGCAGGCAGTCCTTCAACGCCTTCGAATGCTGGCGACCGGGCAGCAGAATGCGCTCACCGCCCACGCGTGCACGGACCTGCAGCGGGCGTTCGAAGGCCGGGGTGCCCTGCAGGCGCAGCTGTCCGCCATCGGGCAGCGGCAGCGGTGCGCGGCCATCCCATTCGACCTGCCACTCGAGGGGAAGCGCAGGCAGCCGGGCCGGCAGCAGGTAGGCGTGGTCGCGCCATTGCTGGATCGCGTGATCGTGCCAGCTCACACGGGCCTGACGATCGTTGTCGGCCGGCAGCAGCTCGTCCAGCGCCTGCTGCAGCACCGTGGCCGGCAGCGGTGCCGCACCGTGGCCGGCCACCCAGGCACGCAGCACGCGTGCGGCACGACCCGGTGAGACCTGGCGCAGCAGCTGCAGCGACAGCACGCGTGGAGCGACTTCCAGGTGTGCGATCAGCTCGGCGTCTTCCTCATCGAGGAGTTCGCGGGTCTGCCCGCAATGCGCTGCGCTGCCCGCCATTGCCGCAGCGGCATGCGGCCAGCGTTGGCGCAACAGCGGCAGCACCTGCAGGCGCAGGAAGTTGCGATCGGCGTGGTCGTCGCCATTGCTGGGGTCTTCGATCCAGTGCAGCACATGGTGGCGCGCGTAATCGAGCAGCGCACTGCGCGGGACCGCCAGCAGCGGCCGCCACAAGGGATTTTCGCCAAGGCGGCCGTGCGTGGACATCGCCGCCAGGCCATCGACGCCGGAAGCGCGCAGGGCGCGCAACAGGAAGGTCTCGGCCTGGTCGTCCTGATGCTGCGCCAGTGCCAGCGTTTCGCCGTCGCGCAGCTCGGCCGCGAATGCGGCGCGTCGCGCCAGTCGCGCGGCACCCTCGGTGCCCAGGCCTGTGCCGTTCTCGACCTGCACGCGATGCACGGCCAGCTCAATGCCCCAGGCGTCGCATTGCTGCTGGCAGTGCAGCACCCACCCATCCGCATCGGGCTGCAGGCCGTGGTGCACGTGCACCGCGCGCAGCGCAGTGCCGGAAGCTTGCGCGCAGCGCCACAGCCAATGCAGCAGCACGGTGGAGTCGACACCACCGCTGTAGCCCACCAGCAGCGGCGCATCCAGCGGAACGAGGGCAGGGAAGGCAGTCACGGCGGCAAGTATAGGGTTGCTCGGCAGGGCTGCGCCCTGCACCCGCAGAGGCGCAAGCAACAGCAACGGCCGAAGCAACAGCAGAAGCGGGGTTCCTGAAGGATGGCGGGGTGGGTCCGGTTGCGGGAGACGCCGTAAACCCATCCATGGGGGCTTGGCCGCGGCATCCATGCCGCGGACACTCCCGCAACCGGACCCACCCCGCCTTCGACAGTTTTCTGCGATCTGTCGGCATTTTTTGTAGAGCCGAGCCATGCTCGGCTCAGATCGTTCCGATATCGAAATATTCGATGTCGATCGAGATTCATCCACGCATGGCGTGGATCTGTCGTGTCGACCAAGGTCGACACCTACCAACAGCCGCGAATATCTGTCAGAGGTGGGGCGGTGTGGGCAGGCAGGACCGTTGGCGCCATGGATGGC
>NZ_JAWJTI010000036.1:0-39807 GCF_032911525.1 Stenotrophomonas veracruzanensis
GGGATTAAGTCGTTTGTGCACAAACGACTTAATCCCCTCCGTCCCCTTTTTTTCAACCGAAGACGAATTTGCCCTTCATCATCGCGAAATGGCCGGGGAACGAGCAGAAGAAGGTGTAGTCACCGCCCTTCTGCAGGCCCTGGGTAGAGAAACGCACGCGTGTGGTTTCGCCACCGCCGATCACCTTGGTGTGCGCCAGCACGCGCTTGTCGGCCTTCGGCAGGTAGCTGTCGGCCAGGGTCATGCACATGCCCGCCATCGCCACCGGCTGGTAATCGGCACTGCGGGTCAACACCCAGTTGTGGCCCATCGCGGTGGCGGCCAGCTTGCCGGTGTGGCGCAGGGTCAGGTCCACGGCGGTGCAATCGGCGGCGACCTTGATCTCGCGGCTGCTGAAGCTCATCTGGTCCGTGCTGTCGATGCTCACCGCACACACCCGCGCCATCGCCGACGGCGCCAGCATCAGCGCGCCCAGTCCCACTGCCACCCTCCAAGCCTTCATCGTTGCATCTCCTGCGGATTCAAGCGCCATTCTAGGCAGCCCCCCATGGCCGCGTCTGCGACCGTCTGTCGCATGGCTGCTCCAGGGTTTCCCGAGTGTTCATTGCAATGGCATGCTCGGCCGATGCGGATCGATCTGTTGCTGCTGGATGTGGATGGCGTGCTGGTGCACTACCAGCGCGTGCAACGTGTACTGCACCTGGCACAGGCACTGCAGATTCCCGCTGCGGCGGTGCAGGCTGCGATGTACGACAGCGGACTGGAAGCGGCGCATGACAATGGCACGCTGGATGGCCCGGCCTATCTGGCGCAGTTGGGAGAGCTTCTGGGCACGACTGTCGATGTGGCTGCATGGATCGCCGCGCGGCGGGCCGCCAGCCATCCGCAGGCTGCGGTGTTGCAGCGGCTGCAGGCCCTGCAGCTGCCAATGGCGGTACTGACCAACAACGGCGCGCTGATGAAACAGGTGTTGCCCACCCTGCTGCCGGAGCTGTCCCCGGCCCTGCGGGAGCGCGTGTTCTGCAGCGCGGATTTCGGCCTGCGCAAACCCGCACCCGAAGTCTTCCTGCGCACGCTGGAGGCGCTGGGGGTGGTGCCTGCACGCACGCTGTTCGTCGATGACCTGTTCGCCAACGTACGCGGCGCACGCGCCGCCGGCCTGCACGCGGAAACCGTGCGCGATGGCCGGGGATTGGGGAAGGTGTTGAAGCGTTATCGGATTGCGTGAACCACTGTAGAGCCGAGCCCATGCTCGGCTCATCGCAGTGTCAGGCAACAGCAGCCGAGCGTGGGCTCGGCTCTACAGCTGTTGCTGCCGGGTTCAGCGCGCCGCAATGAACCCGGCAATCGCCGCACGCAGGCGCTTCAGGCCTTCGGCCACTTCCTCGTCGGTGATGTTCAGCGACGGCACGAAGCGCAGCACGTCCGGGCCGGCCTGCAAGGTCAGCAGACCCTGCTCGGCGGCGTGGTCGAGGATCGCACCGGCCTGGCCGGCGAAGTCCTTGCTCAGCACCGCGCCCAGCATCAGGCCACGACCACGCACGTCGCTGAACACACCGAACTCGTCATTGATGCGGGCGAAGCCATCGCGCAGCGCCTTCGACTGGCGGCTGACGTTGGCAGCGATCTCCGCCGAGGCCAGCTTGCGCAGTGCCACGCGGGCCACCGCAGCCGCCAGCGGGTTGCCACCGAAGGTGGTGCCGTGCGCACCGAACTGCATGGTTTCGGCCACCTTCGGGCCGGCCAGCATCGCACCGATCGGGAAGCCGCCACCCAGCGCCTTGGCCAGGGTGACCATATCCGGCACCACGTCGTCCTGCCAGTGCGCGAACAGCGTACCGGTGCGGCCCATGCCGGCCTGGATCTCGTCCAGCACCAGCAATGCGTTGTGCTGGTCGCACAGTTCGCGCACGCGCTTGAGGAAGCCGGACTTGGCCGGCATCACGCCGCCCTCGCCCTGGATCGGCTCCAGCATCACCGCAGCCACGTCACCGGCGGCCATCGCGGTTTCCAGCTGCACTTCGTCGTTGAAATCGATGTAGCGGAAGCCACCCGGCAGCGGCTCGTAGCCTTCCTGGTACTTCGGCTGGGCAGTAGCGGTGACCGCGCCCATGGTGCGGCCGTGGAAGCTGCCGCGGAAGGTAATGATGACGCGCTTGTCGGCCGGGCGGCCCTGGCTGGAGGCCCACTTGCGGACCATCTTGATCGCCACTTCGTTGGCTTCAGCGCCGGAGTTGCACAGGAACACGCGCTCGGCGAAGCGGCTGGCCTTGACCAGTTCTTCGGCCAGGTGCAGCGGCGGCGCGCTGTAGAACACGTTGCTGGTGTGCCAGAGCTTGCCGGCCTGTTCGACCAGCGCGGCCACCAGGTCTGGATCGTTGTGGCCGAGGCCACACACGGCGATGCCGGCGGCCAGGTCGATGAACTCACGGCCCTGGCTGTCCCACACGCGGGCGCCCTGGCCTCGCTCCAGTACCACCTGGCGGGGCTTGTAGACCGGCAGGTAATAGTGCGAAAGGGAGATCAGCGGATCGGTAGCGGCGGTCATGGCAGTCGGCAGGGTTCAGGAATCCCCATTCTCGCGCCGGAACCCCTGCGGCACAATGCGCGCATGCGACCGTTTTCCGCCCCCCAGCTGAACCCCGCCACCGAGACCGGCTGGCGCCGTCGGTGGTTCGACATCATCTACCGCCACGACACCCGGCCCTCGCGCAATTTCGACCTGATCCTGGTGGTAGCGATCGTCGCCAGCATCCTGGTGGTGATGATCGACAGCGTGCAGCACCTGCATGCCGAATGGTCCACCGGCCTGTACATCCTGGAATGGGGCTTCACGATCATCTTCACCGCCGAGTACCTGCTGCGGCTGGCGGTGGTCAAGCGCCCGCTGCGGTATGCGGTGAGCATCTGGGGCATCATCGACCTGCTGTCGATCCTGCCCGCCTACCTGTCGATGTTCATCCCCGGCGCGCAGAGCCTGCTGGTGGTGCGCGCGCTACGCATCCTGCGGGTGTTCCGCATCCTGAAGCTGACCCGCTACATCGAGGAAAGCGGCGTCCTCATGACGTCGCTGTGGCGCAGCCGTCGCAAGGTGCTGGTGTTCCTGTTCACGGTGATCACCATCACCATCATCGCCGGTGCGCTGATGTACGTGATCGAAGGCCCCGAACACGGCTTCACCAATATCCCGGCCAGCATGTACTGGGCGGTGGTGACCATGGCCACGGTCGGCTTCGGTGACATCGTGCCGCAGACCGTGCTCGGCCGCTTCGTCACGTCGGTGCTGATCCTGATCGGCTACAGCATCATCGCCGTACCCACCGGCATCTACACCGCCGAACTGGCCAGCACCATGCGTGAAGCCGAACAGGCCGCGCGCCGTGATGCGCGTGGCTGCCCGGACTGTGGCCTGGAAGGTCATGAACCGGATGCACTGCACTGCCGCAAGTGCGGTGGCAAGCTGCCGGATGCGTTCAACCATTGATGCGAGCGCCGGCGATGTACACCGGCGCTCGCTGATCACGCCATGAGCGGGAGCGCTACTGGCGGTTGCTCTGGAAGACCAGCGAGTTGTATTCCTGCATCAGCTTGCTGGCCGAACCGCGCGGCGCCATCGACGGCGAATCAAGCATGCGTCGTTCGAAATCGGTGTAAGGCTTTTTCTCGCTGACGCGCTGCAGCCGCTCCTTGCCTTCGCGCCGGAAGTTCTCGGCCTCGCGCTCGAAGCTGCTCCAGTCCAGCTTGCCCGGCTCCTGATCAGCCACCTTCGCATGTGCTTCATCGGAAATGCGGTTGAAGGCATCCAGGCGTTCGCGGGCCTTGGCCTGATCGAAATCATCCTCGCTCATCAGATCCATGATCGCCTTGGCTTCCAGCATCATCGCCAGACGGTAGTACTCGCGCGTGCGACCCTCGGCCTGCTCCAGCGCCTTGAGCTGTTCGCGCTGGGCGGCGTCGTTCTGACGCTCCAGCTCGGCGTTGAACGTTTCGCTGGCAGCCACGAAATCCTTGAAGGCGGCCATCAAGGGCGCGTGCAGCTGCTTGCCCTTGGCAAACTGGTCGTCTTCGTAGTCCTGGCGATCGTAGTAGTCGTGCGCGTCCTTGCTGACCGGCACCAGCGCCTTCAGCGCCTGCTGGTAATTGCCTGCAGCAGCATCGAGATCGGTCAGCGCCGGCTTGGCGGCGATCGCCTCGGTTACCGGGGCGTCGCACTGTTTCATGTCGTAATCGCTGATCTCGAACGGTCCGTACACGTGCGTCTCGCGTCCGGTCGGGCCAACGTCGACGTCCTTGATCCAGCGTGTGTAGGACTGGATGCTGCCGTGGGTTTTCGAATCCAGCGCGTTGAAGCAGCCGATGTAAGCGTTGAGCTTGGCGGTCAACTGCTGCTGTGTGTCAGACGGGGCAGCGCTGGCGTCCGGCGTGCCGGAGGCAGCGGCGCCGCCCCCATCTGCCGGTGCCTTGCCACCGCAGGCGGTCAGGATCAACGACAGCGAAGCGGCCAGCGCCGCGACGGAAAGAGTGCGTGACATGTGCTTACATCCCTGTTGAAAACGATTACAGCCACGCATTCTAGCGCAGCAGGCCGAGGGTCGCAGCCCTCGGCCTGTTCCGGCGACAGGCGATCAATCCAGGAACAGATCCGGCAGCAACGGACGCGACGGATCCACCGCGTAGCCCGAAAGATCGGTGATGCCGACCTGCGCCAGCACTTCATCGTCGATCAGGAACCGACCGTGGAAACCCGCCGCTTCGCGCACCAGCACCGCATGCGCGGCATCGGCCATGATCTGCGGCGTGCGGCAGCCGGCCGCATCCACGCCCGGAATCATGTTGATCGCATCAGTGGCGATGACCGTGCGCGGCCACAGCGCATTCACCGCCACGCCCTGCGGACCGAATTCCGCGGCCAGGCCCAGGGTGACGAAGCTCATGCCCATCTTCGCCAGCGTGTAGCCGGTATGTGCACCCCACCATTTCGGCTCCAGGCTCGGCGGCGGCGCCAGGGTCAGGATGTGGGGGTTCGGCGCCTGCAGCAGGTACGGTAGGCAGGCCTGCGCGCACAGGAAGCTGCCGCGCGAATTGACCTGCTGCATCAGGTCGAAACGCTTCATCGGCGTTTCCAGCGTGCCGCGCAACCAGATCGCGCTGGCGTTGTTGATCAGGATGTCGATGCCACCGAAGGTGTCGACCGTGGCGGCAACTGCGGCCTGTACCTGCTCTTCCTCGCGGATGTCGCACTTCAGCGCCAGGCCCTGGCCGCCCGCGGCTGTGACCGCTTCGGCTGCGGTATGGATGGTGCCCGGCAGCTTGGGATTCGGCACCGACGACTTGGCCGCAATGGCCACGTTGGCGCCGTCGCGCGCAGCGCGCAGTGCGATGGCCAGGCCGATGCCACGCGAGGCACCGGTGATGAAAAGCGTTTTGCCCTGCAGACTGCCCACGTTCCACACTCCAGCGTATGCAATGAGCCGCTAGTATGCCGCGCCGACGCGGAGTTCACCCGCCCTTGACGATACTCGGGCCTCCAGACAACGCACGAGGTTCACGCCATGCGCCGTTCCCGCCTGTTGCTGCCTGCCATGGGGCTTGTCCTGCTGACCGCCTGCCAGGGCCGTTCGCCGGAACCCGGAAAGGAGCCGCCCGCCGGTGACGCGCCCAGTGCGGAGAAGGCCGCCGCCGACGGCAAGATGCGCTGGAGCGAGGCGGTGGTCTGGGATGGCGACCTCAACGCCTGCCGCCAGGGCGAGAACGCGGCCACCCGCGATTGCCTGCGCGATGCGATGCGCGCCGGTGGCGCCAGTGCCGATGCCATCACCGCCGCCGAACAGTTGTCCACCGGCGGCGAGCTGGCCTATGTGACCGCGTGGCACGAGAGCGAAGGACTGGGCATTGCCACGGTCGAGTATCCGTTCCGCGCCAACACCAATGAAGGCACCCGCCTGGTCGATGCCAGTGGCAAGCGCATCGATGTGGATGCCGTGCAGCTGGACGACACCCTGCGTGCCGACCCCGCTGTACAGGCCCTGCTGAAGGACCACCCGCAGGCCACGCCGTTCGCACCGGCACAGTCGGCCGGCGCCTCGCCACTGGAAAACGGCGGCATCCGCGTGATGTACCGCACGCCGCTGCGCGACTGCCACGCTTGCCCGGATGTCGGGCAGTTGCAGATCGCCTACGACTTCGACGCCAAGCGCAACTTCATCGGCCAGCAGGTCGTGCCGGCGACGCCGTAAGGCCACCGGCCTCTGTAGAGCCGAGCCTCGCTCGGCTCATTGAATGCAGCTGAGCATGGCTCGGCTCTACAATACGGCTCTGCCCGGCGCATCCACGCATGGCGTGGATCTACCGGTACAACTGCACCTGCTTTTCCAGCAGATGCGGCACGATCAACCGATGCACCGGGGCAACCGGCAGCATGTACGCACGCCCGAACGCGTTGTGTGTATGCACCACCGTCGTTACTTCCAGCACATCGCCCTGCCACTGCAGGGCCAGCTGCACGCGAAGATGGCGGTCGTCGTCTTCCAGCACGATGGCATCGTCGTGCAGCGACTGCAGGGTGAAGATGCCCAGCCGCTGGCCGGGTTGAGGATCTTCGACCACCTGCATCGCACGCAACGATCCCAGATGCTTCATGCCGAGCAGGCGCATGCCGTGGTTGCGCAGCGCCATCAGCCCATCGAACCAGCCGGGAATGGTCGCCGCCATATCGCGATAGGCCTGCAAGGCCGAGCGCCCATCGCGACGGGTCGTCGCCTGGCAGGCGTGCACGAAGTCGGCACCGGGCAACTGCGCACGCAGCGCACTGTCGGCACTCGGTGGGCCGGTCACTACCCGCGAAGCCTTCACGGCTTCGGCCCCTGCCCTTCGTTGTCTTCCCAATGCAGGATGCGGCGGGTAACGAAGCGGTAGACCGGCTTGCCGGTGGCAAACCACAGTTCGCGCACCCACGAGGTGCGCTTGAGCACGCGCTTCTCCACCGGGGTGAGCGATTCACGGCAGTACATGCGCTTGTGCTTGAGCAGGTGGCGCAGGTCCTCGCGGGCCAGCAGCCGCATCCAGCGCGAGCGCGGGTTGCCGATCACCGCCAGCTGGAAGTCGATCAGCGCCGGGCGGCCATCTTCGGTCACCAGCCAGTTGGCCTCCTTCGCCAGATCGTTGTGGGCCACGCCGTTCCGATGCAGCTGCTGCAGCAGCCTGCGCGCGGAACGGAACCAGGCCAGATCGCCGCGCGGCGGGCGCTGGTACATGGCATCGCCGGCCATGAAGCTGCGGTCCAGGTGATGGCCATCCCAGGCCAGCAGCTGCGGCACATCGGCCATGCCATGGATATGGCGCAGCGCGCGTGCCTCGCGACGTGCAAGCCACCACGCCGGCAACCGCAGCCACAGCGGCGTGGCGCCAAGATCGCGGCGCACGAACGGACCATTGGGCCCTTCAACCAGAAGGATCTGACCGAAACTGTCGGCCTTCAAAGCACGGTGGGGAGCGTCTGGCGTATGCGGCATGGGCCCATTCTAGGCGATGGCGCCGGTTGCAAACGGTCACCAAGCGGCTGGGAACCAGTCACCTTCACGCCCCTATAATCGGACAATGGACTCTTCATGGATCGACGCCACGCTCGCGTGGATTGCCGCTCACCCCGTGCTGGCGGGTGCCGTTATCTTCCTCATCGCCTTCTGCGATGCGGTGATCATTCTTGGCGCCGTCGTGCCGGCGCTGCCACTGCTGTTCGCGGTGGGCGTGTTCATCGGGCTGGGCCAGATCTCCGGGCCGTACGCGGTAGCGGCTGCAGCGCTGGGCGCGTTCGCCGGCGACGGTATCAGCTACTGGATCGGCCGCCGCTGGGGCGACCGCCTGCGTGGCGTGTGGCCGTTCAGCCGTTATCCGCAGCTGCTCGACCGCGGCGAGAACCTGTTCCGCCGCAACGCCTTCAAGAGCATCCTGATCGCACGTTACGTGGGCGCAATCCGCCCGTTCGTGCCGGCCATCGCCGGCATGATGAAGATGCCCGCCAGCCGCTACGTGCAGGCCAGCGGCATCGCCAGCATCTCCTGGGCCGTACTGTTCCTGGCCCCGGGCTGGATCCTCGGTGAAGCGTATGACGCGGTGGCCGCCGTAGCCGGACGACTGGTGGTGGTGGTCGGCCTGCTGTCAGTGATCCTTGGCCTGGTCTGGGCCATCGTGCTGTACGGCTACCGCTGGTCGGCCGCGCGCATGGACAACTGGCTGGCGCGACTGCTGGACTGGTCCAACCGCCACCCGACGCTGGGCCGCTACACCGTCGGCGTGCTTGATCCCAAGCGCCGTGAATCGGTGCCGCTGGCGATGCTGGCGCTGATGCTGCTGGTGCTGGGCTGGGGCTGGTTCGCGCTGCTGACCGTGGTGGTCGCACACGGCGAGCCGCTGGCGATCGACCTGCTCGTACACCAGGCCATGCTGGCGCTGCGCAACCCGCTGGCCGATTACCCGATGGCCGCGCTGGCGTCGCTGGGCGCCTGGCAGGTACTGCTGCCGGCCACCGCGGCGGCAATGGGCTACCTGATCTGGCGCCGGCGCTGGATGGCGGCCGCGCACTGGCTCGCCGCCCTCGCCTTCGGCCTGGCGCTGACCATGCTGCTCGGTGCCACCGTGGATGTGGTGCGCCCGGTCGACGCCAGCAGCGGCTTCGGCTTCCCGTCGGTGTCGGTGACCATGGCCACCATCACCTTCGGCTTCTTCGCGGTATTGATCGCGCGTGAGATGCCCGGCCGCACCCGCGTCTGGCCCTACCTGGTGTCAGGCATCGTGGTCAGCCTGATCGGCTTCTCGCGCCTGTACCTGGGCGCGCATTGGCTGAGCGATGTGATCGGCGGCATGCTGTTCGGCACGTTCTGGCTGCTGGTGCTGGGCATCGCCTACCGCCGCCGCTTCAACCGCTCGTTCTGGGTGAAGCCGGTGGCGTGGCTGTTCTACGGCGTCTTCGCCGTGGCGGCGATGTGGTACGCGCCACGCAACATCCCGGTGAAGCTGGAACGCTTCGAACCGACCCTGCCGGCCCCACAGGCGATGGACATGCAGGCCTGGTGGCAGCACGACTGGGTGACGCTGCCGGCGCGCCGCAACGAGTTCGACGACGACCAGCGATGGCCGCTGGACGTGCAGGTGGCGGGCCCATTGGCGCCACTGCAGGCGCAGCTGGAAGCGCGTGGCTGGAAGCGGCAGGAACAGGCCGGCTGGCAGCAGGCGCTGCTGATGCTGGACAAGAACACCGGCGCCGACGAACTGCCGGTGCTGCCGGCCACGCTGGACACCCGTGTGGAAGCACTGCTGATGGTGCGCCAGGGCGCGCAGCCGGAGGAGCGCTACGTGCTGCGCCTGTGGCCGGCACCGGCACAGCTGCAGCCGGGCAACACGCCATTGTGGCTGGGCAGTGCACAGACCCTGCGCTACGAGCGTCACTTCGAGTGGATCGGCATGTGGCATCCGCTGCGCGGCGTCGACCCGGCCTTGAACGCGGTGAAGGAGGCCGTGCAGGAGCTTCCGCAACGCGAGGACGTGCACAGCGAAACCGGGCTGCCGGTGCTGCGGTTGAAGACCACCACGCCCTGACCGGTACCGGTCGCGATCACCCAGTGTAGAGCCGAGCCCATGCTCGGCTGCTCTTCGCGGGATCCATCAGGCCGAGCATGGGCTCGGCTCTACAGCAGATCCACGCCCTGCGTGGATGGCTTCTACGGCATCCAGCCCAGCAACTGCTGCAGGCGCTGGTGCGGGTCATCCATCTGCAGCAGCTGCAGGCGCTGCTGCTCGCTCAGCGGCAGCAGC
The DNA here is from genome assembly GCF_032911525.1 of Stenotrophomonas veracruzanensis. Lineage (NCBI taxonomy): Bacteria > Pseudomonadati > Pseudomonadota > Gammaproteobacteria > Lysobacterales > Lysobacteraceae > Stenotrophomonas > Stenotrophomonas veracruzanensis. The sequence goes on from NZ_JAWJTI010000036.1 coordinate 9,811, forward strand.
TCGGCCAGCCGCCAGCCGACCCAGCTGGCCTGGTCCAGCAGCGCCGGATTGGCCGGCGCATAGGCCTCGCCGGCCTGTTCGATGATGTGCCCCAGCACCGTGGCCAGCAGTGCATGCTGCGGCCGCAGTTCGTCGTCAGGGTCTTCATCGCACCAACGCACGTCGGCTACCACCAGCCCGTTGTCACGCACGCGCGTGCGCTCGACATGGAAACGACGGGTGCCGCGCAGGCGCAGCTGCAGCACGCCGTCAGCGCCGACATCGAAGTCTTCGATGCGTACCTGCACGCCATACGCCGCCGGTGTCGCCGGGGCCCCCACTTCCTGGCCGTCGAGGATCAGGCAGACACCAAAGCCCTCACCACTGCGGCCGCTGTCGCGGACCAGATCCAGGTAGCGGCGTTCGAACACGCGCAGGCCCACCGCCGCACCTGGCACCAGCGTGGTGTGCAGCGGAAACAGCGGCAGCGAACCGTCGACGCTCATCGGGCCTGCAGCGCGGCAAGGAAGCGGCGCGGTGCGCCGTCGAAGCCACCGTTGGACATGAACACCACATGGTCACCACTGCGCGCGCTGGCCTGCAATTGCGCCAGCAGCGCGTCGGTATCGGGCACGGCGTGCGCCTCGCCACGCACCTCGGCGATCACCGCAGCAGCATCCCAGGCCAGTTCCGGGCGATGCAGGAACACGACTTCATCGGCCAGCACCAGCGACGGTGCCAGCGCCTGCGCATGTGCGCCCAGTCGCATCGAGTTGCTGCGGGGTTCCATCGCGACCACGATGCGCGCATCGCCCACCTTGGCACGCAGGCCTTCCAGCGTGGTGGCGATCGCGGTCGGGTGGTGGGCGAAATCGTCGTAGACGGTGATGCCGTCATGGCTGCCGATCACTTCCATACGGCGCTTGACGCTACGGAAGCGTGCCAATGCCGGGATCACCTCGGCCGGTGCCACGCCCACTGCATGTGCGGCAGCCAACGCGGCCAGGCCGTTGAGCACGTTGTGGCGGCCCAGCAGCGACCACTGCACATCGCCCAGCGCCTGCCCACGATGGTGCACACGGAATGCACTGCCATCGGCAGCCAGCAGCTCGGCATGCCATTCCAGCGAAGGATCGAATCCGAAACGCTCGACCGGGGTCCAGCAGCCCATTGCCAGCACTTCGGCCAGATGCTGATCCTCACCGTTGACGATCAGTCGGCCGCGCGCCGGCACCGTGCGCACCAGGTGATGGAACTGGCGCTGGATCGCGGCCACGTCCGGGAAGATGTCGGCGTGGTCGTATTCAAGGTTGTTGAGGATGGCCACCAGCGGCCGGTAGTGCACGAACTTGCTGCGCTTGTCGAAGAATGCGGTGTCGTACTCGTCGGCCTCGACCACGAACTCGCGGCCCTGGCCCAGGCGGGCAGAGACGCCGAAATCCTCGGCGACGCCGCCGATCAGGAAACCGGGCGAACGACCGGCGCTTTCCAGCAGCCAGGTGAGGATGGTGGTGGTGGTGGTCTTGCCGTGGGTGCCGGCCACGGCCAGCGTGTCACGGCCCGGCAGCACCTGTTCGGACAGCCACTGGGCACCGGAAATGTAGCGCTGGCCGGCGTCGAGCACGGCCTCAACGGCGGCATTGCCGCGCGAGAGTGCGTTGCCGATCACCACGTCGTCGGTACCGGCCGGCACGCTGTCGGCGCGGTAGCCCTGGTCCAGGGTGATGCCCAGCTGCTCGAGCTGGGTCGACATCGGCGGGTAGATGGCCTGGTCGCTGCCGCTGACCGTATGGCCCAGTTCCCGCGCCAGGGCGGCCACGCCGCCCATGAAGGTGCCGGCGATTGCAAGGATATGTACGCTGCTCATGACCGGGGATTGTGACCGATGACGGCTGTATAGGGCCAATGTCCGCTCCCGGGTAAGACAAGTCCTACACAGGATGTGAGAAAACTCCAATCATCTGTCAGGGAATTCCCGATAGCGATGTTCTGTGAACCCGGACACAATTCGAACTGCCAGCCGCAGTACCCGAACCGGTCCTACTCCCCAAGAGGCCATCCCCAAGGGAGCTCATGCTGCGGGGCCCTGAGCAAGCCCTCCGCTGGCGCCTATCAAACGACACAGGCCTGATCCTCGCGGACCAGGCCTGTGTTTTTTACGCCCGAAGGGCCGGACGCGTGCCGGCCCTGCCGGATCAGGCCTTGATCGCTGCCAGGATGCGGGCTTCGATCTCGTCCAGCTCACCAACGCCATCGACGCGGGCCAGGGTGCCACGGCCGGCGTAGAAATCGACCACCGGGGCGGTCTGGTCGTTGTAGACCTGCAGGCGCTGGCGCACCGCTTCCGGATTGTCATCGGCGCGGCCCTGCTCCTTGGCACGACCGGCGATGCGATCGACCAGCAGCTCGGTGGCCACGTCCAGCTGCACCACGGCGTCCAGCGGCTGGCCGATCTTGGCCAGCAGGCCGTCCATCGCATTGGCCTGGGCCACATTGCGCGGGTAGCCATCAAGGATGAAGCCCTTGGCGACATCAGCCTGGGTCAGGCGCGACTCCAGCATGCCCAGCAGGATGTCGTCCGACACCAGGTTGCCGGCATCCATCACCGTCTTGGCCTGCTTGCCCAGCTCCGTGCCGGCGGCGATTTCCGCGCGCAGCATGTCACCGGTCGAAATGTGGGCGATCCCCAGCTTTTCCTTCAGGCGCGTCGCCTGTGTCCCCTTGCCCGAACCGGGCGGTCCCAACAGAACCAATCGCATTGACCTGACTCCAACGTGTTGAAAATTAAGAAGGTTCGCGCCCCGGACGGACCGGTATCGCTGCACCGCAATAGCGCCACTTTACCGCATACGGGTAATGTCACTGCAATGTCCCCTCCCCCGAGCAGGTAGAAGCATGCGCAACGGTACTCTCCTTTATGCCCAGTCCGGCGGCGTCACCGCGGTCATCAATGCCACCGCAGCGGCAGTGATCGAGCAGGCCCGCGCCAAGGGCATCAAGGTCCTGGCTGCCCGCAACGGCATCCTCGGTGCGTTGCGCGAGGAGCTGATCGACACCAGCAAGGAGAGCGCCGCCGCGATCCGCGCCCTGGCTCATACCCCGGGCGGTGCCTTCGGCTCGTGCCGGGTCAAGCTGAAATCACTGGACGCCGACCGCGCCCGCTACGACCGCCTGCTGGAGGTGCTGCGCGCACATGACGTGCGCTGGTTCCTCTACAACGGTGGCAACGATTCGGCCGATACCGCGCTGAAGGTCTCACAGCTGGCCAAGGCCTCCGGCTACGACCTGACCTGCATCGGCGTGCCCAAGACCATCGACAACGATCTGGCGGTGACCGACACCTGCCCCGGCTTCGGCTCGGCGGCCAAGTACACCGCGGTCTCGGTGCGCGAAGCGGCGCTGGATGTGGCGGCGATGGCCGAGACCTCCACCCGCGTCTTCATCTACGAGGCGATGGGCCGCCACGCCGGCTGGCTCGCTGCGGCAGCCGGCCTTGCCGGTAACGGCGATGACGAAGCGCCGCACATCATCCTGCTGCCCGAACGCGCCTACGACGAGGCCGCGTTCCTGGCCAAGGTCAAGGCCGTGGTCGAGCGTGTCGGCTACTGCGTGGTGGTGGCGTCGGAAGGCATCGCCACCGCCGATGGCCGTTTCGTCGCCGATGCTGGCGGCGGCAAGGACTCGTTCGGTCACTCGCAGCTGGGCGGCGTAGCGGCGCACCTGGCGGGTCGGGTCAAGGACCAGCTGGGCCTGAAGGTCCATTGGGCGCTGCCCGATTACCTGCAGCGCTCGGCCCGTCACCTGGCCAGCAAAACCGACTGGGAGCAGGCGCAGGCAGTGGGCAAGGCCGCGGTCCAGCTGGCGCTGAAGGGCCAGAACGGCGTGATGCCGGTGATCGTGCGCAGCAGCGATGCGCCGTACCGCTGGAAGATCGAAGCGGCGCCACTGTCGAAGATCGCCAACCATGAAAAGAAGATGCCCGCCGGCTTCATCCGCCGCGATGGCTTCGGCATCACCGCCAAGGCACGCGCCTACCTGTCGCCCCTGATCAAGGGCGAAGCCCCGCTGCCGTACGGCACCGACGGCCTGCCGAAATACGTCACCCTCAAGAACGTGGCGGTGAAGCAGAAGCTGACGCCGTTCGAGGGCTGAGCCGAAAAAGGGGACGGAGGGGATTAAGTCGCATCTGCCCCTCCGTTATCTCCAACAGCGTCAGCAGTGGGTCGGATACGACTTAATCCCCTCCGTCCCCTTTTAGTGGAGGCACACCATGGCACTGCGTGTTGTTCGATTGGGTACACCGCGCGCGCCCGGTGAGGGCCTGCGCATCGGTACCGTGCGACGGCCACCACGTGGCGTGCCGCGCAGCGAATTCGCGACACAGGACTGGTACGACGTCTGGTTCCCGACCCTGTCACCCAGCGCGGCACTGGTGAAGCAGGCGCACGAGGCGAAAACGGCCGCGGACTGGAACGCCTTCTTCCGCCACTACACGACCGAGATGAAGGCGCCGGATGCGGCCCACGCGCTGGACCTGCTGGCCGCGATGTCGCAGCACAGCGACATCAGCGTGGGGTGCTATTGCGAGGATGAGGCGCACTGCCACCGCAAGGCCCTGCGCGAGCTGCTGGTGGCGCGCGGGGCGACGCTGGCGGATTGATCACCCGGATGCCGGCCAGCGGCCGGCACTACCCGTGGATGACCGCGTGGGTCCTCCGCCCACGCAAAATTCAATTGCAGGCCTTGCCTTCCATCTGCAGCTGCGCGGCGAACATCGTCACCTTCGGGATCTGGCCGGCCGCAGCCTGCTTCTTTGCTTCTTCCAGGTAGATCCGCGACTGGCCCTGACCGTCCAGGGCCTGGCTGTTGTTCATCGGCAGGCGCCAGACGTGCACGACGGCCTGCTGTGCCGGGCAGGCGGCGCTGGGCACGCGGATCACATCATTGAGCTTCCAGCCCTTGTCGGCACTCGGCTGCGCCTTGGCGTAGTCGACGTAGCGCGCGCGCGGCTGGCACTGCTCGCTGGTCCGCACCGGCGCGAAGCGATACGGCTCGGCCGCCTGACCGGTGAAGGCACCTTCCAGGCGCGCGCAGGCCTCGGGGATCTGCCGCAGGGTGTGCACCGCACCAATGGCCTGGGGGGCACCCACGGCGCGCTGCAGCTCCGGGGTTTCCGCAGCGAGTGCCGGTACAGCCGGGACCAGGGCGGCAAGCATCAACAGGGACAGGCGCATGGGAGATCTCCTACAGGACTGAGCGCAGGCTTGCAGAGCCTGGCTTAACGGGGTGCAAAGGCCTGTGGCTCTCGAATCATGGCCATGGCCCGACGGCATGCGCCGCGCGCATGGCGATGCCTTCCATCTTGAGGGCACCCACAGGATCAGGAGGCGCGCCTCGTAGAGGCCAGTCGAGCATGGCTCGACTCTACAAGTGGCGGCACGCATACTGCGGGCACCAGGGAATGCTGAACACCGCCATACGTCGGACGACCACCAAGGTCGGTACGGGTTGGTTCCAGGCTGCAGCCCGTCGTCCCCCTCGTGGTGCCGTTCATCGCCACTGGATGCCTACATCCATTCTGCGGAGGGGTCTAATGCTGGAACGTCACGGGCTGTCACTGGCGCTGGGCTGCGCCATTCTCGCGATCCTGTTCGGAATCGTCTCGGCGCGCTGGATCCTGCGCCAACCCACCGGCAATGAACGCATGATCGCGATCGCCACGGCGATCCAGGAAGGTGCACGTGCCTACCTCAACCGCCAGTACCTGACCATCGGCGTGGCCGGTGTGGTGCTGTTCGTGCTGGTCGGTGTGTTCCTCAGCTGGTACACCGCGATCGGCTTCGCGGTCGGCGCGGTGCTGTCCGGCGCGGCCGGCTACATCGGCATGAACGTGTCGGTACGTGCCAACGTACGCACTGCCGAGGCTGCACGCCACGGAATCAGCGCGGCGATGGACGTCGCCTTCCGCGGCGGTGCGATCACCGGCATGCTGGTGGTCGGCCTGGGCCTGCTGGGCGTGGCCGGCTACTACGCACTGCTGCTGCGGATGGGCCTGCCGATGGAGCAGGCGCTGCACGCGCTGGTCGGGTTGGCGTTCGGTTCGTCGCTGATCTCGATCTTCGCGCGCCTGGGCGGCGGCATCTTCACCAAGGGCGCCGACGTCGGCGCCGATCTGGTCGGCAAGGTCGAAGCCGGCATTCCCGAAGATGATCCGCGCAACCCGGCGGTGATCGCCGACAACGTCGGTGACAACGTCGGCGACTGCGCTGGCATGGCCGCCGACCTGTTCGAGACCTATGCGGTGACCGTCATCGCCACCATGCTGCTTGGCAGCCTCATGCTGGCCGAGGCGGGAGCCAATGCGGTGCTGTATCCGCTGGTGCTGGGCGGCGTTTCGATCATCGCCTCGATCATCGGTGCGCTGTTCGTCAAGGTGAAGCCGGGCGGCTCGATCATGGGCGCGCTGTACAAGGGCGTGATCGTGTCCGGCGTACTGGCCGCCATCGCCTTCTACCCGATCACCACCGGGCTGATGTCCGACAACGTGCACGGGCCGATGGCGCTGTATGGCTGCGCGTTGATCGGCCTGGTCCTGACCGGGCTGATTGTGTGGATCACCGAGTACTACACCGGCACCCAGTACAAGCCGGTGCAGCACGTGGCGCAGGCGTCGACCACCGGCCACGGCACCAACATCATCGCCGGCCTGGGCATTTCGATGAAATCCACCGCGCTGCCGGTGGTGGCCGTGTGTGCGGCGATCTGGGGTGCGTTCGCGCTGGCCGGCCTGTACGGCATCGCCATCGCCGCCACCGCGATGTTGTCGATGGCCGGGATGATCGTCGCGCTCGATGCCTACGGACCGATCACCGACAACGCCGGCGGCATCGCCGAAATGGCCGAGCTGCCCTCGGAGATCCGCGACATCACCGATCCGCTGGATGCGGTGGGCAACACCACCAAGGCGGTGACCAAGGGCTATGCGATCGGTTCGGCAGCGCTGGCCGCACTGGTGCTGTTCGCGGACTACACGCACAACCTGCAGGCTGCACATCCCGGGCAGGAGTTCCGCTTCGACCTCAGCGACCACACGGTGATCATCGGCCTGCTGATCGGCGGCCTGATTCCCTACCTGTTCGGTGCGATGGCGATGGAAGCGGTCGGCCGCGCGGCGGGTGCAGTGGTGGAAGAGGTGCGCCGCCAGTTCCGCGAGATCCCCGGCATCATGCAAGGTACCGGCAAGCCGCAGTACGACAAGGCGGTCGACATGCTGACCCGCTCGGCGATCCGGGAAATGATCGTGCCGTCGCTGCTGCCGGTGGCGGTGCCGGTGGTGGTCGGCCTGCTGCTGGGGCCGCGCGCACTCGGCGGCCTGCTGATCGGCACGATCGTGACCGGCCTGTTCGTGGCCATTTCGATGACTACCGGCGGCGGCGCCTGGGACAACGCCAAGAAGTACATCGAGGACGGCCACTTCGGCGGCAAGGGCAGCGAGGCGCACAAGGCCGCGGTGACCGGCGACACCGTCGGCGACCCGTACAAGGACACCGCCGGCCCGGCGATCAATCCGCTGATCAAGATCATCAACATCGTGGCGCTGCTGCTGGTACCGCTGCTGTAGATCCACGCCATGCGTAAACCCGTAGAGTCGAGCAAGCTCGGCTCTACACGGTCACCGCCCGCGCAGGAAGAACGACACCGGCACCATCACTTCCACCGGGTCGCCGGCCACTTCGGCCGGCGGCGCCGGCAGCGGGCTGGCCCGCTGCACGGTGTCCAGCGTCTCCTGGTCGAGCAGCGCGAAGCCACTGCTGCGGCCCAGTTTCAACCCCGAGACCGCGCCATCTCGGGCCACGGCAAAGCGCACGTAGACCACGCCCTGCTGGCGCAGCCGCTCGGCCTGGCGCGGATAGCGCCGATGCTTCTGCAGATGCCCGAGCAGGCGCCCTTCCCAGGTTGCCTCGGCGCGACTGCGTTCGCCGGCCGTGGTCTGCGGTGCGGTGTAGCGTGCGGCCGCGTCGGCCGCCACCTGCGGCGGTGCGCTGGTCTGCGCAACGTTGGCGTCAGCGGTGTCCGGCGAGGGCGTCGGCTCCGGCGTACGCGGGGGTGGCAGGTCACCCTGCGGCTGCGCCGGCGCCTTCGGCTGCTCGCGCAGGGCCGGCTTCGGCGCCTGCCGCTGCTGTTGCTGCTGCAGTGGACCGGTGGCGACCTCGCGCGGCGGCACCGGCGGTGCCTGCGCCATCGGTGCCAGTTCCAGCATCAGCGCGGCGGGCGGCGCCGTCGCAGCCAGCACCGGTGCGCGCGTCACCCACCAGCAGGCCGCGCCGATCAGCAGCGCGTGCACCAGCAGCACGATCGCCAGGCTGGTCGCCCAGCGCCGCAGTCCACTCATCGTGCGCCTTGCTCCAGGCCGACCAGCGCCACCTTCAGGTAACCGGCCGCACGCAATGCATCCAGCGTGGCCATCAGTTCGCCGTAGGGCACGTGGGTATCGGCGCGCAGGAAGATACGCTGCGCGGTGTCACTGTGGGTGGCCGCCTGCAATGCAGCCGCCAGCCCGTCGCGCGCTACGGCCTGTTCGCCAACGCGCAGCGACAGATCGGCCTGCACGGTCACATACACCGGCGCCTGTTCGGGCGGCGTGGCACTGGCGCTGCTGGCTGGCAGCTGCACCGGCACCGACACGGTCGCCAGCGGTGCGGCCACCATGAAGATGATCAGCAGCACCAGCATCACGTCGATGAAGGGCGTGACATTGATCTCGTGCGCTTCTTCGGGGGCATCTTCGCGGCCGGACGCGGTCCTGATCGCCATCGTCGTGCCTCAGTGCACCGCACGCAGCGGTGCCGCTGCGGTACGCGGCACGGTGCGATCGAGATCGCGCGAAACCAGCTGCTGCACAGCCGCCGACAGGTCGCCGAGCAGACCCCGCAGGCCGGCCAGCACACGGCTGAAGTGGTTGTAGACCAGCACTGCGGGAATCGCTGCAACCAGGCCCAGCGCGGTCGCCAGCAGGGCCTCGGCGATGCCGGGCGCAACTACCGCCAGGTTGGTGGTGTTGCTGTGTGCGATGCCGATGAAGCTGTTCATGATGCCCCACACCGTGCCGAACAGGCCGACGAAGGGCGCCACCGCGCCGATGCTTGCGAGCACACCGATGCCGCGCCGCTGCACGCGCGCGGTCTCCAGCTCGATACGGTCCAGGCGCGATGCAATGCGCTCCTTGATGCCGTCGCGCCCTTCCAGATCCTGCGACAGGCGCAGTTCGGTGCGGGCCGCATCCAACATCGCCAGCGCAGTGCCCTGCTGCACACTGGCATCGGCGCTCTCGCCGGGCAGGCTCGGCGCCTGCAGCAACAGCGCGCGCGCTGCACGCAACTGCCGGGCCTGGCAAGCCAGTTCCCAACCCTTGGCCAGCAGCACGGTCCAGGTGGCCAGCGACGCCAGTGCCAGCGCGATCATCACGGCCTTCACCACCACGTCGGCGGCCAGATACATGCCCCACGGGGTCAATGCGGGGGCGGCCACAGGGACCAGGTCAGCAGGCAGCATCGTCTCGGTTTCCATCAGCATCAGGGGTCGCTGCGCGACGACGGGCCGCGCGCGGATCATTGGCGTCGTCCACTTCCACGACCGGATGGGGCTCCAGCCGCGGTGCCGGTCGGCTCAGCACGTAGCCGGCGCTGACCGCGAAGAACAGGCCCACGCCCAACAGCAGGCGCCAGGACGGGTGCGCGCCCCAGCAGAACAGGGCAAAGCCCAGCGCCATGCCGGCACTGGCAAACGCTTTGCCCTTGCGCGACACCGCCCCCTGCTCACGCCACAGCCGCAATGACGGGCCATAACGCGGATGCGCCAGCAGGCGCTGCTCGAACTTCGGCGAGCTGCGCGCGAAGCAGCCCACGGCCAGGATCAGGAAGATGGTGGTCGGCATCACCGGCAGCAACGCGCCGATCACCCCGAGGCCCACCATCAACCAGCCCAGCGCGAACCAGAGCCAGCGCATCAGCGCTGCACCTGTGGGCGCGCGCCGTGCATCAGGCGAATTCCACTTCGACGTGGCCGTGTACGCTGCGGAACGCGGCGTCGGCCGCGTCGATCACCTGCTGCTCCTGCTCGGCACTCAGCGGCACCGCGTCCAGCGCAGCGGTGAACTCGCGCCAGTGGCGCGCCGCGCCATCCGGATGCGCGGCCAGGTGGCGGGCGCCGAAATCACGGTCCAGGCCTAGCCTGGCGGCCATCTTGTACAGAATGGTGCCGCCCAGGTTGGAGCCTTCAGCCACGTACAGCCACCCCAACGCGGCGGGCAGCGCCAGGTCCGAGGGCAGCGCGTCGATGTCCGCACCTGGCAGGGTCTGCTCCAGGTCCTGCAGGTCGCGTGCGATCTGTGCCAGGCGACGGCGCTCATCGAGATCGGGCAGCAGTGCGTCCAGCGCAGGGTTGGCATACAGCGCATCGATGCTGCGGTGGAAGCGATACTGCACGCGCAGGAAGCGAGCGAAGTTGCTGCGGTCGGCGAAGATGTCGCCGGCCATGATGCGCTTGTCCAGGGCACCGTGGCTGTCGCGGGTGGCGGCCTTGAGCCGCAGGCTGCGGCTGTCTTCGGGAGCGATGTGTGCGTTCATGGGGGAATGCCAAGGGGGTCGTCCTGCTGTAGACGTTCGCCACGGGGCTTTCCCCAAGGCCATGTGCACCGATAATGGTGCATCCCTTCTTCCCGTAGGAACCGACGATGATCACCACCGAACCGCGCATGACCAACCTGTTCCTGCAGCTGGGCCTGGACGCCAGTGCCGAGGGCATCGCCCGCTTCATCCGCGAGCACCAGCTGGCTACCGATGTCGAAGTGGTCGAGGCACCCTACTGGAACGATGCCCAGCGCCAGTTCCTGTCTGAATCGCTGCAGGCCGATGCAGCATGGACCACCGTGGTGGACGAGCTGAACGAGTCCCTGCACGAAGACGCGGTGAAGGCTTCGACCGGGCTGTAAGCAGACGCCGGGCGTGGCCAGGTGCTGGCGATTGCACGGCAGAAGCGGTGCGGACCAAGGTCCGCACCCACCAAAGGCGCTCTGCGCTGGTGATCAGTACTTCCAGGTCAACGCCAGCCGCGCGGTGCGGCCCGGGGCCGGCATCACGCCCAGGGCAAGCGGGTCCAGGTAATAGCGGTCGGTCAGGTTGTCCACGCCGGCTTCCACCGACAGCTGGTCGTTGAAGCTCCAGCTGGCGAACAGATCCACCAGGGTGTTCGGCCGGTACAGCTGCTGGATCGCCGACAGGCCCACGTTCCAGTCCTTGTCCAGCTTGCTGATCGGGCCGGCGTTGTGGACCACGCGGGTACCGAAGGTCAGGCGTTCGTCGAACAGGCGCGAGCCCAAGGTCAGGTTGACCATGTAACGCGGCGGATTCTGGGTATTGGTGTACGAGCCTTCGAAGCCACCATCCACGCAGTCGGGCGTGTTGGCCAGCTCGCCGTTCCTGCGCTGTGCGCCGTAGGCACGGCGCTCGGCGGCGATGTCCGGCGCGCAGGTCTTGGCCTTGAAGTAATAGTGCGCGGACAGATCGGCAAATACCTTGCCGCTGTCATAGCTGGACTGGAACTCCATGCCCGAGACCTTGAACTGGTCGACGTTGCGGATCAGGCCGGCCGACAGCGTGCGGTAGTCACGGGTGATCAGGTCGTCGATGCGGGTATCGAAGTACGCCAGCTTCAGCGCCAGGCGATCACCTGCAGTGAACAGGTCATAGCGGAGGGTGCTGGCACCGATTTCCCAGCTGCGCGCGCGCTCCGGCTTCAGCTCACCCACCGGCTTGGCGGCGGTGAACAGGCCCAGCGTGGTCTCGAACAGGCTCGGCAGCTTGGTGCCTTCGGCATACTTCACGTAGACCATGGTGTCTTCGCTGAAGCGGTAGGCCACGCTGGCAGTCGGCGAGAACGCGGTGTCGCGACGGCGGATCGGCTGCGACCAGGTCCAGCTGACCGGCACTTCCAGGTCCTGCGCCTTGCCGGCGTCGTAGAAGTTCCAGCCACCGATGTCGCCCACCGTGCCCTTCTTGTACGGTGAGGCCAGCAGCGATTCCCGGGTGAAGTTGCCGTTGGCGTCCGGGTACCAGTTCAGCAGCGCGATACGCTTGGCCCGCCACGACGGCAGCGCCGGGTTGCCATTGAGCAGCTCGGTGTAGCGGTACTGGCCCTGCACTTCATAGGCATCGGGCGTGGCCAGGCGGTTGCGGTCATGCACATCCACGCGGTTCCAACGGCCGCCGGCCAGCAGTTCCCATTGCTCATCGGGCTGCCACTTCAGCGAGGCCACGGCACTGTATTCCTTGCGCTCGGCATTGCGCAGGAAACGGTTGTTGACCAGATCGTCGTGCATGACCGGCCCCGAACTGCCCGGCGCGATGTCTTCGTCGCTGTAGGACAGGCCGTAGTCGAGGGTGAACGCACCGGCACGAGTATCGAACTTCGAGGTGTTGCTGGCATCCAGGCCGAAGCGCTTCTGTCGCAGCGGGTTGCGGTAGGCATCCTTGTAGCCGGGGTCGCCACTGAAGCTGGGCGCGTCGTACCACTCGGTACGGCGATCGAAGTACCAGGGGGTGATACCGGTCAGGCTGTTGTACATCACGCTGTCGGTGTCGGTGTACGCGGCATTGACGCGCAGGTCGATCAGCTCGCTGTCCGGATTGAAGCGATAGCGCAGCGTGTAGCTGTCCATGTCGACGTGGCCCGGATCCCATTGCGGAATGCGGTCACGATCCACACGGATGATCTGCGAGGCCATGATCTCGCCGGCGGTGCCTTCGTAGCGGCGGTAACCGGCCTCCAGCGTCTGCGCGTCGTCGATGCGCCAGGTGCCCTTGAGCAGCGCCGACTTCGAGCGCGCCGAGGTATTGAAGACCTCGGTGTGCGGCGGGTTCAGCGGTGCCAGCGTGCGCCGGGTCTGCGGGAAGTCGTCGTAGCCGTGCTTGCCAGAGAAGTAGTTTCCACTGTCGCGGTAGGCGTAGGCAGCAACCAGATCGAAGCGGTCCCACTGACCGGCCGCAGCCACGTTGAAGAACTGGCTGCCGGTGGCGCTGCGATCGCTGCGCGGCGCGGCGCTGTAGGACGGCAGGTTGTTGGCGCTGGCGTTGGCCAGGCCGCCACGCACGCGCACGCCGAAGTCGCGGCCTTCGCGCAGCACGTCACCGATCTTCAGCGTCTCCATCTCGACCACGCCACCGATGCCACCGGAGGCATTGGCCTGCAGGCTCGGGCCCTTGGTGATGGTCAGGCTGGAGATCAGGTCCGGGTCAAGGTAGGTGCGCTGTGACTGGCCAGCATAGCCGCGATAGGTATCCATGCTGGACTGGCCGCCATCGATGATCACCGGCACGCGACCCTGGCCCTGGATACCGCGGATGTTGACGTCGAAGCCATTGCCGACGCGCGGATCGCCGGCAGTAACACCGGCCACGCCCTTGATGATGTCGCCGTTGGAGGTGCCGCGGAAACGTTCCAGGTGCGTGCGGTTGAGCGTGGTGGTGGAGCCGACGCTGCGATAGCTGTCGAGCAGGCGCGCCTCGTCGCTGGTCGCGCCCGCATCGACGCGGTTACCGGCCACGCTCAGCGTATCGGTGACGATCACACCGCTGTCGGCCTGCGCCGGCGTCGCCGCTTCCAGCGTGACTGCATCTGCGCTGACCCGGCGCACCGCCAGGCCACTGCCCTGCAGCAGCAGCTGCAGCGCCTCGTTGGCCGGCAGGCTGCCATTGACCGCACGCGAGGTCACACCCCGGGCCAGAGTGGCCGGATACACGACCTGCACGCCGGACTGGCGCATATAGCTGCGCAGCGCTTCATCCAGCGGCTGCGCGGGAATGTCGAACCGCTGCACGGCAGCGTGATCGCCGCTGGCGTTCTGCGCCAGCACGGATGGCGTGGCAGTGGCTAGGCCGGCAGCCAGCAGGGCGATGCACAGGCGGGACGGGCGCAGCGCGCGGCCCGTGCGGTGGGAGTCGAACATGGGGAACCTGTCAGGTAATCGGTGCCGCAGGCGCGGCGTCATCCGCAACACGGGCGGACACGGCGACGTACGTGGCGGCGGCGGGTACGTTCGCGGAGTAAGACGGATGAAAACGTGGCAACCCCAAGAGCGATTTGCGGTCGCGGTGGGTGCCGACCGTTGGTCTGCTGGTTGCAGCGGTGGGCGCCGACCATTGGTCGGCACAGGGACAGTCATCCACGCACGGCGTGGATCTACGGATGGATGATGGCGACGCCGAGCGGCAGGCGAGTGACCTGCAAACCTGCTGTTGCTGCCAGTGCATCGAGCGCCTGCTCCGGGCGATCGATGCGCAATGCGGCACTCACTGCGGGCAGTCGCGACAGGTCACCGCGCACGAAGGTCGGGCCGGCGCGATAGCGCCCCACCCACTGCACGGCGTCGGCGACGCTGGCCTGCTCCAGCAGCAGCTCACCCTGTCGCCAGGCACCCACACTGTCGGCGGCCACATCCTGCAGACGCATCACGCCGCTGCGCCTGCCATAGACGGCACGCTGGCCCACCTGCAGGTAGGTCCAGCCACCGTCGGCCGGGCTGGCCACACGCACCCTGCCCTGCCCGACCTGGGTTTCCACCCGATCATCGCCACGCGCGACGGTAAACGCGGTGGAGATGTCCTCGACCACACCATTGCCCGCACGCACGCTGAAACGCCGCTGTGCATCCGGGCTGACTTCGAACCAGGCGCGTCCACGCAGCAGCTCGATCTCGCGCGCATGTGCATCGAAGCGCACGGCGATCGCGCTGTCCGCATCCAGCACGGCGCGACTTCCATCGGGCAGTTGCACGTTCTGCACGACATGCGTGCTGCGATGGTCGGCCTGCAGCCGCAACCAGGCCTCGGGCCAGGCGACCAGCATCGCCAGTGCCGCCGCCGCGGTCATTGCCCAGCGCAGCCGCCGCGGTCGACGTCGTTTGACCGGTGTGGCCTGCGGGCGCGGCCCGACACTGCGCCACAGCGCACGCTCGTGTTCGAAGGCGCGTCGGTGCCCCGGTTGTGCCAGCCAGCGCTCGAACTCGTGCATGCGCCCCTCGCCGATGTCACCCGAGGCCAGCCACGCAATCCAGCCCCGGGCCTGTTCGGCCAGGGCATCGTCATTGGCGGCGGGCAGCGTGTTCGGCGGGCTCATCGGCTGGCGGACAGGCGCATTCAAGCGCGGGCGAAGGAACTAGACCGCATCTACGGTCCAGTGATCAAGACGTTTCAGCGAAGGCCAGCCCCAAGCCGGGGCGATCATCGGCCGCTGCGCGCCCAGGCCAGTCGTTGCAGTGCGCTGCGCACATGGTTCTCGACGGTGGTCACCGATACCCCGAGACGGCGGGCGATCTCGGCCTGGGTCAGGCCCTGCAGGCGGTTGAGCCGGAAGATGGTGCGGGTCGGCTCCGGCAGGTGTCCTGCCGCGTCGAGCACCCGCTGCAGCTCGTCCTGTGCCATCGCATGCTCCTCGGTCGAGATCACCTCGTCCGGCCCCCACAGGTAGTGATCGGCCAGCAGGCGGCTGCGCCGGGTCGATTCGCGGCCGTGGTCGGTGGCCAGGTTCGCGGCCAACCGGTACAGATAGGCGCGCGGGTTATCGATGGACTGACTGTCGTCGACCCCGCGGGCCTTGAACCACACAGCCTGGATCACGTCCTCGGCGCCGTTGTCGCCGCCGAGTATGCGCTGCACCCGGCGCAGCAGCGCGGGCCGCTCGCGGATCAGCAGTTCGGTAAGGGAGGCGGCATTGGAGGACATGCGCGGAACCGGGACGACAGGCAGAAGGCGCCGCGCATGCTACTCCGCAAATGCGAATCAGTCACGTTCCCATCAGTGAATGCACTCGGTCAGTCCGTCATAGGCGCTTTGCGACGTGCCTGGCAGCGGGTCGTGCAGCGGATTGCGAGCCGCCAGGGCAGCATGGAAGTCCTCCACCGCCGTGCCCGGCATGAGCGGTAGCCGGCACAGCCAGGTCGGCTGCCGCGCCACGATCGCACCGTCATTCCGCGATACGGCCAGGTCACTGGCGGCGAATGCCCACAGGCACTCGTGCACCGTGCCGCGCACCGCATCCACCGAACAACGCAGGCGCAGCGCCCGGATGTCGCTGTATTCGCCCTCGCAGAAGGTGTCGCCACAGATGGCATCGAAGCCATGCTGCAGACGGCCTTCCAGAGCGAAGAAGCGGTCCCAGTTGGCCTCCTGGTGCGGGTAGTCGATCAGGTCGGCATAGGGAAGCGCCTGTACCGGCGACACCATCAGCAGCGCGCAGGCCAGGCCGATCGACAGGGCAGATGCTTTCATGCGGGAGCTCCTTGGGATGAGGGTTCCAGCCTGCACCCGGCGTCCCGACGTCCCCATCGGGCAACCCCACCAGCACGTGTGGGCGGCCGCCGTGCCGTACTGTCGGCCCCCCTCCCCTGCACAGCGCCCGGCAAAGGCATAAAATGGGGAGCTATCCGTCTATATCCCCCACCTGGAGCACACCATGGGTCTGGAACTCGTCTCGCCCGGCAAGAACCCGCCGGAAGAAATCAACGTCATCATCGAGATCCCGAAGGACTCGGAGCCGGTGAAGTACGAAGTGGACAAGGAAACCGGCGCGATCTTCGTCGACCGCATCCTGTCCACCCCGATGCGCTACCCCTGCAACTACGGCTACGTGCCGAGCACCCTGTGCGGCGACGGCGACCCGGCCGACGTGCTGGTGGTGCTGCCGCTGCCGCTGGTGCCGGGCTCGGTCGTGCGCTGCCGTCCGGTCGGCGTGCTGAAGATGAGCGATGAGGCAGGCAGCGACGAGAAGATCCTGGCCGTGCCGGTCTCGAAGATCTTCAGTGGCTACGCTCACGTCGAAGACATCGCCCAGGTGTCCAGCCACTGGCTGGAGCGAATCGGCCACTTCTTCGAGCATTACAAGGACCTGGAGAAGGGCAAGTGGGTCAAGCTGGATGGTTGGGGCGGCGCCGCTGAGGCCAAGCAGATCCTGATCGAGGCGCACCAGCGCCATCTCGACAGCAAGGCCTGAGCCTGAACCGGATCGCTCCGGCAGGCCCTGCCGGAGCGATGCGGGTCACGTTTCACGACGACGGCACATCACACGTGCCGCCGTATTAGGTAAATTGCGTCACTTCACACGTCATCGACATCCATCGTCGAGACAGCCAGGGGAATGTGTCGTGCGTATTCTGCTTGTTGGGGATGCAGCCAGCCTGCCGGCTGAGCTGACCGAATTCATTGCCGATCTTGGGGAAGACTGGCAGCCGTTGACCGCCGCCGATGGCCAGACCGCGATGACCGCGGTGGCCACGCAGGGCGTGGATGCGGTGATCGTCTGCCCGCAGCTGCCGGACCTCAATGCCACCACGCTGCTCGGCCAGATCCGGACCTTGCGCCCGGAAACCATCCGCATTGCGCTGGTGGACGCCCAGCATGGCAACCGGCCGCCGCCGGCACGCCTGATCGGCGTCGCCCATCGCTTCCTGCCGCTGCCATTGGCGCCGGAAGTTCTACTGGAAGCGCTGACCAGCCTGGAGGAGCTGCGCGAAGTGCTGGACAGCCCACGCCTGCGCGACGCCATCGGCCGTATCGAGAAGCTGCCCTCGCCGCCGCACCTGTACCTGAGCCTGACCCAGGCACTGGAACATGACGATGACGCCGACAGCGCCGACGTCGCCAAGCTGGTGGCCGCCGATCCGGCCATCGCCGCCAAGGTACTGCAGCTGTCGAACTCGGCGTTCTTCAGCCAGGGCCGCACCATCGCCGACCTGCGCACCGCCGTGACCCGCCTCGGCCTGTCGACGCTGCGCGATCTGGTACTGGCCAGCGAGGTGTTCTCGGCACCGACGCTGTCCACGGCCGAGCGTAATTCACTACAGCAGCGCGCCCTGCTTGCCTCGCGCCTGGCGGCACGCCTGCTGCCCGAATCCAGCGCCGAGCTGGGCGCGACCGCCGCACTGCTGGCCGACATCGGCCTGCTGCTGCCGGGCGTACGCAACGAACGCAGCGAGCCGTCGCTGGCCGGTGACACCCGCCCCGGCCACGCCGAAGCCGGCGCTTATCTGCTGGGCCTGTGGGGCCTGCCGATGCCGATCATCGAAGCGGTCGCCTTCCATCTGCAGCCGCAGCGTGCCAATACGCGCAGCTTCTGGGTGACCGGCGCGGTGCACGTGGCACTGGCACTGGTCAATGGCGATCCGGTGGACGAGGACTACCTGCAACGCGCGGGTGTACTCAACAAGCTGCCGCAATGGCGCGAGCATGCCAATGCGTTGATGGGACTGGTACCCAGCGAGGTCTGAGCCGTCAACGCAGGAAGAACCTCGAAGGCGCGCCCAGGGGCGCGCCTTTTTTTGCATCAGCGCGCGCCGCAGGCATCCTGCACGCAGTGGCGATACTGCAGATCGCACAGGACCTTGGACTTGCCTGCAGCCAGGCATTCCTGACGCAGTTCCTCGCAGTACAGCCCGCCCCCACAGACGCCACCGGTCTGGGCGAACACCGCATTTCGGAACTCCCTTACAAAAAAAGAGGGCGGACCTTGCGGTCCGCCCTCCCGGTACTGCTATCGCACTTCAAACAATCAGAAGCGCTGGGTGTACTTCATGTAGTAGAAGCGACCGATATCGAAGCCACCGTAGTAGGAGAAGCTCGAGTTCGGCTGGCTGTACATGACCGGGCCTTCGTGGTTGAACACGTTGTTGGCGCCCAGCGAGACAGTGGCTTCCCACGGCAGGTTGTAACGCACCTGCACGTCGTGGAAGGTGTTCGAACCCACCTTGCGGCTCGGCTGACCCAGGGTGTACGCCGAGGTGAAGTCAGGCAGGTTGCACTCGGTATCGTAGGAGCACGGCTCCTTCATGCCCGAGTAGTAACGCACGCCCCAGTTCACGCCCAGGTTGCCCAGGGTCCAGTCGACGTTGAGGTTCGAACGGACGCGGAAGTTGGCACCCCAATCGCCGGTCGCCCAGCTGTTGTGCTGCTCGACCGGGGTTTCGGCTTCGTTGTCACGCTTGTACTCGAGGTAATCGACGTAGGTGGTCTTCCAGTCGATGACGAACTTGCCGAAGGAGAACTCCGGCAGGCGGTACTTGACGCCCAGGTCGTAACCTGCGGTTTCCTGGTAACCACCGTTGATCAGGGTACGGGTGACGTCGACCACCTGGTTGACGGCACGGCCGTCGGTACCGCGTTCGAAACGCTCACACGCCGACGCCACGCCCAGCACGTAGCACTGGTTGAGGATCGAGGTCACCGACTCGGCGGCGATCACGTTGTTGATGCGGATCTTCCACCAGTCGAGGCTGACGTCCAGGCCCTGCACGAAGTTCGGGCTGTACACCAGGCCGGCGGTCCAGGTCTTGGAGGTTTCCGGCTTCAGTTCCGGGTTGGAGCCCGACTCGAAAGCGCTGTAGGACTGGGTGCCCGGGCCGGTCGACTGCGCACCGCCGGAGGTGATCTGGCGGAAGTTGGCCGGAACGCCGCGTGCCTGGCAGGCAGCCGCCACCGAGGCGTTGCGCGCGGCCGAGCCGAAGCTGCTGTCACACGGATCGGTGTAGGCGTCGAAGGTCTGCGACGTGCCACCGTACATGTTGGAGATGCTCGGGGCGCGGAAGCCGGTCGAGTAGGTCGCACGCACCAGCAGGTCGTCGATCGGCTTCCACTTCAGGCCGAACTTGCTGTTGATGGTATCGCCGAAGGTGTTGTAGTCCGAGTAACGGCCGGCCATGTCGAGCGACAGCTCCTTGGCGAACGGCATGTCGGCCAGCACCGGCACGTTCAGTTCGACGTAGAACTCGTCGAGCTTGTAGCTGCCCTTGGTCGGCTTGCCAGCCAGATCGGTGCTCAGGCCGGACTGCAGCAGCGCATCCGGGTTGTACTCACCGCTTTCTTCACGGTGCTCGTAACCGGCGGCAATGGCCAGTTCACCGGCCGGCAGCGAGAACAGCGAGCCACCGATGTTGGCGCTGTACGCCTTGGTGGTGTTGGTGTAGGTGTCGTGGCTCGGCAGGTACAGGTAGGCCTGCAGGGCCGGATCGGCCAGCGAGCCGTTGCCGGTCGAGCCGTACGGTGCCAGCGGGTTCCACGGGGTACAGCCTGCGATGACATGACCCGGGGTGCCGCAACGGGCAACGTCGCCATCCATGAAGGACGGTCCGACCGCGTTCTGCACGTTCGGAATGAACAGGTTGCCGGTGCCGGTCTTCACGCCCTTGTTCTGGTTGTAGACGTAGCCCACGTCCCAATCCCAGAACTTGTCGCCGAACTCGAACGAACCTTCCAGGCCGGCCGAGAAGCGGAAGGTCTCCTGCTCGGACTCGGTCTGGCGCGGCACTTCGGACGTACGACGGATGAAGTTCGCGTCCGTGCCCAGCGGGTTGTAGATGCTGTTGGCCGACAGCGGGGTCTCATAGACCTCCGACTGGTACGGATAGCCAGCGATCTGCTGGGTCGCCGTACGCTTGGTGTACAGCACATTCGCGGTACCGCGGATGTTGTCGGTGAAGTCGTAGTTGCCGTTGGCGAACACCGAACGACGGGTCAGCTTGTTCTGCAGCCACATTTCCTGGCTGGCATTGGTGTAGTCAGCCGTGCCGAACTCGCGGAAATCGGCCATGGTGTTGCCCGAGCCGTTGTTGGCGCGGGTGTACCAGTTGTCGTTGCTGTCGATCAGCACGCCGTGGTTGGACGCCGGCGACCAGCCGTTGGCGTCCGTATCCGTCGGGTTCGGGTGGAACTGACCGTTCGGGTAACGGCTGAAGGCACGATCCTTCGCCCAGACCGGATCTTCCTTGCTGTACTCGGCGCCGAAGGTGATCGAACCACGCTCACCGGTCTGGCCGTAGACGAAGTTGTAGACCTGCTTCTCGCCGTCGCCCTTGTTGTACTGACCGCCGTAGACGCTGGCTTCCAGACCGTCGAAGTTCTTGCGGGTGATGATGTTGATCACGCCGGCGATGGCGTCGGAGCCGTAGATCGCCGAAGCGCCGTCGGTCAGCACTTCAATGCGCTCGACCACCGAGGTCGGGATGGAGGCCAGGTCGGTGTAGCCACCGGTGCTGACGCCCATGCGCTTGCCGTCCAGCAGCACCAGGGTGCGCTCCGGGCCCAGACCGCGCAGGTCGACGTACTGGCCGCCCACTTCTTCGCCCGAGGTCAGGGCATCAGCGCGGCTGATGGCCGGCGAACCGGTCGCCGACAGGTTCTGCACGATGTCGCCGACGCTGGTGAAGCCCTGCTTCTCGATGTCGGCACGCTGCAGCGCGATCACGGGCTGCGCGGTTTCCATGCTCGCCTGGCGGATGCGCGAGCCGGTGACCGAAATGCGGTCCAGGTCGGTCGTGGGCTTTGCTTCCTGGGCGGAAGCAAAGGCCGGCGCCAGCGCCAGCGCGATGCCGGCAGGCAGCAGGCCGAGCCGCACTGCGGGATTACAAACGTTCATCTATCTCTCCAAGGTACGTGTTAGCAGCGTGTTAAAACACCCCAGCACGTTACGATTGCGTTGCGACGCTGTATTTGCGCGACCCAACCGGAGACTTTGCAGAATGTGGCGGCAGGAGACCGCCGTTCTCGCGGAACCGCGAAGCCGACTGGCCATAACGGGCGCGGAAGGCACGCGCGAAGCTGCAGCAGTTGTCGAAACCGCTGGCAGCGGCCACTTCGCCCACCATCATGTCGGTATCACGCAGCAGGTCAGCCGCACGCTCGAGGCGCAACCGGGCCGAAAGCGACTGCGGGCTTTCTTCGTACAGGCTCTGGAAGGTCTTGGAGAGGTACCAGCTGGAGAAGTTGGTCAGCTCGGCCAGCTCACCGATCCGCACCACGCGGTGGCTGTTGCCCTCCAGGTAGAGCCGCGCGCGCTGCATGCGCCCGAACACCTGGCGCTTGCGGCTGCGCGAACGCCCTGGGCAGCGCTGCACGTTCTCGGCCAGGCCCCGCTGGAGGCTGGCCAGGTGCAGCAGCAGGGGCCGCAGAGCCTGGGCGGGCTGGCCACTGGCCAACGCATCGCGCCACAGCCGCAGGCCGACCCGTGCGTCACTGCGCCCCATCCGGCCGCGGCCGGCATACAGGCCACAGTCGGCCATCTCGGTCAGCACCCGCAGCGCTTCGACATTCAGGTTCAATCCCACGCAGAGCCCGTTGCGGCCCGCCTGCACCAACGGTCGGGATTCCTTCTCGAAGGCGATCCACTCGCCCTGACGCAACCGGAAGCGACCTTCCTTGGCCTCCACCCAGGAACTGCCACGAACCTGCATCCAGACCGTGAAGTTGTTCCCCGCGGTCTGCAGGCTGCCCAGCCGGGCAACCCCCAGGCAGGTGGGCGCCACGTCATCAAGGGCCTTGTCGAGGGAAACGGTTTGGCCACGATCGGCCAGCGAGAGTTGACGCATGGGGGCACCACGGATTTGCCAAGTACAGGCCTCCGTTTTGCCCAATCGGGCGGCAGCGTGTCAGGAAAGACAGCCGAGATCGCCACGAATTCGCGGCGAGAACCACACGAAAGAATTACGAAGAAAAATTCTTCTTCAAAATCAATATTCTGGAGATCGCCGGGAACAGTGCCGGGGCTTGCTCTGGCAGCCGCATGACGCCGATGTCTGCACCGTCACTGACCGCCAGGGCCACATACAGCTCGCGCCCATCGGCGCTGGCACTGATTCCATTGCCTGCACTGAGCCGCTGCGGGTCGAGGCAGCGCTCCGGCGTCTCGGTTCCCGCCTCGATCCTGACCAGGGTCGTGCCGCACTGGGTGGAGGTTCCGAGGTAACCGACGCCACCACTGCCGGCAACGGTCCAGGTGCGGTAGCGCCAGCGGCTCGGCCGGTCTTCACTGATCTGGCGCACGCTGGCCGACGACAACGCAGGATCGACCGACCACAGTCCACCGGCGGCAAGGCGCGTGAACAGGATCCGTCCGCTGCCGCGATCGAAGCGAGCCTGCGACACCCCATCGATGCTGGCCAACCGACGCCACGGTTGCGTGCTGCGATCAAACAGGCTCAAGCGGGTGCGCTGGTCCGCGTCGCGCTCGACCACCAGCAGCTGATTCTCGGTTGCCGCGTACAACGCCTGCAACGGTTGTTCCGCAGGCACCGGTAATGGCTGCAGGCGCTCATCGCGTGGTGAGATTTCATAGACCACCGTGCGCCCGTGCTCATCACGTCCCACCACCAGCAGGTGGCGGCTGTCGGCGGACCAGTCCGGTGCCTGCCGTCCCTCCGGCCGCAGGCCCTCGATCGGCCGCAGCGAATCCGGCCGCTGCATGTCCGCCCACCACAGGGCGAAACTGCCGGAACGATCGGAGGTGAAAACCAGTTGCCGACCATCGGGGGCGGCCATCGGCTGGCCGTCACGGCCACTGGAGGCAAACAGGCGCTCGGCGTGTCCTCCCTCGGTGGGCACCTTGAACACCCCGAACTGCGCACGCCGGTGAACGAACGCCAATACACCGCCATGCCGCGAGACCGCGGGCCACTGCGCATCGTCCAGGCCCGCGTCGCGCAGCGTACGGCGCTCAACGTCGAGGTAATACAGGCGCACTTCGCTGTCGACGCGACGGCCGAATACGATGGTGCGTCCATCCCCCAGCCAGGCCCAGCCTCGCTGTTCCGCTGCTTCGTTGGTCAGCTGCTCCGGAGTACCGCCGTTGGCGGGCATCCGCCACAGATCACCCATCTGTGGATTGCGCACGAACACCAGCCACTTGCCGTCGGGCGAATAACGCGGCGCGTAGTCGAAGTCATCGGCATCGACGCTGTAGTCCAGGTCGCGCCATTGGCCACTGGCCAGGTCGAGCACGCGGATGCCGCGATGCGCGTAGCGCCCGACCATGCTGCCGAACACCAGCCCACGGCCGTCCGGGGTCCAGTCGAAGCTGAGCAGTTCGGTGCCGTCACAACGTGTGGCCTGGCGCAGGGCCCCACCCGTGGCACTGGCGATCAGCACCTGGCAGCCACCATCGGCACTGAACCGCGCAAACGCGATCTCGCGCCCATCCGGCGACCAGCTCGGGAAACGATCACTGGCACCGGCCGGGGGCACCAACAACTGGCGGGCGGGCGCATTGCCAGACGTCTGCACCTTGATTGCTCCGCCGCCGTTGCCGTCCTCATTGGCGCCTTCGTAGGCAACCTGGGAACCATCCGGCGAAAGCGTTGGATACGTCTCGAACCCACTGGTCGCGGTGATCAGCCGGTACGGCCGCTGCGGGCTGCCGATCACACGGACACCGTTCTCGACAGCCTCGTCCACCGGTGAACTTGCCGCCGGAGCGCGCCGCAGCAACAGCATCGTCAGCACGATCACCGTCACGAGCATCAAAATGCCGGTGGCCAGCAATACCTGGCGCCGCACCTGCCGCCATGTCCGGCGCAGACCCGGCACTGGCAACGCAGCACCGTCCGGGGCCGCAGCCACGGCGGCTGCCAATGGCAAGGACGGATCGGCCAACTCGACGATGTCCATGACAGGCTCGGGCGTGTCCAGCACCTGCACCGGCACCAACAAGCGGTAGCCGCTCTTGGCGATGGTCTCGATGTAGGCCTGCCCGTTGTCTTCGTCGTTGGCAAACGCCTTGCGCAGCTGGGTGACCGCCTGGGTCAGCACGTCGTTGGTGGGCAGCGTGTCGGGCCACACCTCGGCAAACAGCTCCTCGCGGGTAACCACCCGCCCCGGCTGCCGCAGCAACACTCGCAGCACACCCAGTGCCTTTGGCGTGAGCCGGCGTGGACGACGCGCACCCGCAGCCTCGACCTCTCGCGAGGACAAGGTAACGACGCATTCGCCAACCTGGATACGGTCAGCGTCGGGCGGCTGTATTTCGCTGCTGTTCATTTTCCGATATACAGTAGGGACGGGCCTGGGCAGGTTTCACCAGCGATACCGTCCGCCTGCAGGGACAACAAAAAGCCAGATTCCGCACAAAGCATCGGCGCATACCGCAAAAACAATTACGCATACGAATATTAGCCTATGCCGGTTACCCCGCCTATGACGGGGTCGACACTCAGGCTCTCTCTCGCCGACGCATTCACATAATCTGCATCACCATTCGCGCCCTCTTGGGCGCGATATTTTTATCTGGCGTTCATTTTCACACGCGTCGCAGCATCGTCAATCCGACCAGCCGCGACACCACAAGCGCGACGTACATCACCCCTGCGAACTGCTCCAGCATTACCAAAGCCCGCGCTTGCGGATGCAGCGGTACTACATCGCTTAATCCCACTCCGGACAGCAAGCTGAAGCTCAGATAAAGCAGCTCCATCCAACTGCGCTGATCACCACCGCCGGTGCCGTGGAAACTGCCCGGATACCACTGCTGGCACACAGCGAAAGCAAACGCGAAGGCCCACGCCAGCAAGGTGAAGGTCGCTCCCGCAGCGAACAGTTCGTCCCGGGTGACTTTATGGTCCTGCAGCATGTAGGCGATCAACGCGCCCGCCGTATAGAAGTACAGCAGGCTCTCCAGCAGCTGCGCAGTGGTGAGCAGGCCGGTGCGATCCAACAGCGCGCCAGCCAGCGAGAACACCACCGAGGGAATGGCCAGCAGCAACGCCAGCCAGGTGCCCAGCGGACTGCGCTGGACCACCCACAGCGCCAGGCCGAGTACCGCCATGCCGAACATGCCCAGCGCCGCCCGGCCACCGGCGGTGTCATCGAGGGCGGGATACAGCAGCACTGCGATCAACTGGGCGGCCAACAGCCAGGCCGAAGGATGGCGGCGGGCGATGGCCAGCCAACGGGTGGTCATGGCAACGGGCATGGCGTCCTTTCCCCTGGGCGATGCGCGGAGGATAGCCGGGCGCGGCGTGATGAACGGTAGTGCCGGCCATTGCCCGGCACTACCCGTTACGCATCACCCCTGGTGGTAGACCTCGGCACCGGCCGCGCGGAACTCCTCCGACTTCTCCTTCATGCCGGCCTCGGCGTAGTCGCGTACGTCCTGGGTGATTTTCATCGAACAGAAGTGCGGACCGCACATCGAGCAGAAGTGCGCCAGCTTGTGCGCATCCTTCGGGAGGGTCTCGTCGTGGAACTCCTTGGCCTTCTCCGGATCCAGGCCAAGGTGGAACTGGTCTTCCCAGCGGAACTCGAAGCGCGCCTTGCTCAATGCGTTGTCGCGCACCTGCGCACCCGGATGGCCCTTGGCCAGATCAGCCGCATGCGCGGCGATGCGGTAGGCCATGATGCCGTCGCGCACATCCTGGCGGTTGGGCAGGCCGAGATGCTCCTTCGGCGTCACGTAGCAGAGCATGGCCGTACCGAACCAGCCGATCATTGCCGCGCCGATCGCGCTGGTGATGTGGTCGTAGCCGGGCGCGATATCGGTGGTCAGCGGCCCCAGCGTGTAGAACGGCGCCTCGCCACACTCACGCAGCTGCTTGTCCATGTTCTCCTTGATCAGCTGCATCGGCACGTGGCCGGGGCCTTCGATCATGGTCTGCACATCGTGCTTCCAGGCAATCTTCGTCAGCTCACCCAACGTTTCCAGCTCACCGAACTGCGCGGCGTCGTTGGCATCGGCGATGCAGCCCGGGCGCAGGCCGTCACCCAGCGAGAAGGTTACGTCGTAGGCCTTCATGATCTCGCAGATGTCTTCGAAATGCGTGTAGAGGAAATTTTCCTTGTGGTGCGCCAGGCACCACTTGGCCATGATCGATCCACCGCGGCTGACGATGCCGGTCACGCGCTTGGCGGTGAGCGGCACATAGCGCAGCAGCACGCCGGCATGGATGGTGAAGTAGTCCACGCCCTGCTCGGCCTGCTCGATCAGCGTGTCGCGGAAGATCTCCCAGGTAAGTGCCTCGGCACGGCCATCGACCTTTTCCAGCGCCTGGTAGATCGGCACGGTACCGATCGCCACCGGCGAGTTGCGGATGATCCACTCGCGGGTCTCGTGGATGTGCTTGCCGGTGGACAGGTCCATCACCGTGTCACCGCCCCAGCGGATCGCCCACACCAGCTTCTCCACTTCCTCGGCAATGCCCGAAGAGACGGCGCTGTTGCCGATGTTGGCGTTGATCTTGGTCAGGAAATTGCGGCCGATGATCATCGGCTCGCTTTCCGGGTGGTTGATGTTGTTGGGCAGCACCGCACGGCCACGGGCGATTTCGTCGCGCACGAATTCCGGGGTGATGATCTTCTGGATCGACGCGCCGAACGCCTCGCCCGGGTGCTGCTGCAGCAGGCCGGCATCGCGGATCGCGTCCAGCCGCTGGTTTTCGCGGATGGCGACGAACTCCATCTCCGGCGTGATGATGCCGCGGCGCGCGTAGTGCATCTGGGTGACGTTGGCACCTGCACGCGCACGGCGTGGCAGGCTGCGCGCGGGGAAGCGCACCGCATCGAGCTTCGGGTCATGCTCGCGATCACGGCCGAACGAAGAACTCAGTCCTTCGAGCTGCTCGGTATCACCGCGCTCTTCCACCCAGCCGCGACGCAGTTCCGGCAAACCGGCGGACAGATCGATGCGCACCTCGGGATCGGTGTACGGGCCCGACGTGTCGTAAACGGTCACCGGTGCATTCTCTTCACCACCGAACAAGGTTGGCGTGCGGGTCAGCGCGATCTCGCGCATCGGCACCCGCAGATCCGGGCGTGACCCGGGCACGTGGATCTTGCGCGAGCCGGGAATGGGCCGGGTCACGGATTCGGAGAGTTGCTGGGCCTGTTGCTGCAGGGCGGAGAGCTGTGCGTTCATCGGGCATCGTCCAGGAAGGTCAGGGACGAAGCGGCGGCGCACTGCGCCCGCGCACGAACGGTCCTTGGGCGGAGTCCGGGCACGGCTGCACTGCAAAGCTTCCCTACGCCGGTATGAGCCGGATCAGGTTCCAAGGGACTGTCTCAACCGTGGCCACATGGCCGCGGTACCCCCGCTTCTTGGTGTGCATTAGAGCATAGAACGCACTGCAGCTCCTGGCTGTTCCAGCCACGCACGACGTGGATCCGCTGTTTCTGTATTAACAGAACCGTGACATCGCATTCAGTAACGTGCACGCGCATCGTGCCGCTGCGGCCGGTGTTTCCTCGCCGCCTTCGCGGCCCCTGCCCGGTCTGTGCTGCATGTCGCCGGCCCCTCGCAGCAAGCGCTGCTCGCTCCCCTCAATCCCTTGATCGGAGAAGCCCCTTCATGGTGTTTCGCGTTTCCATCGCACTGGTTCTGCTGCTGGTGCTGCTCGCCGGTGTTGCACCCGGCCCCTTCAATACCGTGGTGCAGAGCATCCTCGGCGAACTCATCCGCGGCATCGGCTGGCTGTACCTGCTGGTCGTGTTCCTGGCGCTTGTGTTCCTGATGTATCTGGCCTTTGGCCGCTTCGGCAACCTGCGCATCGGTGGCGAAGACGCCGAACCGGAGTTCTCGCGGGCCAGCTGGATGTCGATGCTGTTCGCCGCTGGCATGGGCATCGGTCTGGTGTTCTGGGGCGCCGCCGAGCCCATTTCGCACTTCAGCAAGCCACCGGAAGGGCTGGCACCTGAAAGCATGGACGCTGCGCGTGCTGCCATGCGCTACGTGTTCTTCCATTGGGGCCTGCACCCCTGGGCCATCTATGCGCTGATCGGCCTGGCAATGGCCTGGTTCCAGTTCAACCGCAACGGCCGTGGGTTGGTCAGTGACATGCTGCAGCCGATCATCGGCCGCCACCACCGCGGCTGGATCGGCCGCGTGGTCAACATCGCTGCCGTCGTCGCCACTGCGATTGGTGTCGCTACCACGCTGGGCTTCGGCACCATCCAGATCGCCGCCGGCATGGAGCGCGTGTTCGGCCTGCACGCGGGTGCTCCGCTGCAGCTGGTGATCATTGCGGTGGCGTTCGTGTTGTACATGGCTTCCACGCTCAGCGGCGTCGACCGCGGCGTCAAATGGCTGTCCAATTTCAATCTGGCGTTGGCCGCCGTGCTGTTGCTGCTGGTCCTCGTGCTTGGCCCGACCGGTGCGATCTTCAACACGTTCACCACCACGCTGGGCTCCTACCTCAACCAACTGGTGACGATGAGCCTGCGCATGTCGCCGTTCTCATCCAGCACCTGGGTGGCCGACTGGACGATCTTCTACTGGGCCTGGTGGATTTCCTGGGCGCCCTTCGTGGGTTCATTCATCGCGCGCATCTCGCGCGGGCGCAGCGTGCGTGAGTTCGTGATCGGCGTGGTGCTGGCACCGACGCTGCTGGGCTTCTTCTGGTTCTCGGTGTTTGGTGGTACCGCGATCTGGATGCAGATCTTCGGCCAGGCCGATCTGATGCAGGCACTGGGCAATGGCTATGAGACGGTGCTGTTCACGATGTTCGACAGCATGCCGCTGCCGTTGCTGCTGTCGTGCATCGCGCTGGTGCTGCTGATGATCTTCTTCGTGACCTCGGCCGACTCGGCGGTGCTGGTGCTGGCCAGCATGTCCACCGATGAAGCCGGCGATCCGCCACCCAAGCGCAAGCTGGCCTGGGGCGTGGGCGTGGCGCTGATTGCCGGCGCACTGCTGCTGGCCGGCGGCCTGGATGCGCTGCAGGGCATGATCACCATTGCGGCGTTGCCGTTTGCGCTGCTGATGGTGCTGGTGATGGTGTCGCTGTACCGGGTGCTGGACCAGGAGTACACGCGGGAGCGGCGGCAGGCACAGCGCCAGCGGCATATGATCGATGCGTGGATCGCACGCGAGATGGCCGCGCAGGAGGAGACCCAGGCGGAGGCCGCACGCGCGCACGATCAGGATTGAGGGGGGGTTTGCAGCCTGCGGCTGCACCGCTTTTCTCAAGCAACGACAACAGCAACCTCAAAAGCAGCTCTGGGTTGCTGCTGGTTTGGCGGGGCGGTGTGGGCTGGCAGGACACGCCGTAAACCCATCCCTGGGGGCTCGATGGCGCCATCCATGGCGCCAACGGTCCTGCCAGCCCACGCCGCCCCACCCCCGACAGTTTCCGTGTGACGGTGGGTTTTCCACGCTATGCGTGGATGAGGTGTATCGGAAAACAAGAAGGGGTGGGATCCGTTTTCCTGCGGAAAACGGATC
>NZ_JAWJTI010000037.1:0-39377 GCF_032911525.1 Stenotrophomonas veracruzanensis
CATGGATGGGTTTACGGCGTCCCCCTCAACCGGACCCACCCCGCCAACCCACGGAAAGCCAGCCTTTGATGTTGACGTTGCTTCTGCAGGTGCAGGGCGCAGCCCTGCAATAAAACACCCCTTTACCTCAGCTGGCTGTCCTTGCTGCCACGCCGGTTGTACCCGGCATGCGCCTGGTCTTCGTCATCCCGCGCCTGCTGGCACGCAACGCACAGCCGCACGCCAGGCACAGCCTGGCGCCGCGCCAACGGAATGGGCGCGTCGCATTCCTCACAGTGTTCCAGACCGGGCCCCTCGCGCAGCTGGCGCCGCGCGCGGGCGATCGCATCGTCGACGGTGGCGTCAATCTGGTCCTGGACCGCGCCGTCTCCCGCCCAACCGGTGGCCATGGCCATCCTCCGCAGGTGTGTCGCCTGATATGGGGACGATACACCCGCGCACAAAGGAGCAGACCGGTGTTGAACCGAGCCATGCCCGGCTGATCTTCAGCAATCTGAGCAGAACGTGGAGGGCTTCAACCAGGTAGATCGCGACTTAATCCCCTCCGTCCCCTTTTTGCTTACCAGACCAGGTCGTCCGGCACCTGGAACTGCGCGTAGTAGGCGTCGTCCTCGGCGTTGCCGGTGGATATCTCGGCGGTCGAGCCCGGCTGGCCGTGGTCGACGATGATCGCTTCCGGCGCGCGTTCACGCACCTTCTCGGCGGCGACTCGCGGCAGCAGGGCGTAGCCCTCGCCATGGGCGACGATGACCAGCACACCCACCGACAGCGCCTTGCGCAGCTTGGGGTCGATCAGCAGGGTGCGGATCGCCGCGCCATCACTGAAGCGGTACTCGTCATCGCCCTTGTGGGGCACGGCATGGGCCGTGATGATCTGCTTCGCCTGCGCCTTCTGTTCAGCCAGCTTGGCCTGGGCGTTGCGCTCGGCGGCCAGCGCGCGGTCGCGCTCGACCTTCTCGGCGCGGGCCCGTTCAGCCTCGCGCTGCACGTCGGCCGAGGTCGATTCGGCCTTGCCCTGCCGGGCCTTGGCCTGCGCGCTCGCGGCAGCGCTGGCCTGCGACTTCTTGGCCAGGCCGGCCTTGAGCAATTGTTCCTGCAACGCGTTGGGCTTTGCCATGGTCGGTGCGTACCGCGTGTAATCTTGGATGCCCCATTCTACCGACGCCCCGCCGCCCCTGCATGGCAGTCCTGAACTACCTCACCGGCTATCCCGAACCCCTGGTCGCCCAGGTCAGCGAACTGCTGGCGCAGGGCAAGCTCGGCCCCTGGCTGCAGCAGCGCTACCCCGACCCGCACGAGGTGCGCAGCGACCGTCAGCTGTACGACTACACGCAGGAGCTGAAGGACCGCTACCTGCGCAAGTCGGTGCCGCTCAACAAGGTCTGCTACGACAACACGCTGGAAGTGATCAAGCACGCCCTGGGCACCCATACCGCCATTTCCCGCGTGCACGGCGGCCGCCTCAAGGCCAGCCGCGAGATCCGCATCGCCACCGTGTTCCGCCAGGCACCGGCGGCCTTCCTGCGCATGATCGTGGTGCACGAACTGGCCCACCTGAAGGAAGCCGACCACAACAAGGCCTTCTACCAGCTGTGCCAGCACATGGAGCCGGATTACCTGCAGCTGGAGTTCGATACCCGCCTGTACCTGACCGAGCTGGCCAACCGCGGCCAGCGCTGACCGGCCGCAGCGGCTACACTGCGCGCCCCCTGCCTGACCTTTCCGCCATGGAACCGATCCGTCTCGACAAACGCCTGTCCGCCCTGCTCGGCATCCCGCGCGGCGAAGCGCGACGTTACATCGAAGGCGGCTGGGTCACGGTCAATGGCGAGGTGGTGGAACAGCCGCAGCGCCCGGTCGATGACAGCGCCGAGATTGTCGTGGCCGAGCAGGCCAGCGATGAAAAGGCCGAGCGGGTCAGCATGCTGCTGCACAAGCCGGCCGGCGTTGCCGCGGAGACCCTGTGCGCGCTGGTCAGCAGTGACAGCCGCAGCGAACTCGATGCCAGCGACATCCGCCCGCTGCAGCGGCATTTCCACGGCCTGCAGCTGGCCGCATCGCTGCCTGCGGCCGATAGCGGGCTGGTCGTGGTCAGCCAGGATCCGGCCACGTTGGCGCATCTGCAGCGCAATCTGGGCCGCACTGAGCAGGAATACCTGATCGAAGTGGCCGAGGGCGGCCCAGAGCGCGGGCCTTGGTTGATGGCGCGCTTGCAGCAGGAGGCCGGCGGCGGCAAGGTCAGCTGGCAGAGCGAACAGCGGCTGCGGTTCGCCGGCAAGGGGCTCACCGCCAAGGGCCTGCGTGCAGCGGTGACAACCGCCGGGCTGCAGGTGACAGCGGTGCGCCGTCTGCGCATTGGCCGCGTGGCGCTGGGGCCGCTGCCGCCGGGCCAGTGGCGCTACCTGGGCAGCGACGAGCGGTTCTGAGGCCCATCCACGCAGGGTGTGATATTGCCTGGAGCAGCCATCCACGCATGTGTGGATCTACTGCAATGGGTCGGCTGGCTTTCATCCGCGCATGGCGTGGATCTACCATCGGGGCATGAGCCTGCCCAAGCCCCTGTGGCGACGCCTGCTGCGCATCGCTGCAATCCTCCTCGCCGCGCTGTTGCTGCTGGTCCTGTCCGGGCTGCTGCTGGCCGACCATCTCACGCCACAGGCGCAGGGCGCGCCCTCGCAGGTACTGCCACTGCAGCCGGCGCAGACCCGTATCGACCAGGAAATCGTGCCGCTGCAGGACGCCCACCCCGGGCAGTCCGGCGTGGCGTTCCTCAGTGATGGCATGGATGCCTTCGCCGCACGCGCGATGATCACCACGCACGCAGGCCGCAGCCTGGACCTGCAGTACTACATCTGGCACGACGACCTGATCGGCCACCTGATGGCCAAGGCGCTGTATGACGCCGCCGAGCGCGGCGTGCGCGTGCGCATCCTGCTCGATGACATGAATGCCAAGGACAAGGACGCGCTGATGATGGCGCTCGATGCGCATCCGAACATCGAGATCCGCTTGTACAACCCCTTCCGCAACCGGACCGGCATCCTGCGCATGGTGGAGATGGTGCAACGCTTCTTCAGCGTGAACCATCGCATGCACAACAAGAGCTGGATTGCCGACGGCCGGGTCGCGATCGTCGGTGGCCGCAACATCGGCGAGGAGTACTTCAGCGCACGCACCGATGTGAATTTCCAGGACCTGGATCTGCTGGTCGCCGGCCCCGCCGTGGAGCAGGCCAACCGTATCTTCGACGACTACTGGAACAGCGAAGCTGCCATTCCGGTATCGGCGCTTGCCTTCCATACCGATGCACAGCTGCGCCTGCTGGTCCGCGAATCGGATCATGAGGCGCAGCGGGACGTGGCCCGGCCCTACCTTGCGCGCGTGGCCGAATCGCGCAAGCGGCAGCGACCGAGCCCCGAGCCGCTGCACTGGAGCGGTGCAGTGCGCATCGTGTCAGACCCGCCGATGAAGCACCGCAAGGACGATCGCGCTGCCTGGCTGGTGTCGACCCTCATCAGCGAGCTGCAGGCCGCCAGGCACAAGGCCCTGTTGATCTCGCCCTACTTCGTTCCCGGCAACGAGGGCCTGGATGGCTTTTCGGCCATGGCCGGGCGGGGCGTGCAGGTCGGCGTGGTCACCAACTCACTGGCCGCCAATGACGTCGCCGCCGTACACGGTGGCTACATGGGCTACCGCGTGCCATTGCTCGAAGCCGGCGTCCACCTTTACGAACTGAAGGCACAAGGGCAGTCCGGCGATGCCGGCGTGTTCGGCAGCAGCGGCGCGAGTCTGCATACCAAGGCGTTCCTGGTCGACGACTGCCGCGGTTTTGTTGGTTCGTTCAACCTCGACCCGCGCTCGGCCTATCTGAACACCGAGATGGGCGTGCTGTTCGACGATCCGGTGCTGGGCGCACAGCTGCGGGACGAGTACCTGCGCTTGGCTGATCCCAGGCACAGCTGGTGGCTGGCGCTGGACGATCGTCGTCGGTTGCGCTGGCTGGAGCGCGAGCCACCACCGCACTGGGTGGAGGCCGAGCCGGGGGCAACGGCGCGCAAGCGCTGGATGTCGCGAGTGATCAGCTGGCTGCCGGTGGAATCGCAACTGTAGCGCTCAGGTCGCTGGATTGGCCTCGTCCTGTCCGGCCTCATCCAGCGCTTCCACGCTGCGCCCATGAAGGCGCCGCCAGATCCAGCGCAATGCATGCGGCGGTGCCGCAGGCAACTGCTCCAGCAGGGCCAGCATGCGGCTCTGGCTGGCATGCCCATGCCGGCACAACAGGCTGGCCGCTGCGGCCGCGCTGGCCAGGCGCAGGCTGTCGGCCAGCGGGCCCTCGGCCTCCGGCAACAGCGCCTGGTGCACTGGCTCGGGCAGCTCCCAGGCAGCCGCCACCCGTTGCGCCAGCGGCAACGACCACTGCTGAAGCAGCTGCAGGGCCAGCGCCGGCTCCACGGTTTCACCGCGTGCCTGGGCTTCCTGCAGCAGCTGGCGCATCACCAGCGCAGACCCCAGGCCCTGCACCAGGCCCAGCCACTGCGCGGCGAAGGCATCACCGAAGGTGACCGTGCGTGCGTGGTCTGCAGCCGCGCGCGAGGCCAGCAGTGCGTGCTCCCAGATGATCGTGCTGAACTGCGGAAACACCTCGCACTGCACCTGCATCACCGGCTGCACCAGCACTGCGCTGATGATCTGGCGCACCCCCTCGGTGCCGACGAGGGTCACCGCACGCTGCAGGCTTTCCACCGGGCGCTCGTGCACCTTGTACGCCGGGCTGTTGGCGATGCGCAGCAGGTTGCCGGTCAGCACCGGGTCCTGGCCGATGATCGCGGCCATCACCCGCGCGGAGGCGGCATCGTCGTTGACGGTCTGGATCAGCTGCGGCAGCAGTTGCGGGCGACGCGGCAGCTGCCGGGTGGCCCAGTCGCGGTCCTGCAGCGCACGTGCCACCGCGTCCCCCAACGCCGGATCCTGTACCGGCGTCGGCTCACCGGCCAGTCTTGGGTACAGCGCCAACGCGTGCAGGCCGCGTTGCAGATGTGCAGCGATCTCCGCAGACGGCAGAGCTTCACCCTGCAGGCTCGCAGCCGCTGCCGCCACTGCCTGTCGCGATACAGCCGCCAAGCGGGACGGCGCGGCCCCGGTCGAGCGCGCCAGCCAGCCGCGCAGCGATCGCCACCAGGCCGCCGTCATCGCCGCCCGCCCTGTCGTTGTGGTGCCCGTGCCGTCACTGACTGCCCTGCCTCTTCACACGAATCCGGCCACCCGCCGTCGTCGCAGCATCGGCCGCACTTTCATCTTCTTTAACCGGAAGGCCGCCGATGTCGACGGCAGCGGCCGGGGGAATGGACTAGAATGGCGCCGCGCGACCCGTCCCCCTGCACCGACGACGTCGCTTTTTTTGTTTTTGGGACCCTACCGTTCACTGGCCGTTCGCTGCAGTTCGCCGCTGTTCGCGCCATCGGAGACGCCATGCTATTCGAAACCCTCGCCACCACCGGCCACGAACAGGTGGTGTTCTGCCACAACCACGATGCCGGCCTGCAGGCGATCATCGCCATCCACAACACCACCCTGGGCCCGGCCCTGGGCGGCGTGCGCATGCGCCCCTATGCCAGCACCGACGAGGCGCTGGCCGACGTGCTGCGGCTGAGCCGGACGATGACCTACAAGAATGCGCTGGCCGGCCTCAACGTGGGCGGCGGCAAGGCGGTGATCATCGGCGACCCGAAGGTGGACAAGACCGAGGTGCTGTTCCGCGCCTTCGGCCGTTATGTCGACTCGCTGGGTGGGCGCTACATCACCGCCGAAGACGTGGGCACCGACGTCAACGACATGGAGAACATCTACCTGGAGAGCCAGTTCGTGACCGGCGTGCACCAGGTCCATGGCGGCTCCGGCGATCCAGCCCCGTTCACCGCCTACGGTGCGCTGCAGGCACTGATGGCATCGATGCGCTTCAAGTTCGGCCATGAGGAAGTGGGCAAGACCAGCATCGCCGTGCAGGGCCTGGGCCACATCGGCATGGAACTGGTGAAGCTGCTGCGCGACCGCGGCGCCAAGCTCTACGTCACCGACCTGGACAGCGCGCTGGTTGATCGCGCGGTCAGCGATTTCGGCGCCGAAGCGGTCAAGCCGGACGAGATCCACGAGGTAAACGCCGACGTGTTCGCGCCGTGCGCGCTGGAAGGTGCGATCAACGCCGACACCCTGCCGCGGATCAAGGCGAAGATCATCTGTGGCACCGCCAACAACCAGCTGTCGAGCCTGGAGATCGGCGACGAACTGCATGCGCGCGGCATCCTGTATGCGCCGGACTATGCGGTCAACGCCGGTGGCGTGATGAACGTGTCGCTGGAGATCGATGGCTACAACCGCGAACGCGCGATGCGCCTGATCCGCAGCATCTACCACAACCTCACCCGCATCTTCGAACTGTCGCAGCGCGAGAACATCGCGCCGCAGCGTGCCGCCGACCGCATCGCCGAAAGCCGCATCCTGTCGATCGGCAAGCTGAAGATGCCGCTGGGCCGCAGCACCCCGCGCCTGGGCAACCTGCGCGGCGGCTGAGCCTGCCGATGTCGCGCCGGGACCATCGACCCGGCGCCACCGATCACTCAGAACCCGGTGCTGTAGCGCAACGCCGCCTGGCGTGCGCCCTCGCCTCCCACGCGCTGGTCGAAGCCCAGGCTCAGGCGGCCAGTGCGGCCCCACCACGACTCCAGCGCCACGCCGAACAGCGCACTGCCGTGCGGCGCGTTCCAGCCCGCCAGCGGCGCCCAGGCATCGACGCCGACGAAGCTGGCCTGCCAGTCCGCATCCGCACCATCAAGTCGTTGCTGCCATTCGGCATGCCCACGCAGCGTCCAACGCCCCCAGCCACGCTCGCCGCGGATACCGGCCAGCATCTGGCTGCGCTGCACGCGATTGGCTTCACCCCGCAGGCCGAAGCCGAAACCGCCCAGCTCATTGAAGGCATCGGTATCCACACGCGTGGTGCTGGCGCCCAGATACGGCGTCAACGACGCCCCGGCGCGACCGAAGCGATAGCCGCCTTCGACGCTGGCACTGCTGAAGCGGCCGCCGTAGCGCGCAGACACGCCGTACGCGCCGGCGCCCAGCAGCAGCTGGCGGTCCAACGCGCGGGTGAACTGGCCACTTCCGACCTGGGCCAGTGCGTAGCCACGCCCCAGGTTCCAGCCGGCGTACAGCTGCGCCTGCGCCTGACGATCACGTCCGCGGTCACCACCGAAGCTGCTGCCACCGTTGCTGCGGGTCTCGCCAAAGGCCACACCCATCAGGCCGTTGCTGCCCAACGGCAGGTCCTGGCCCGCCATCCAGCCGCGGCTCTCGGCAGCGTTGCCGGCAAAGCTGCCCTGACCGGCCTCGCCCAGCGCGCTCTGCCAGGTACCGCGCAGGCGCGGTGCGGCCTGCACACGATCGAAGCGTTCGGCAATCGCACGTCGTGACATGTCGATGCTGTCGAAGGTGGCCGCTTCAGCACGCGCATGCGCTTGACCGGACAGGCTCTGCAGGCTGGCGGCCAGACCGTCATTGCCACCGCCGGTCCATTGCAGGGCGCCGGCCGCTGCACCAAAGGCCGATCCCTGCAAGCCTGCGTTTTTGTCGAGCGCCGCGAATGCACCCTCCAGACGCTGCGCAGCGGCCTGCGCGGACGCCCCCAGGCCGCTGGCCGCGGCGGTGACGCTGACCTGGGTCAGGTTCAACCAGGCGTTGTTGCTGTCGTAGCCATAGCTGCTCTGCAGCAGCGACAGGCCCTGCAGGCCAGTGGACGTAGCGGCTGTGCTGAAGGTGCCACTCAACCCAGCGGCCGCGTGAATGAGGTCCTGTCGGGTGCCGCTCTGCGGCACGTAGCCGGAAACGAAGCCGTGCACGCGCACACCGCCGTCGATCGCAGCATTTCCGGTGACCTGCAGCGCATTGGCGCCGAGCGCGATCATCAACTGGCCACCGGCCTGCTGGGTGTAGTTGCCCTCGATGGTGCCGGTGGTGCTGCCGGTGGTGAGGAACACGCTGCTGCCGTTGACCACATTGCCGATCACGCGGGGCATGCCACCGTTGAACTGCAGGCCGGTCGAATCCGGATCGGGCTGGCCGAGGATGGTCACGTTGGAACGGATCACGCCACCGTTCTGCAGCGACAGGATGCCGCGTTCGATGCGGGTGGCACCGGTGTAACTGTTGTTGCCGGCCAGCACCAGGGTGCCCCCGCCCTGCTTGACCAGGCCGCCGCTGCCGACGATATCGTTGCGCCACGCAGAGCCGGTCGAGGCCATGTCCACGTTGGCGACCACATCACCCCAGTCGAAGCGCCCCGGACCGTTGATCGCACGACCGATGTCGAGCAGGCCATAGCCGAACACCGGATCCACGCCCGGGGCGCCGATGTCCTTGGCGGTACCCAGCAGGGTCTGCCGGACCAGATCGTTGCCGAAGTACGGGAAGCGCTGCCAGACCAGGGCCGCCGCACCCGAAACCAGTGGCGCAGCGAAAGACGTGCCGTAGTTCCAGTAGTAGCTGCCACCATTGGCATCCGGGTAGACCGCGCTGCCCGGCGCCGCCAGGCAGTAGCGGGCCGCCTGCCCGCAGGCATTGGCATAGCCGGCCAGTGCGCCGGGCGTATACGGATCCACCGCTGTGGCCACCAGCCAGCCACGCTCCAGATCGGCTGCAGGCAGTGAACCGGCCACGCCCTTCTGGCTGGGCAACGCAGCCAGGCTGCTCGGCTCGCTGCGCCCATCATTGCCGGCGGCGAACACCACCAGGCCACCGTGATTGATCACGAACGGCCGGTATTCGGCAGCCACCTGCGCGGTGGTCGGCAGGTCGGTCCAGTACAGGCCGCCCCACGAGTTGTTCATCACCTTCACGTTGTAGTTGATCAGGTCCTGGTGGACCTGGGCCACGCCCAGCGGGCCGCTGAAGGCATTGCCGCGACCACTGCCGTCATCGGTCGGCGGCTTGTCGGAAATGATCCGTGCCGACACGATCTGCGCGCCCGGTGCGATGCCGCCCGGCCAGGACCCTACTGCCGCACCGGCGGCAAGGCTGGCGACGGCCGTGCCATGCCCGACCACGTCGTCGACAGCCAGGTTGTTTTTGGCCGGGTCGATGTAATTGAGGTTGGCGACCACCCGCCCGTTCAAGGCCACCGCATTGCGCTGCACGCCCGAATCGACGATGCCGATGCGTACGCCCTGCCCGGTCAGGCCGGCAGCCTGTGCGGCACGCGCGTTGGTGACTGACAGATGCGCATCGAAGGCCGGCTCCTGCGGCTTGGCCGGCGGCGGCGTGGTGGGAGGCGGCGTGGTCGGTGGCACAGGCGTGGTCGGCGGCGGATCGACACGCACATTGCTGCCGCCCCCGCCTCCGCCGCCGCAGGCGGTCAGCGCCACGGCCAGCGCGGTTCCCAGGGCAGACCTCACCATCATCGTGCGTTCCATCGATTCCTTCCCATGTACGTTGTCCTGCCTTCATCCCGGCAGGCGTGCGGCCGCGCTCAGCGGCGGCCCTCCCCGACCCTCTATACTTGGGCCGACCCCCACGCAGTCTGCCGGGAAACCCGGGCACATCCAACGGCCCCCGGTCTCCTTTCCGAACATTGCTTACGCATCAACGAGATTGCCATGTCCAACATCGTCATCGCCGCCGCCAAGCGCACCGCCATCGGCTCCTTCCTCGGCCAGTTCAATGGCGTGCCGACCCCCACCCTTGGCGCGGCCGCCATCGCCGCCGCCCTGGAGCAGTCGGGTGTCCCGGCCAGCGACGTTTCTGAAGTCCTGATGGGCTGCGTGCTGCCGGCCAACCTCGGCCAGGCGCCGGCCCGCCAGGCGGCGATCGCCGCCGGCATCCCGCTGTCGACCGGTGCCACCACGCTGAACAAGGTGTGCGGCTCGGGCATGAAGACCATCATGCTTGGCCATGATCTGATCAAGGCCGGTTCGGCCCGCATCGTGGTTGCCGGCGGCATGGAATCGATGTCCAACGCCCCGCACATGCTGCCGAACTCGCGTACCGGCAACCGCTTCGGCAACTTCCAGGCGGTCGACCACATGGCCCACGACGGCCTGGTCAACGCCTACGATGGCAAGGCCATGGGCGAATTCGCCGAATGCGCCGTGGACAAGTACCAGTTCAGCCGCGAAGAGCAGGACGCCTACGCGATCGAATCGGTCAAGCGCGCGCAGGCCGCGCAGGCCAACGGTGCATTCGCCGACGAGATCGTCGCGGTCAAGGTCGCCACCCGCAAGGGTGAGGTCGAGGTCGCTACCGATGAACAGCCCGGCCGATCCGACGTTGCCAAGATCCCGACCCTGCGCCCGGCCTTCAAGAAGGATGGCAGCGTCACCGCCGCCAGTTCCTCCAGCATCTCCGACGGCGCCGCTGCAGTGGTCCTGCTGACCGAGGAAGACGCAGCCGCGCGCGGCATCACCCCGCTGGCCCGCATCGTCGGCCACGCCACCCATTCGCAGGAACCGGAGTGGTTCACCACCGCGCCGATCGGTGCGCTGCACACGCTGCTGGAGAAGACCGGCTGGTCGCTGGACCAGGTCGACCTGTTCGAAATCAACGAAGCCTTCGCCGTGGTGGCGATGGCGCCGATGCGCGAACTGGGCATCCCGCATGACAAGCTCAACGTGAATGGCGGCGCCTGCGCACTGGGCCATCCGATCGGTGCCTCCGGTGCACGCCTGGTGGTGACCTTGGTCAACGCCCTGCGCACGCGCGGTGGCAAGCGCGGCATTGCCACCCTGTGCATCGGCGGTGGCGAAGCAACGGCTATCGCCATCGAATTGATTTAAATGGATTTAACGATGATTTCGCAAAAATGAATGCGGGATCGCTTGACACCCAATCTTGGCTTGTCATCATGTTGTCGGCGCGCAGCATGCGCGTTGCCTAATTCTAACGACGAGGATTTACACAATGAGCATCAACAAGCTGCTGGTCGCGATGTCCCTGGCTCTGGCCCTGGCCGCCTGCTCGAAGCAGGAAGCTGCCCAGGACGCCGCTGCTTCGGCCAACGAAGCCGCCACCGAAGCCCAGGCTGCTGCCGACCAGGCCGCCGCTGCTGGCGCCCAGACCGCCGACGCTGCCCAGCAGGCCGCTGACACCGCCGCCACCGCTGCTG
The DNA here is from genome assembly GCF_032911525.1 of Stenotrophomonas veracruzanensis. Classification (NCBI taxonomy): domain Bacteria; kingdom Pseudomonadati; phylum Pseudomonadota; class Gammaproteobacteria; order Lysobacterales; family Lysobacteraceae; genus Stenotrophomonas; species Stenotrophomonas veracruzanensis. The sequence goes on from NZ_JAWJTI010000037.1 coordinate 11,150, forward strand.
ACGCTTCGGTTGACGCTGCTGCCCAGGCTGGCGCTGCTGCCACCGACGCCGCTGCCGGCGCCGCTGCTGACGCTGCCAAGGCTGCTGAAGGCACCGCTGAGAAGGCCAAGGACGCTGCTGAAGAAGCCAAGAAGTAATAACTTCTTTCTTCACGCTGTTCTGGAAAAGCCGCTGGTTCGCCAGCGGCTTTTTCTTTTGTCGAATGCGCGCGACTGAGCCGCTGCATCGCGACTCCCTCTTCACAATGGCATGAATAGGCTGGCGTCCCCATCCATTGCAGTACCGGAGACCGCCATGAAGATTCGTCCGATCACCACCACCCTGCTGGCCGCCTCCCTGCTGCTGGCCCTGGCCGCCTGCAAGGGCCCCGAAGCCGAACAGGCCAAGCAGGACGCACAGCAGGCCGCCGACAGCGCGGGCGCTGCCGCCCGTGACGCCGTGGACAAGGCCGCTGAAGCCACCCGCAACGCTGCCGACAAGACCGCTGCCGCTTCCGAGCAGGCTGCCGCCGATACCCAGCAGGCGCTGGACAAGGCTGCAGACGCCACCGCCAACGCCGCCGACAAGGCCAAGGACGCCGCAACCGACGCTGCCGCACACGCCAGCGATGCGACCGCCAACGCAGCACAGAAGGTCGCCGACAAGGCCCGTGATGTCGCCAATGACGCCAAGGCCAATGCCGCCAAGGAAGAAGCCAAGCACTAAGCCCTACCGGCAGCCGAGCATCGACTCGGCGCTACAGGAAAAGCCGCGGCACTGCCGCGGCTTTTCTGCTTTTCGCTCTCTGCTCTTTCTGTTGATTCCGTGGTGTGCGCCCCCGGAAATTGTCCGCGGCCGCGCGGGTGGGTTGCGCAGGGGTGTCCGCGGCATGGATGCCGCGGCCAAGCCCCCAAGGACGGGTTCACGGCGTCCCCTGCGCAACCCACTCGCGCGGCCACCGCCGATATCAGCGCCCACCACGAGGGGCTCCGCCGTTGGCCGCCCCTACGGCAGCGCGCGCGCCAGCATCGCCGTCAGCTCCAACCCCGCCGGCAGCGTCCCGAACGCCAGCCCATGCTCCCCCTCCAGCCGGCTGCGCACGAACGCCTCCGCCACCGGGCTTCGCGCACGCAACAGCAACGCGGCCTGCAGCAGCAGCGCAGTACGCTCGCAGAACAGCCGCGCCTGCGATTCTTCCGGTGGCGGCGCCGATGCCCAGCGCTGCAATGCCGATGCGTAGCGCGCGTCACGGTCTGCCACCGACGTCAGCTCATCGCGCAACGCCGCCATCGCCTCCGGTTCACGCGCCAGCGCACGCAGCACATCCAGGCACTGGATGTTGCCGCTGCCCTCCCAGATCGAATTCAACGGTGCCTGCCGGTAGAGGCGCGGCAGCATCGACTCCTCCACGTAACCCGCACCGCCCAGGCACTCCTGTGCTTCATTGACGAAGGCCGGCGCGCGCTTGCACAGCCAGTACTTGCCCAATGCCGTGCCCAGCCGCGCCATCGCCGCTTCGTTGGCATCCACACCGGCGCGATCCACCGCGCGTGCGATGCGCATCGCCAACACCGTGGCCGCTTCCGACTCCAGCGCCAGATCAGCCAGCACGTTGGTCATCAGCGGATGCTCGACCAGCAGCTTGCCGAAGGTGCGTCGATGGCGTGCGTGGTGCAGCGCCTGCGCCAGCGCCATGCGCATCTCCGCGGCTGCACCCAGCATGCAGTCCAGGCGGGTCATCATCACCATGCCGATGATGGTGGCCACGCCGCGCCCCTCTTCGCCCACGCGCCATGCCTGTGCGCCACAGAACTCGACCTCGCTGGAGGCGTTGGCCCAATCGCCGAGCTTGTCCTTCAGCCGCATCAAACGGAACGCGTTGCGGTCGCCATCGGCCAGCCGGCGCGGCATCAGCAGGCAGGTCAATCCGCCCGGCGCTTGTGCCAGCACGAGGAAGCCGTCGCACATCGGAGCGGAGAAGAACCACTTGTGGCCCACCAGGCGATAGCGTTCGCCATCGATCGGTTCAGCACGCGTGCTGTTGGCACGCACGTCGGAACCACCCTGCTTCTCGGTCATGCCCATGCCCAGGGTGATGCCGGCCTTGTCCGTCACCGGCACATCGCGCGGGTCATAGACCGGCGCGGCGGCCTTGCGCGCCCACTCGGCCAGATGGGGCTGGGACTGCAGCACCGCCACGGCCGCATGGGTCATGGTCAAGGGGCAACTGGTGCCAGCTTCGGCCTGGTGATGCAGGTAGCTCAACGCCGCACGTGCCACGTGTGCGCCGGACTGTGGCTCGTGCCAGGACAATCCAGCGACACCGTGCGACTTGGCCGTACCCATCAGCTGGTGATAGGCCGGATGGAACTCCACCGTATCGATGCGATGGCCCTGCGCATCATACGTGCGCAGGCGCGGGCGATCACGATTGGCGTCGAAGCCGATCCGGTACAGCTCATCCCCCGCCAGTGCGCCATAGACCGCCAGGCGCGGCGCGAAGCTGCCGGCCCCTTCGCGCTGCACGGCGTCCATCAACGCCACGTCGTCGGTCCACAGTTGTCGCCCTGCAAACGGCGGCGGCTGGTTCAGCACCACATGGGTTTCATACGGCGCATTGCTGCTGAAGCTGGGTCCACTCATCCGGTCCATCCTGGCGCCAAGAAGTCTGCGGCCCGATTGTGCCGCATCGCCTGCCAAGCCCGTGTTCAGGCCGGTTCTCACCCTCTGCACGAGACGCAGGCCACAGTGACCGCATGGCAGACAACGATGATCTGGTGGTGCTGCGCCCGGAGGGGCTGTACTGCGCCGCTGGCGATTTTCATATCGACCCGTGGCGACCGGTAGCGCGCGCGGTCATCACCCATGGTCACGGCGATCATGCGCGCCCGGGCATGGGCGAATACCACTGCAGCGACGGCAGCCTGCCGATCCTGCGCTGGCGCCTGGGTGATGTGCCGGTGCAGGCGCACGTCGAGGGCGTGCCGTTCCGCCTGGGGAAGGTGCAGGTATCGCTGCACCCTGCCGGCCACGTCCTCGGCTCTTCGCAGGTGCGCATCGACGACGGCCGGCAGGTCTGGGTAGCCTCGGGCGACTACAAGCGCCAGCCCGACCCGACCTGCGCGCCGTTCGAAGTGGTGCCCTGCGATACCTTCATCACCGAAGCCACCTTCGCCCTGCCCATCTACCGCTGGCCGGACACGCCGGCAGTGGCGGCCGAGATCGTGGCGTGGCGCCGCGAATGCGAACAACGCGGCGAGGCTGCGATCCTGCTGTGCTACGCGCTCGGCAAGGCACAACGCGTGCTTGCCGAGCTGCTGCCGCTGGACGACCGCCCGGCCTGGCTGCACGGTGCCATCGCCAATGGCGTCGCCGTCTACCGGCAAGCCGGCGTGCCGATGCTGGAGACACTCACCGTGGCCGAGCAGGGCCGCCAGCCTGAGGCCGCCGGCCAGCTGATCCTCGCCCCGCCATCGGCTGCGGGCACGCCCTGGATGCGCCGCTTCGGCCGCCACCAGCTGGGCTTCGCATCCGGCTGGATGCAGTTGCGCGGCAATCGGCGGCGCCGCAATGTCGATCGCGGTTTCGTCATTTCCGATCACGCCGATTGGCCAGCGCTGCTGCAGACCATCGAACAGACGGGTGCGCAGCGGGTGATCGCTACCCATGGCAATACCGATGCGTTGATTCCGTTCCTGCGCGAGCGCGGCGTGGCGGCCGAAGCCTTCCGTACCGATTTCGGGAGCGAGGAATGAAGGCCTTCGCCGCGCTTTACCAGCGCCTGGATCGCAGCACCGCGACGCTGGACAAGCGTGCAGCGCTGGTCGATTACTTCCGCCAGGCAGGTGCACACGACGCGGCATGGGCGCTGTACCTGCTCAGCGGTGGCAAGGTGGGCGGTGCACGCCGCAAGATCGCTGCCAGCGGTGAACTGCGCGCCTGGATTGCCGAGGAATCCGGCTTGCCCCCATGGTTGGTGGAAGACAGCTATGCGCAGGTAGGTGACCTGGCCGAAACGCTGACCCTGCTGCTGGATGATCCATCGCAGCCAGCCGTCGACCGCCCGCTGGCCGAATGGATCGAACAGCATCTGCTGGCGGTGGCCAATCAACCTGAAGAAGTGCGCCGTGCGGCGGTCGTCGCAGGCTGGCAGCAACTGTGCAGCGGCGAACGCCTGGTGTTCAACAAGCTGCTGACCGGTGCCCTGCGCGTAGGCGTTTCGCAGCGGCTGGTGCAGCAGGCGCTGGCCGAATGGTCCGGTCTGGACATCGCACGCATCGCCCAGCGCATGCTCGGCGAGTGGGTACCCTCGCCCGGGCTGCTGGGCCAGCTGCTGTCGCCCGATGAGCTTCCGCTGGACCGCCAGCAACCCTACCCGTTCTTCCTCGCATCGCCACTGGAAGGTGAACCTGCCGAACGGCTCGGCCCGATCGATGACTGGCTGCTGGAATGGAAATGGGATGGCATCCGCCTGCAGCTGCTGCGCCGGCGTGGCGAAGTCGCATTGTGGTCACGCGGCGAAGAGCGGCTGGATGGCCGCTTCCCCGAAATCGAACAAGCGGCGATGGCGCTTCCCGATGGCTGCGTGCTGGACGGCGAGCTGCTGGCCTGGGACGAGGCCACCGGCCTGCCGCGGGCCTTTACCGCGCTGCAGACCCGCATCCAGCGCCGCAAACCCGGTGCAGCCACCCTGCGCAACACGCCGGTGCGCGTGCTCGCCTATGACCTGCTGGAACTCGATGGCGCGGACCTGCGCGAGCTCCCGTTGCAGGAACGGCGCATGCGGCTCACCGCGGTCATCGGTGCCCTGGATGATGCGCGGGTCCAGCTGTCGCCCGATGTTGCCGCCGGCGACTGGCCGCAGGCTGCAGCGATGCGCGAGGTGGCGCGCGAGCGCGGCGTGGAAGGGTTGATGCTGAAGCGGCGTACGTCTCCTTACCAGGCGGGGCGGCGACGCGGCGACTGGTGGAAATGGAAGGTCGATCCACTCACCATCGATGCGGTGCTGCTGTACGCGCAGGCCGGCCACGGGCGACGCAGCACGCTGTACACCGACTACACCTTTGGCGTCTGGGACGGTGACACGCTGGTACCGGTGGCCAAGGCCTACTCGGGCCTGGACGACAAGGAGATCCTGGCACTCGATCGCTGGATCCGCGCCAATACCCGTGAGCGCTTTGGTCCGGTACGCAGCGTGCGCGCCGAACAGGTGTTCGAGCTGGGCTTCGAAGCGGTCAACCGCAGCAGCCGGCACAAGTCCGGCATCGCCGTGCGCTTTCCGCGCATCCTGCGATGGCGCCACGACAAACCGGCCAGTGAAGCCGATCAACTGGCCAGCCTGCAGGCGCTGGCGCGATGACCCGCAGCCAGGCGCTGCGCCGGCTGGAAGACTGGTTTGCCGGTCGTGGCTGGCGTTCCCTGCCGTTCCAGCGCGCAATGTGGCGGCATTACCTTGCCGGTGAATCCGGGTTGCTGCACACGCCCACCGGCAGCGGCAAGACGCTGGCGATGTTTGGCGGCCCGCTGCTGCAGGCCATGATCGACCCAGCGCCTTCGCCCCGCCGCGCCAGTGCGGTGCGCCCGCTGCAGGTGCTATGGGTGACGCCTTTGCGCGCATTGGCAAGCGACACCGCACGCGCACTGCAGGCCGTGGTCGATGGATTGGGGCTGGGATGGCGGGTCGGCCTGCGCAGCGGTGACGCCAGCAGCCGCGAACGACGACAGGCGCGCGAAGGGCGCATCGACGTGCTGGTGACCACGCCGGAATCGCTGGCGCTGCTGTTGAGCTATCCGGATACGCTGCCGCGCATGCGCCAGCTGCGCTGCGTGGTGGTGGACGAATGGCATGAGCTGCTGGGCAACAAGCGCGGTGTCCTGCTGCAGTTGAATCTGGCCGTGCTACGCGATGCCACGCCTGCATTGCAGCTGTGGGGGCTGTCGGCCACGCTGGGCAATCTGGAAGAGGCGCGCGACGTGCTGCTGCCCGGACAGCCCGACGCGCCGATCGTGCAGGGCGTGCGCCCGCGCGCAATCAGCGTGCGCAGCCTGCTGCCTGACCCCGGCGAACGTTTCCCCTGGGCCGGGCATCTGGGCCTGGCGCAGCTGCCTCGCGTGCTGGACGCACTGATGCGGGCACGCAGCAGCCTGCTGTTCACCAACACCCGTGCGCAGGCAGAACTGTGGCATCAGGCACTGGCGGCCGTCTGGCCCGAGGACCAGGACACGCTTGCGCTGCACCACGGCTCGCTGGATCCGGCGCTGCGCCAGCAGGTGGAAGACGGACTGCGCGCGGGCGCGCTGCGCTGCGTGGTGGCCACCTCCAGCCTCGACCTTGGCGTGGACTTCCCCGAGGTTGAACAGGTACTGCAGTTGGGCAGCCCGAAAGGCGTGGCGCGCCTGCGCCAACGCGCCGGACGAGCACGCCACCGCCCGGGTGCCAGCGGCGCAATCCTGTGCGTGCCCAGCCATGCGCTGGAACTGGCCGAGTACGCCGCGGTGCGCCGTGCCTTGGCCGAACGCGTGGTCGAAGCACGCAGGCCACTCACGCTGTCGCTGGATGTGCTGGCCCAGCATGCGGTCAGCCGCGCCCTGGCCGGTGGCTTCGACAGCGATGCGCTACTGGCGCAGGTACGGCGCACCCACGCCTTCGCATCGCTCGGCGACGGTCAATGGCAGGCGGTACTGACCTTCATCGTGCAGGGCGGCCAGGCGCTGGCCCAGTACCCCGATTTCCACAAGGTCGTACGCGATGACGACGGCTGCTACCGCATGCATGATCGCCGCCAGGCACTTCGCCACCGGTTGTCGATCGGCACCATCAGCAGCGATGGCAGCGTGCGCGTGCAGTTCCTGCGCGGTGGTGGCCTGGGCGCCGTGGAGGAGCAGTTCGCCAGCCGGCTGCGCCGTGGCGATCGCTTCCAGTTCGCCGGGCGCCTGCTGGAACTGGTGCAGCTGCGCGACATGACCGCCTTCGTGCGCCTGGCACGAGGGCGCGGTGAGGGTGTCGTGCCGCGATGGCAGGGAGGTCAGTTGCCGCTGTCAACGGCGCTCGGCCGCGAACTGGAGTGGGTCCTGTCCGGTGCCGACGACAGCGCGGAATCACGCTGGCTGGCTCCGCTGTTGGCTCTGCAGGAACAGGTGTCCGCACGCCCCGGGCCGGACCATCTGCTGATTGAAGACGTGCGGCGCCGCGACGGCCAGTTCCTGTTCGTCTATCCGTTTGCCGGCCGCCACGTTCACGAGGCACTGGCCGCGCTGCTGGCGCTGCGGCTCACGCGCCGGCAGCGCAACAGCATCGGCTATGCAGTGAACGACCACGGCCTGGTGCTGGCCCCGGCGCAGACGGTCGATGTGAAGGCGCAGCAGTGGCGGGCGCTGTTCACTGCTGATCAACTGCTCGACGATCTGCGTGCGGCGGTGAACCTGGGCGAGCTGGCGCGACGCCAGTTCCGAGGCATCGCTCGCGTCGCCGGGCTGCTGGTTCCGAGCCTGCCCGGTGGCATGCCGCGTTCGCTGCGCCAGCTGCAGGCCTCGGCGGGCCTGCTGTACGACGTACTGCGCGAGCATGATCCCGACCATCTGCTGCTGGCCCTGGCCGAGCGCGAAGTACTGTACGACAGCCTGGACCTTCCCGGACTGCAGCAGGTACTGGAACGAATCGGCATGCGCTCGCTGTCGGTACAGCGCCCTTCATCACTCACACCACTGGGCTTCCCACTGTGGGCAGAGCGGCTGCGCGGGCAATTCAGCAACGAAGACTGGCGCAGCCGCGTGCAGCGCGCCGCACAACAGCTGGAACGCCGCCATGGCCGATGAACTGCCGCTGCTGCTGGCCGGCGAGCCGTTCATGCTGGTCGGCGCGCGGGCCATGTACTGGCCCGCACGGCAGGCACTGCTGATCGCCGATCTGCACCTGGGCAAGGCCGACGTGTTCCGCCGCGCCGGCATCGCGCTGCCCGCTGGCGGCACCCACACAGACCTGCAGCGCCTGCAGTCAGTGCTTGACGCGCACACCTGCCGCGAACTCTGGATCCTTGGCGACATCCTGCATGGGCCCGCACATCGCGCCGCGTGGTACCAGCAATGGTTGGCATGGCGCGAGCGCAATGCCGCGCTGGACGTGCATGTACTGCGCGGCAATCACGACCGGCAGCTCCCGCATGCGCAGCTGCAGGTCCATATCCACGATGAAGTACGGCTGCAGCCGTTCCTGCTTCGCCATGAGCCGATTCCCGATGCAGCGTTGCACGTGATCGCCGGCCATCTGCATCCGCAGATCGCCTTGCCGCCGTTGCGGCGGCGCTTCCCTGCGTTCTGGCTGCGGGAGCGCATGACGATCCTGCCCGCATTCTCCGCGTTCACCGCTGGAGTCACGCCCGTACCTGCCCACAGCGAGCGGATGATCGCCTGTGTGGAGGATGGCCTGGTGGAACTGCCCGTGCGGTGAATCAGGCTGGGCGGACGCTCAGCGCCGGCATCAGCCGGAAATCGGGCGTGTCATCGTCACGCCGCCACGGCAGGGCCTGGATGGCCACCAGCATTTCCTGCGCACAGGCCCGGATGCGTGCGTGATGCTCGGGCGATGCATGGCTGATCAGGCTGCCGACATGGAATTCGAATACGTCCTCCAGTACGTCGGGCTGGTCCTCGTGCAGCATCTGCAGCAGTCCGCGCAGCTTGCAGATTTCCGATTCCAGCTCCTCGACCGCGAACAACATGGCGTCCTCCTCTTCAACATCAGCGGCGCGTCCGGGCCGCAGCAGGCCGCAACGGCAGCGCCACCCGGGCCACGCGCGATATTGATCACGGAAAGGAAAACGGGCGACGCGGCTGTCGCGTGCTCCCCTCTTCTCGCACATCTGCGGTGAGGCAACCGTTAATTCACGTGACGGCAAGCCTCACGCGCCGGCAGTTGCGGCGATGATGCGGGGCGGTTCGGCGGCCGTTGCCAACGCGTCGATGAAGGCCGGATCCAGTGCCAGCGAGCCGAACCAGCCATGCTGCGTGCCACTGAGAACGCGCAGCATGTGGCCACGACCACCAGGCAGGCGCCCCATCGGCCCGAGCAGTACATCACGCGCCTTTGCCCAGGCATCGCGGTCAGACTGGAACAGCGGTGTCAGCCAACGACTCCAGCGCTGGTAAACCGCCACATGCGCGCGTCGCTGCGCCTGGTAGGCCTGCAGTGCCACCGCACCGCCGCCATGGCTGCGCACGGCATCGCGCAGCGCCAGTGCATCGAGCAGCGCCATGTTCACCCCCTGCCCCAGCTGCGGGCTCATCGCGTGCGCGGCATCTCCGGCCAGTACCATGCGACCCTGATGCCAACGCGTCATCACTGCATCGCGATAGATCGCGCGCGCCATCTGGCCGGGGGCGCGCAGATGGGCGAAGCGCGCAGCGGCCTGCGGCCACAGCGTGTGCAGTTCCTCCAACCAGGCGGGCATGCCATCGCTCTGCCAACGCTCGAAGTCGGCACGTGGCAGGCTCCAGAAGAAGCTCAGGCGCGGCGTGTCATCACCGGGCCGCGTACCGACCGGCAGCAGGCCGATCATCTTGCGCGCAGCCACATAACGTTGGCGCAGCTCCCGCACGTGTGGCCAGTCCTCGGCCGGCAGCAGGCACCACAACGCCCCCCACGGATACACACGGTCCAGCCCGGCACCGCCTGCGATGGTGCCGCGCAGCGTTGATGCAGCGCCATCGGCGACCACCACCAGATCGAACCGGCCGTGCATGCGCCCTTGGCTGTCGCGCAGGCGGCCCTGCTCGGCATCCACTGCGGCAATGGTGACGCCGGCATGCAGCTGGCCCGCCCCCGCACGCGCTTCGTCCAGCAGCGAGAACAAGGCCCCGCGCTGCATGCCAAGGCCGTGCAGGCGCGCATCCAGGCCGTCGTAGCGCATGTCCATCACTGCGCGTTCGCACGGCGTATCGCCATACAGGCGGTGCACCGGCGCGGCATGCGCGCGCACTGCATCAAGCAGGCCCATCTGCCACAGCACCTGCAGGCCGCTGGGTTGCAGCAGGAAGCCGGCGCCAACCGGTCCCGGCGTGGGCACGCGTTCGAAAATCTCCACCTCGTGGCCGTCACGGGTGAGCAGGATGGACACTGCCTGTCCAGCGGTGCCGTAGCCGATCACGGCAATGCGCAGTCGTTCCGTCATTGCCGCATTGTGCCCGAGCAGGGTTGCGATGGAGAAGGGAGTCCGCGCACGGCATCCACGCATGGCGTGGATCTGCTGCCCCCCCAAAAAAAACCCCGCCGAAGCGGGGTTTTCAACGCACTGTCGAGTCGATCACTCGGCCGGCGTGATGTTCGAAGCCTGGGCACCCTTGGGGCCCTGGGTCACGTCATAGGTGACACGCTGGCCTTCCTGCAGGCTGCGGAAGCCCTTGGAGTTGATGGCGGAGAAGTGCGCGAACACGTCGGCGCTGCCATCCTCCGGCGAGATGAAGCCAAATCCCTTGGCGTCGTTGAACCACTTGACGGTACCGTTCGGCATGGTGATGCGAGACCTTATGCAATGAATGGGTGGTGTACGCTGAACCCGCGCACAAGCTGAGTATGCAAAGCTTGCACGGGGAAGACAATCACCCCCGCGCCAATTCGCCCACCAGTTCCGGAAGTCCGTTGCTTGCCGCCTGCACGTTGGCCAGCACTTCGGCCATCGTAATCTCCTCGCCATCACCACACCCGGCAGCCCAGTTGGCGATGATCGCCAGGCAGGCATAATCCAGCCCCAGCTCGCGTGCCAGCGCGGCTTCCGGCATGCCGGTCATGCCCACCAGGTCGCAGCCGTCGCGGCGCATCCGGGCGATTTCAGCGATGGTTTCCAGGCGCGGCCCTTGCGTTGCGCCGTAGCAGCCCCCGTCATGGACCGTGACGCCGGTCACTTTGGCCGCGGCCAGGATCTTGCTGCGCAGCATCGGCGTGTACGGATGGCCGAAATCGACGTGGACCACGTCGGTGCCTTCTTCTTCACAGATCGTACTGATCCGGCCCCAGGTGTAATCGATGATCTGGTCCGGGCAAGCCAGAACGCGCGGACCGAAGTTCTCGGTGATGCCACCGACCGTGTTCAACGCCAGCACGCGCTGCGCGCCCAGCTGCTGCAGCGCGGCGAGGTTGGCGCGGTAGTTGATCTTGTGCGGCGGCAGCGAATGCCCCTCGCCGTGCCGCGCCAGGAATGCCACGCGATGGCCGAGCAGCGTACCGACGCGCACCGGGCCGGACGGGCGGCCGAAGCGGGTGTCGACCTCGTGGGTCTGCACGTCGTCAAGCTTGGCCAGGTTGTAGACACCGGTACCGCCGATCACGGCCAGGGCGATCTGTTGCATTCGAAGCACTCCATGAAAAGACGAACGCCGGCACCCTAGGATGCCGGCGATGGAAGAAGACGCGCCGCAGGCGGCTGCGCCGTTATTCCTTCATTGCGTAGATGGCCGGCACGCAGCGCAGGGTTTCGTTGACGTCCATGCCGAAGCCGAACACGTAGCGGTCCGGCAGTTCGATGCCGGCATAGTCGGCAGTCACGTCCGGCAGTGCGCGATCGTGCTTCTTCACCGTCATCGCGGCAATGCGCACGTCGGTCGCGCCCTGTTCCAGGCACCAGGTGCGCACGCCCTGCAGGGTGTAGCCCTCGTCCAGAATGTCGTCGACCAGCAGCACGCGGCGGCCGAACAGCGAGGTGGCCGGCTTGTGCTTCCAGACCAGGTCGCCGCCGGTGGTTTCGCCACGGTAGCGGGTGGCGTGCAGGTAATCGAACTGCACGTCCTGGCCGCGCGCGCCCAGTTCCAGTGCCAGCTGGCCGGCGAACGGCAGCGCACCGTGCATGATGGACAGGAACAGCGGCACCTCGCCCTTGTAATCGCGCGCGATGGCGTCGGCGATACCAGCGATGGCCTTGTCGATGGTGGGGCGGTCGACCAGCAGGTCAGCCTGGGCCAGGGCCTGGGAAATGGTGAGGTTGGGCATCAGACGGTTCTTCCAAGGGTTTCAAGCAGACGGGATTGGGTGTCGCCATGGCGGGCATCGGCCAGCAGGCCGTCCCAGCCAAGCGCGCCGCGGCCGAGCAGGCCCAGCAGCGCAGCAGTATTGAGGGAACGCCCCTGCACTGCGTGCAGGGCTTCATCGACCAGTTCCGGGTGGCAGACCAGCACCACGTCGCAGCCGGCATCCAGATGCGCGTGCACGCGTGCCGGCACGCCACCGGCGCTGTGCGAGGCGGCCATGCCGATGTCATCGGAGAACACCACGCCGCGGAAGCCGAGCTCGCCGCGCAGGATGTCCTGGATCCAGCGCGGCGAATAGCCGGCCGGTTCAGGCGCAATCTGCGGGTAGATCACGTGCGCCATCATCACGGCATCGGCACCGGCGGCGATGCCGGCCTGGAATGGCACCAGGTCCTGCGCGCGCAGCTCGTCCAGCGCGCGCGGATCGATCGCGGTATCCACGTGGGTGTCTTCCAGCACGGTGCCGTGGCCGGGGAAATGCTTGAGCGTGGCGGCCATGCCGACAGCATGCATGCCACGCACATAGGCGGCGGTGAACGCGGCCACCACCTGCGGGTCTTCACTGAAGGCGCGGTTGCCGATGGCGCGGTTGCCGCGACCCAGGTCGACCACCGGCGCGAAGCTGAGATCCAGGCCGCTGGCACGCACTTCGCTGGCCATCAGCCAGGCGTGCTGCTCGGCCAGGGCCAGTGCCTGCTGCGGATCGGTGGCATACAGCGCCCCGATGTCCTGCAACGGCGGCAGCTCGCTGTAGCCCTCGCGGAAACGCTGCACGCGGCCGCCTTCCTGGTCCACGCAGATCAGCTGCGGGCGCGGCGCGGCAGCGCGGATCGCTGCGCTCAGATCGGTCACCTGCTGGCGCGAGGCGAAGTTGCGCTTGAACAGCACCACCCCGGCCACGGCATCGTGCTGCAGCCAGTCGCGCTCCTGGGCGGTGAGTTCGGTGCCGGCAACGCCGATCAGCAGCATGGTCGATCTCCACAACGCGCGCCCGCATGGCGCAGTGCCGCATTGTCGCAGAACCGGCCGGCAGGCGCAGTGGTCAGGAAAAAGGGGACGGAGGGGATTAAGCCGCAATAGGCCCCTACGGGCTGGATACGTCTTGATTCCCTCCGTCCCCTTTTCGGGGCCGGTCAGACCTTGCAGCCGTCCGGGCCGCAGGCCTCGTCTCCGTCAGCCGACGCTGCCGGGGCGCCCTGTTCGGCCGCGATCTGGCGCAGGGCGTTGGCGAAGGCCTCTGGGGGCTGTGCCCCGGAAATGGCCCACTTTCCATCGATGACGAAGGTCGGCACCGAGGAAATGCCCAGCGCATGCGCCTCCGCCAGCTTGGCTTCGACCTCGGCCAGGCCGCGGTCGGAGGCCAGCATCTGCGCGATTTCGCCGCCGTCCAGGCCGCCCGCCACACCGGCCTCGATCAGCACCGTACTGTCCGCCAGGTTCTGGCCATGCTCGAAGTGGGCGCGGAACAGCGCTTCGCCGACCGCATCCTGCACGCCGTGCTGGCCGGCCAGCCACAGCACCCGGTGCGCCGGCAGCGTGGTCACCCGCACCTGGCCCCGGCCGAAGTCCATCGGCAGGCCTTCCGCACGCGCCGTGGTCTGGGTCTGGCCGAGAATCTGCTCGGTGCGCTCGACGCCGCCGAACTTGCGTACGTAGGCCTCGCGCAGCGGCACCGGGGTGGCGTCCGCATCCGGGTCCAGCTGGAACGGCTGCCAATGGATGTCGAGTTCAGGCGCGTCCGCGCCCAGCAACTGCACACCCTGCTGGAAACGATGCTTGCCGATCCAGCACCAGGGGCAGACCACGTCGGAGTAGATGTCGATTCTCATCCCCCCGACATGGGGGCCGCGCCCCTCGATAAAAGGGGACGGAGGGGATTAAGTCGTTTTCAGCACAGGCGGGGTAAAGACGACTTAATCCCCTCCGTCCCCTTTTTGGGGGCTCACCACTCTGAATACGGATGACTGGCCAGGGCAACGTTGTAGTAGCGGGCGTCATCAGTGACTTCGGCGCCGACCCAGTCCGGCAGGTCAATGACCTGGTCGGCGCTGTCGAGCTCGACCTCGGCCACGACCAGGCCGGCGTTGTCGCCGAGGAACTCGTCCACTTCCCACGTCAGGCCGGCGTGTTCGACCAGGTGGCGGCGCTTGTCGATCAGGCCACCCACGCACAACGCCAGCAGCGCGCGTGCGTCCTCCACCGGAATCGGGTAATCGAATTCCTGCCGGGTGTGGCCGATGGTGCGCGACTTCAGGTTCAGCGCGGCGTGGTCGCCCTCGATGCGCACGCGCACCGAGGCGTTCTGGGTGCCGCGATCCAGCGCGCCCATGTCGTTGATATAGCCCTGCGCCATCGGGATCACCCGGTGCGCGACGGTGCGCCAGCCATCACTGCTGACGAGGAATTTGCGTTCGATTTCGATGCCCATCGCGCCATTATGCGCGATGGGCATGACAGCCGATCAGCGCTTCTCGAACACCGCGATGCTTTCCACGTGTGCGGTGTGCGGGAACATGTCCATGGCACCGGCGCTGACCAGGGTGAAGCCCTGTTCGTTGACCAGATAGCCGGCATCGCGTGCCAGCGAGCCCGGATGGCAGCTGACGTAGACGATCCGCTTGAACTGCTTCAGCGGCAGCTGCTGCAGTACTTCGATCGCGCCCGAGCGCGGCGGGTCCAGCAGCAGCTTGTCGAAGCCCTGGCGCATCCAGGGGGTGCTGCGCTGGTCCTGGGTGAGGTCGGCGCTGAAGAACTGCGCGTTGGCCAGGCCATTGCGCTCGGCATTCTCACGGGCACGCGCGACGAGGCCGGCATCACCTTCCACACCCACCACTTCGCGCACGCGGCGGGCCAGCGGCAGGGTGAAGTTGCCCAGGCCGCAGAACAGGTCCAGCACGCGCTCGTCCTCACCCGGTTCCAGCAGGTCCAGGGCGTGGGCGATCATCTTCTCGTTGAGCTTGGCGTTGACCTGGATGAAGTCCAGCGGACGGAACGCCAGCTCTACATCCCACGGCGCAAGCCGGAACGACAGCGGCACACCCTGCCCGTCCAGCGGCTGCACGGTGTCCACGCCACCGGACTGCAGGTAGATCACGAAGCCGTGCTGCTGGCCGAAGGCGGCCCAGGCCGCACGATCGGCGTCGCTGAGTGGCTGCAGGTGGCGCACGGTCAGGACCACGGCCTGGTCGCCGGCAATGAACTCGATCTGCGGGATATCGCGCTTGCCATCGAGCGATTCGATGAAGGTGGACAGCGCCTCGACCTTGGTGCCGATCTCCGGGATCACGGTCAGGCACTGGCTGAGGTCGGCGACGAAACGCGGATCCTGTTCACGGAAACCGACCAGGGTCTTGTCCTTCTTCTCGACCCGACGCACCGAGAAGCGGCCCTTGCGCCGGTAGCCCCAGCTCTCGCCGACCAGCGGCGCCAGCACGGTACCCGGCTTCACGTGGCCGATGCGCTCCAGGTTGTCCATCAGCACGCGCTGCTTGGCCACGATCTGCTGGTCTTCATCCAGGTGCTGCAGCACGCAGCCGGCACAGGTGCCGAAGTGCGGGCACTTCGGGGTCACGCGCTGCGGCGAGGCCTGCAGTACTTCCACCGTGCGCGCTTCGTCGAAATGGCGGCTGCGGGCGGTCTGTTCGGCCATGACCACTTCACCCGGCAGGGCGCCGCTGACGAAGGTGACCTTGCCGCCCTCGCCTTCACGGCGGGCGACGCCGCGACCATCATGGCTGAGGTCGAGGATCTCGGTCTGGAACGGGGTACGGTCGGTGCGGGAGCGGGATCGGGCCACGTGGCAACAGGCTGCGGGCAAAAATGGGGGCGTATTGTCGCAGATCCTGACCGGCAGGGTCCGGACCCGCTTGCGCCCGCCGCCGCCGTGCTTGATGATTGGGGTCAGCTGACATGGAGGCAGCCCTGATGCAGATGACCCCGCGGGCCAGCCGGCCCCGCTTCCTGCTTGTCGAGGACGACATCATCAGCCGCGGTTTTTTCAAAGCGGCGTTGGAAACGTTACCGGCGGACGTGGACACCGCAGATTCACTGGCCAGTGCGCTGGCGAGCGCCGAGCCCGGCGCGCATGACCTGTGGCTGATCGACGTCAATCTACCCGACGGCAATGGCGCGCAGCTGCTGCGCGAGCTGCGCCGTTCACACCCCGATACCCCGGCGTTGGCGCATACCGCCGACGGCGATACCTCGATCCACGCGCGCCTGCGCGAGGCAGGCTTCAGCGACACGCTGGTCAAGCCGCTGGGGCGCGACCAGCTGCTGAAGGCGGTGCGCCGCGCACTGGTCAACAGTCCGGCCGGGATCGTCATGGCCCAGGCGCCGGCCGCGGTCGAGCTGCAGGTACAGGACTGGGACGAGACGGCGGCGCTGGCTGCGCTGAATGGCCAGCGCAACCACCTGATCGCGCTGCGCGAGCTGTTCCTGGCCGAGCTGCCGGGCGTACGCGACGCGGTCGAGCAGGCGGTGGACCAGCATGACGAGCGCCAGCTGCGCAGCCAGTTGCATCGGCTGCAGGCGAGCTGTGGTTTCGTGGGTGCGGCACGCTTGGCCCGTGCGGTGCGCCAGTTGCATCATGCGCCCGAGTCCGGGCAGGCCCAGGATGGGTTCCGCGACGCGGTGGCGGCCCTGCTGCATTGAGGGTTTTTCGGCAGGGCTGCGCCCTGCACCCGCAGAGGCTTCAAGCCAAGGCAACAGCAAAAGCAAAAGCTGGCATTCCGTGGGGTGGCGGGGCGGTATCGGAGTGCGGGGACGCCGTAAACCCGTCCATGGGGGCTTGGCAGCCGCATCCATGCGGCTGACACCCCGCACTCCGATACCGCCCCACCTCTGACAGTTTTCCGCGATCGGGTAGATCCACGCCATGCGTGGATGAATTTCTGTCAGATATCGAAATCAATCTGGGGTCGGGTCCGGTTGAGGGGGCGTGAGCCGCATGGATGCGGCGACCGAGCTTACATGGACGTACTTGCAGCGCCCCCCTCAACCGGACCCACCCCGCCTCCACACGGATAGCCAGCTTCTGCCGTTGACGTTGACGTTGATTCGGCAGGTGCAGGGCTGCAAGCCCTGCCGAACATCCCCTACCTGCGGGGTGCGAGCTGCTCGAGCATTTCCCAGGACTTCAGTCCGCGCGGCCCGAGGTGATGGGCCAGCACCCGCCGCATCGGCAGACGCAGGCTGGCCAGGTCGGCCGCATCGGGCTCTTCGTCCGCCGCCAGCGCCAGCAGCGCCGAGCCAGTGGCGGCCGCCCGGCGTTCCCCACCGCGCTCGCTCAGCAGGCGTTGCGCGCCTTCCTGCGGGTCCAGTTCATAGCGCGCGGCCGGGTCGATCGGCTGTCCATCGCTCGCGCTGTCCAGATCGAAACCCAAGCCCAGCGCGGACAGCAGCTCGCGTTCGAAGCGACGCAGCGTCCAGGCCAGGCCGGCGCCCACGGCCAGCCGCGCACGTGCTTCGCCGTAGGCCAGGTACAACTCGGGCAACGGGTCCTGGCGCGGGGCCAGGCGCAGGGTCAGTTCACTCAGGTAGAAGCCGGCCAGCATCGCCTGGCCGACCAGGCGTGGGGCCGCGTCCAGCGCTTCCGCGCCGCGCAGCTGGGCCAGTTCCCCCCGCTGCAGGGCACTGAAGCGGATCCACTGCAGCGGCTGCAGGGCCGCGCGCAGCACCTGGCCCTTGGCCGTGGACACGCCACGCGCGAGCAGGCCGATGCGGCCATGCTGCGCGCTCAACACTTCGACCAGCAGGCTGGTCTCGCGGTAGGCCCGTGCGTGCAGCACGAAACCGGTGTCGTCCTCGATCATCATCGAAGCGACCGCGACGGCTTACTCGTAACCGAAGGCCTTCAGCGCGGCCTCGTCGTCAGACCAGCCTTCACGCACGCGCACCCAGGTCTCCAGGAACACCTTGGCCCCGAACAGACGTTCCATCTGCAGGCGGGACTTGGCACCGATCTCCTTCAGCCGGGTGCCGCCCTTGCCGATCACGATCGCCTTCTGGCCCTCGCGCTCGACCCAGATCACCGCACCGATGCGCAGCAGGTTGCCATCTTCGGTGAAGCGCTCGATTTCCACGGTGGTGGCGTACGGCAGTTCCTCGCCAAGCTGGCGCATCAGCTGCTCACGCACCAGCTCGCCGGCCAGGAAACGCTGGCTGCGGTCGGTGATCTCGTCTTCGCCGAACATCGGCGGCGCTTCCGGCAACAGCGCCAGTACGTCGCGTACCAGTGCTTCCAGGCCGTTGCGCTTCTGCGCCGAGATTGGATGCACGGACGAGAAATCGCGGCCGGCCGTAACTTCCTGCAGGAACGGCAGCAGCGCGCCCTTGTCCTTCAGCCGGTCGATCTTGTTGACCACCAGCACCACCGGGATACCGGCGTCGCGCAGTACATTGAAGGCCAGGCTGTCTTCTTCGTCCCAGCGACCGGCTTCGATCACCAGCAGGCCAGCATCGACGCCTTCCAGCGAGCCGCGCGCGGCGCGGTTCATCACCCGGTTCATCGCCCGCTTCTGCACCTTGTGCAGGCCGGGGGTGTCGACCAGCACCAGCTGGCCTTCCGGATAGGTGGCGATGCCCAGCAGGCGATGGCGCGTGGTCTGCGGTCGGTTGGAAACGATGCTGACCTTGGCGCCGACCAGGGCATTGGTCAGGGTCGATTTGCCCACGTTCGGGCGGCCGATGACGGCCACGCTGCCGCAATGATGGGAAGTTTGTTCGCTCACTTGGAATCCAGTTGTTCTAGGACGGCCGCAGCCGCCTGTTGTTCGGCGAGCCGCCGCGAGGCGCCTTCGCCCTCGGTGCTGGCGGCCGGGTCGGCTACGTTGCAGCGTACCCGGAAGTGCTTGGCGTGGTCGTCACCGGATTCTGACACCAGTTCATACTGCGGCAACGCCTTCTGTCGGGCCTGCAGCCATTCCTGCAGGCGGGTCTTGGGATCCTTCTCGGGCCGGCCGGAGGCCGGCAGTGCCTCGATCGACGCGCTGAACCAGGGCAGTACCACCGCCCTGCAGGCCTCGAAGCCGGCATCCAGGTAGATCGCGGCCACCACGGCTTCCACAGCGTCGGCCAAGATCGAGTCGCGGCGATGACCGCCGGACTTCATTTCGCCCGGGCCCAGGGTCAGCCGCTCGCCCAGTTCCAGGGTGCGCCCGATCACCGCCAGCGCGCCTTCCCGCACCAGCTCGGCACGGGCGCGGGTCATCGCGCCTTCGTCAGCCTTGGGCCAGCGTCGGTACAACGCCTCGGCCGCCATCATGTTGACGATGCTGTCACCGAGGAACTCCAGGCGCTCGTTATGCGGCGCACCGGCACTGCGATGCGTCAGCGCCTGCTTGAGCAGGGCCGGGTCGCTGAAGGCATGACCGATCAGGTCGCCACGTTGGATGAATTTACTGGGCACCGCTTCGTGTCAGGTCCTGGGAGGAATCGAATTTGCCAACCACATCGAGGTTGCCGATCAGCTGACGGCGCACTTCATAGTTGACCTTGAGCGTCCAGCCATTGTCGCGACGGTCGAACTTCACGTTGGCCGGCTTCACGTTGTCCGAATAGTTGATGTACAGGCGCTTGAAGAACAGGTCCTGGATCCGCGCCGGCTCCATGCTGCCCACACCCGGCTCGTTGGCCAGGCTCTTCATTGCCGAGCGCACCGCGTAGTACTCCTGGTACATCGGGAACAGCTTCATGCCGATGTAGAGGAAGAAACCAACCACGATCAGGACCGTCAGGAACGAGGTCAGGGTCATGCCACGCTGCGTGTTCATCGTCTTCATTGCGTTCTCCCCAGATACGCGTTGGATGTGAAATTACCCGGTTGATGCCCGGTCAGTTGATGCTCGAGCCGATCCGCGACGGCTCGAAGCCATCCTTGCAGAACCAGCCCTGGCAGTTCAGCCAGATCAGGAAGGCCTTGCCGCGCAGGTTCTCTTCCGGCAGCAGGCCCCAGAAACGGCCATCGTCGCTGTTGTCACGGTTGTCGCCCATCACCAGGTACTTGCCGGCCGGCACGGTCCACTGGCCCTGGCCACGCGGGTAGTCGGTCTCCAGCACGGTGTGGGTACGGCCCGGCAGGTGCTCGACCAGCAGGTTGGCGCCCTCGCCCTGGCCCTTGTGGCCGGCGTAGATGCCCTTGTTGTCGTACTTCAGCGGTTCGCCGTTGAGGATCATGCCGTCGCCTTCGAAGACCACGGTGTCACCCGGCACGCCGATCACGCGCTTGATGAAGTTCTCGCCCTTTGCCGGGTCGTTGTCGCTATGGCCGGGGAAGTGGAACACCACCACATCGCCACGCGACGGCTCGCCAAACGGCACGATCTTGGTGTTGCTGATCGGCAGGCGCAGGCCGTAGGAGAACTTGTTGACCAGGATGAAATCACCGATCAACAGGTTAGGCATCATCGAGCTGGACGGAATCTTGTACGGCTCGGCGATGAAACTGCGCACGATCAGCACGATCGCCAGCACCGGGAAGAACGCACGCGAGTAGTCCACCAGCACCGGCTCGGAATCGAGCAGGCCCGCGCGCTGGGCGCGACGCTTGGCAAAGTACAGCTTCTCGCCAAGCAGGATCAGGCCCGAGGCCAGGGTCAGCACGACCAGGAGGATCTCAAACAGTTTCATTCAGGGTCCTTTGCAACGTCACCAGACGACCGGCCCCGCAGGGCCGGTGCGGGCTTACTTGTTGTCCATCTGCAGCACGGCCAGGAACGCTTCCTGCGGGATCTCCACACGGCCGACCTGCTTCATGCGCTTCTTGCCTTCCTTCTGCTTTTCCAGAAGCTTCTTCTTGCGCGAAACGTCGCCACCATAGCACTTGGCCAGCACGTTCTTGCGCATCGCCTTGACCGTGGTACGGGCGATGATCTGCGAGCCGACGGCGGCCTGGATGGCCACGTCGAACATCTGGCGCGGGATCAGGTCCTTCATCTTCTCGCACAGCTCGCGGCCGCGGCGGTCGGCATGGCTGCGGTGCACGATCAGCGACAGCGCATCGACCTTGTCGCCGTTGATCAGCACGTCCACGCGCACGAACGGACCCGCGTCGAAGCGCACGAAGTGGTAGTCCAGCGAGGCATAGCCACGGCTGACCGACTTCAGCTTGTCGAAGAAGTCCAGCACCACCTCGGCCATCGGCAGTTCGTAGCTGATCTGCACCTGGCTGCCCAGGTAGTTGATGCCGATCTGGCTGCCGCGCTTTTCTTCGCACAGCTTGATGATGTTGCCGATGTACTCCTCGGGGGTGAGCACGTTGGCACGGATGATCGGCTCGCGGATCTCCTCGACCTGGTTCACCGGCGGCAGCTTGGCCGGGTTGTCCATGTTGATGATCGAGCCATCGGTCTTCAGGACTTCATACACCACCGTCGGCGCGGTGCTGATCAGGTCCAGGTTGTATTCGCGCTCCAGGCGCTCCTGCACGATTTCCATGTGCAGCATGCCGAGGAAGCCGCAGCGGAAACCGAAGCCCATCGCCTCGGAGCTTTCCGGCTCGAAACGCAGCGCGGCATCGTTCAGGCGCAGCTTGTCCAGTGCTTCGCGCAGGTCCGGGTAGTCCTCGGCATCGACCGGGAACAGGCCGGCGAACACGCGCGGCTGCATTTCCTGGAAGCCCGGCAGCGGCTTCGGTGCCGGGTCGCCGGCCAGGGTCAGGGTGTCGCCGACCGGCGCACCATGCACGTCCTTGATGCTGGCGGTGACCCAGCCCACTTCACCTGCACGCAGTGCCGGCAGCACCTTGCGCTTCGGGGTGAACACGCCGACGTTGTCGACCTGGTGGTTGCGGCCGGTGGACATCACCTGCAGCTTGTCACCGGCCTTGATCTCGCCCTGCATCACGCGCACCAGCGAGACCACGCCCAGGTAGTTGTCGAACCAGGAGTCGATGATCAGCGCCTGCAGCTTGTCGGTGTCGCGCGGCTTCGGCGGCGGGATGCGATGCACGATCGCTTCCAGCACGTCCTGCACGTTCAGGCCGGTCTTGGCACTGACCGGCACGGCGTCGGAGGCGTCGATGCCGATCACGGCCTCGATCTCGGCCTTGGCGCGCTCGATGTCGGCGGTGGGCAGGTCGATCTTGTTGATCACCGGCACCACTTCCAGGCCCTGCTCCACGGCGGTGTAGCAGTTGGCCACCGACTGCGCTTCCACGCCCTGGGCCGCATCGACCACCAGCAGCGCGCCTTCGCAGGCGGCCAGCGAGCGGCTGACTTCATAGGAGAAGTCGACGTGGCCCGGGGTGTCGATGAAGTTCAGATGGTAGGTCTGCCCGTCCTTGGCCAGGTACGGCAACGACACCGACTGCGCCTTGATCGTGATGCCACGCTCACGCTCGATCGGGTTGGAGTCGAGCACCTGCGCTTCCATCTCGCGGGCCTGCAGGCCACCACAGAGCTGGATGATGCGGTCGGCCAGCGTGGACTTGCCGTGGTCGACATGGGCGATGATGGAGAAGTTGCGGATGTTCCGCATCGAATCAGAAGACATAGGTGGCGGCGGCGCGCGGCGTCGTCAGGGTAACGGTCGATTATCGCACGCCCGGCGGCCCACCGCGAAAACAGCCTGACCGGCCCGGGCCCGGAATGGCCGAAGCCCCGCCGGGGCGGGGCTTCGGGGTGATCGGCGGGGCCGCCGGACCGGCCCGGGCAGGCCTTACTGGCCGGCCTTCACAGCCACGAACGCGCTGTTGCCATTGCCGGTACGCACCAGCAGCATCACCACGTCGTCCTTCTTGTAACCGGACAGCGCGCGGTTCAGGCCATCCACACTGCCGACCGGAGTGCGGCCGACCTGCAGGATCACCATGCCCGGCGACAGGCCGGCATCACGCGCCGCCTGGCCCTTGACCCCGGTGATGCGCACGCCCTCGTTGCCGTCCAGGCCGAACTGCTTGCGCTGCGGTGCGGTCAGGTCGCTGACGTCCAGGCCCAGCAGGGCATTGGCGCCGGCCTGCGGTGCCGCATCGGGCTTGGCCGTGGCCGCCGCGCGAGCGTTGCCCTGGCCGTCGTCGCTCAGTGCGGTCAGCGTGGCGCTGAGGTCACGGGGCTTGCCGTCGCGGATCACACCCAGGGTGACCCGGCTGCCCGGCGCCATCGCGCCGATCAGCGGCGGCAGGTCGGACCAGCTGTTGACCTGGTTGCCATTGACCGAGCGCACCACGTCGCCGATCTGCACGCCGGCCTTCTCGGCCGCACTGCCGGGCACGATCTGGTTGACCAGCGCGCCACGGCTGTCCGGCAGCCCCAGGCCCTGTGCCTTCAGCGAATCGATCGGTTCAACCACCGCGCCGAGCTGGCCACGGGTGACCTTGCCGCTCTTCTTGATCTGCTCGACCGCGCTCATCGCCAGGTCGATCGGGATCGCGAAGCTGATGCCCATGTAGCCGCCGGAGGCGGAGAAGATCTGCGAGTTGATGCCGACCACTTCGCCACGGGTGTTCAGCAACGGACCGCCGGAGTTGCCCTGGTTGATCGCCACGTCAGTCTGGATGAACGGCACATAGCGCTGGTCCGCACCACCGGTGCTGCGGCCCAGTGCGCTGACGATGCCGGCGGTGACCGAATGATCGAGACCGAACGGCGAGCCGATTGCGACGACCCACTGGCCGGGCTTCAGCGTGTTGGAATCTCCCACGCGCACGGTCGGCAGGTTCTTGCCTTCGATCTTCAGCAGGGCCACGTCGTATTGCTGGTCGCTGCCCACCACCTTCGCCTTGAACTCGCGGCTGTCGCCCAGCTTGACCTTCACCTCGCTGGCATCGGCCACCACGTGGTAGTTGGTCAGCACATAGCCATCAGGCGAGATGATGAAGCCCGAGCCCATGCCGCGGCCCTTGATGCTGGGACCACCGTCCTGGCCACCGGGACCCTGCCCCGGCATCGGGAAGTCCGGGCCGAAGAAGCGGCGGAAGAACTCCGGCATGTCATCGTCGCCCCCCATCGGGCCCCGCGAGGCCTGGCGGTTGTTGCGGACGATGGTGGTGTCGACATTGACCACGCCCGGCCCGACCTGTTCGACCAGATTGGTGAAGTCAGGCAGGCCCGTGACCAGCGGCTGCGCCGGCGCCCGCGCTGCTGCAGCTGGCGCAGGCTGGGTCTGCGCGACAGGCGCGGGGGCCTGTGCGCAGGCCACCAGGGGAAGGGTCAGGGCCAGCAGACCCATGGCCTGCGTGCGGAGTCGGGGAGTCATCGGACGGCAACCTCCGGATCGGGTGGAAAGAGGAGTACGGGCCCCGCCGACGGCGGGGCGTGAAAGCGCCCGGCTCAGTCGCGCGGGCGCGGCGGCACCGGCAGGTCATCCTGCAGGCGCGGCTCGAACGGGTAGAACGCGGCCCCCCCGGCATGGGCCGGGAAGCTGGCATTGAGCGCGCCGCCGGCAGCGGGCGCCAGGCTGGAACGCGGCCACGGCCGGGCCTGCAGTCCGCCCACCTCGCCGAACGGCAGGTTGCGGCTGGCGTTGGCCGGCACGGTCGGGGTCAACGGCGCCGGCGCTGCGGCGATGGCCCGTTGCGGGGCTTCGTCGCGCTGGGCGGCACGCGCAGCCTGCTGGGTACGCGTGGCGCTGGCACGGCGGCCGTCCTGGCGGCGGCTGGAGGCGGCCATCGCCACGGCCGGCGCAGCAGCCACGGCCATCGCGGCCGTGTCCACCGAAGCCTCGGTAACCGGGGCCGGCGCGGTTGGCGCCGGCGCCAGTTCCGCCTGGCTGGCGATCACCTGCGGCGCCAGCGGTTCACCCGGCGTGGACTCCTTCAGTTTCTCGCCGCCGATGAACAGCGCGACGGCGGCAACCGAGGCGGCCAGGGCGGCACCACCGCCCCACGCTCGCCAGCCCGTACGACGTACCTGGCGGCGCGGCTCGGCCTGTGGTGCGGGTTCGGCCGCGATGGCGGCAGCCACGGCAGCACTGAATCCGGCCGGTGCCAGCGCCGGGGCCTGCCCGCGCATCACATCGCCCAGCAGCTGCCAACGTTCCTGGCAACCCGCCAGTTCGGGATCGTGTTCCATGCGACGCAGCAGGAAGCGCGCCTCATCGGCACCCAGCTCGCCATCGACCAGGGCCGACAGCTGTTCGCGGTGGCGCTGGTCCAGGCGCTGCCCGGCGGGCGATTGGTGGTTCTGCGATTCGTTGAACGGATTACTGGTCATACGCGGCTCTTCTCACGGGTGGCGCTGCCGATGTCCAACAGCGGCCGGAGTTCGGTGTCGATCGCCTCGCGCGCCCGGAAGATCCGTGAACGCACGGTGCCGATCGGGCACCCCATTTTCTGCGCGATATCCTCGTAACTCAGGCCTTCCACCTCGCGCAGGGTGATCGCCAACCGGAGCTCTTCCGGCAGCGCGTTGACGGCCTTCATCACAGTCTGTTCCAGTTCCTGGCGCATCAACTCGCGTTCGGGGGTGTCGGTGTCGCGCAGGCGCGTCCCGCTGTCGAACTGTTCGGCATCACCGATGTCGATGTCATCGGTCGGCGGTCGGCGATTGTGTGAAGCCAGGTAGTTTTTGGCGGTATTCACGGCGATTCGATGCAACCAGGTTGAGAACTGGGCATCGCCACGGAAACTTCCGATCGCGCGGTAGGCACGGATGAAAGTGTCCTGGGCGACGTCCTGACATTCGCTCCAGTCGGCGATGTAGCGACCGACCAGGGCCACCACGCGATGCTGGTACTTGCGCACCAGGACATCGAACGCGGCGCTCTCGCCGTGCTGCACGCGCCGGACCAGTTCCAGATCCAGCTCCTGAGGTGTATCAACATCGGCCATGAGGGGCCGCACTCCTGTCAGCCCAACCGACGTCGGGCAATGAGACTGCCAATCCCGGGAAAAGTTCAGTCGCCGATCACCTGGCGCCGCACCAGCTTTTAACCACCGTTCCGTTAGCGTTCCGGTCCACGGCCATGGATCCGGGGTCGCCACTCCCCTGCTATTGGGATTTGACGCGGGGGAAACAACCTCTGGATCATAGCCGCTTCTCCATACACAACCGGATGGAACGTCCATGCTCTCAGGCTTCGATGGTCTCCGCTTCAGCCACTGGCACCCCGAGATCCGCGACGACGGCGTGGTGGTTCTCTCCCTGGATCGTCAGGACAGCAGCGTCAATGCCATGTCGCAGGATGTGCTGCTGGAACTGGGCGACCTGCTCGAGCGCATTGCACTGGACCCGCCCAAGGGCGTGGTGATCCAGTCGCTGAAAAAGGCCGGCTTCATTGCCGGTGCGGACCTGAAGGAGTTTCAGGAGTTCGACCGCCGCGGCACCGTCAACGACGCCATCCGTCGTGGCCAGGCCACTTACCAGAAGCTGGCCGAGCTGCCCTGCCCGACCGTGGCGGCCATCCACGGCCACTGCCTGGGTGGCGGCACCGAGCTGGCGCTGGCCTGCCGCTACCGCGTGGCCTCCAATGACAGCAGCACCCGCATCGGCCTGCCGGAGACCCAGCTGGGCATCTTCCCGGGCTGGGGCGGCAGTGCGCGACTGCCGCAACTGGTGGGCGCACCGGCGGCGATGGACATGATGCTGACTGGCCGCACCCTGTCGGCCTCGTCTGCGCGCGGCATCGGCCTGGTCGACAAGGTGGTGGCACCGGCGGTGGTGCTCGACACCGCCGTGGCGCTGGCCCTGTCCGGCACCACGCGCCCGTTCAAGCAGCGCGCGACGGCCTGGGCCACCAACACCTGGCTGGCACGCACGCTGCTGGCGCCGCAGATGGTCAAGCAGGTCGCACGCAAAGCCAAGAAGGACCAGTATCCGGCGCCGTACGCGCTGATCAGCACCTGGCAGCGCAGCGGCGGCAAGCCGATCCAGGCCCGCCTCGACGCCGAACGGCGCGCGGTGGTGAAGCTGGCCAGTACACCGACCGCGCGCAACCTGATCCGCATCTTCTTCCTGACTGAGCGCCTGAAGGGCCTCGGTGGCGGCGATTCCGGCATCCGCCATGTGCATGTGGTGGGCGCCGGCGTGATGGGCGGCGACATCGCGGCGTGGGCCGCCTACAAGGGCTTTGAAGTGACCCTGCAGGATCGTGAGCAGCGCTTCATCGACCCGGCCATGGAACGCGCGCAGGCACTGTTCGCCAAAAAGGTGCGCGACGAGAGCAAGCGCCCCGCCGTGGCCGCGCGCCTGCGTGCCGATCTGGAAGGCAACGGCGTGGCCGAGGCCGACCTGGTGATCGAAGCGATCATCGAGAACCCGGAAGCCAAGCGTGCGCTGTACCAGACGCTGGAACCGAAGATGAAGCAGGACGCGCTGCTGACCACCAATACTTCGTCGATTCCGCTGGTGGAACTGCGCGACCACATCCAGCGCCCGGCACAGTTCGCTGGCCTGCATTACTTCAACCCGGTCGCGCAGATGCCGCTGGTGGAAATCATCCACCACGACGGCATGGCGCCGGAGACCGAGCGCCGTCTGGCCGCGTTCTGCAAGGCGCTGGGCAAGTTCCCGGTGCCGGTGGCCGGCAGCCCGGGCTTCCTGGTCAACCGCGTGCTGTTCCCGTACATGCTGGAAGCCGCCACCGCGTATGCCGAGGGCATTCCGGGCCCGGTGATCGACAAGGCCGCAGTGAAATTCGGCATGCCGATGGGCCCGATCGAACTGATCGACACCGTGGGCCTGGACGTGGCCGCCGGCGTCGGCCGCGAACTGGCGCCGTTCCTGGGCCTGCAGATTCCGGCCGCGCTGCAGACGGTGGAACCGGACAAGCGTGGCAAGAAGGATGGCCAGGGCATCTACACCTGGGAAAACGGCAAGCCGAAGAAGCCGGACGTGGCCAGCGATTATCAGGTCCCGGCCGATCTGGAGGACCGCCTGATCCTGCCGCTGTTGAACGAAGCGGTGGCCTGCCTTCACGAAGGCGTGGTGGCCGACGCGGACCTGCTGGATGCCGGCGTGATCTTCGGTACCGGTTTCGCACCATTCCGCGGTGGTCCGATCCAGCACATCCGTGCGGTCGGTGCCGATGCGATCGTCGAGCGGTTGAAGTCGCTGCAGCAGCGCCATGGCGACCGTTTCGCCCCGCGCCCCGGCTGGGACAACCCCGCCCTGCGCGAACCAGTGGTTTGAGTTTATCGGCCGGGCCTGCGGCCCGGCACCCGCAGAGGCAACCGCCGAAGCAAAAGCCAGAGCCAGAGCCAAAGCGGCTCTGGCTTTTCTGTTTGTTGGGCGGGGCGGTGTCGGGTTGCGGGGACGCCGTAAACCCGTCCTTGGGGGCTTGGCCGCGGCATCCATGCCGC
>NZ_JAWJTI010000038.1:0-39156 GCF_032911525.1 Stenotrophomonas veracruzanensis
CGGCGATCTTCTTCGACGAGGCTTCGATGGCCGACATGGTGGTGACCACCTGGCCAACCACTGCACCACCCTGCGAGGCGACGCCATGCGCGCCGATGGCGAGCTGGTTGGCCTGGCGGGCGTGCTCGGCGTTCTGACGCACGGTGGAGGTCAGTTCCTCCATCGAGGCAGCGGTTTCTTCCAGGTTGGCGGCCTGCTGTTCGGTACGGCGCGACAGGTCGCTGTTGCCCGAGGCGATCTCGCCGGCAGCCGAGCTGATCGCACGGCTGGACTGCTTGATGCGGGTGACGATCTCGCTCAGCTGCGCGGCAGTGGCGTTGGCGTCGTCGCGCATACGGGCGAACACGCCCTGGTAGTCACCATGCATGCGCACGGTCAGGTCGCCCTGCGACAGCGCGGCGAGCAGGCCGGAGATCTGTTCGATGCTGCCGGCGTTGGCATCGAGCAGGCCGTTGATCTGCTGGGCCAGCTGCAGGAAGAAGCCTTCCTTGTCGCTGGCATCGATGCGGCCGGACAGGTCGCCGGCGGCTGCCTGGGCGATCACGCGTGCCACTTCGGCTTCCACCTGTGCTTCCTGGGTGCGGTCGCGCCATTCCACCACGTAGCCGACGGTGTCGCCGCCTTCATTGCGGATGGTCGAGACCACCTGGGCGAACTGGGCGTCGCCGTACTGCATCGGGCGACGGGCCACGCCGTGTGCCTTCAGGTTGCCCAGCAGGGTCTGGTCCATCTCGCCGCGGTGTTCAAGCACGGTGACCGGCTTGCCGATCAGCGAGGCCTGGGCGTCGAAGTCCGGCAGGTCGCGGCGCACCTCGTCCTGGTACTGGTTCAGGGTCTGCTGTAGTGCGCGATTGGTGTAGACGATGGTGTTGCTGGTATCGGTCAGGTACACGCCGGTCGAGCTGTAATCCAGCGCGGTACGGATGCGCAGGTTCTCACGGGCGACGGCCTGGTCGGTTTCGATGCGTTCGCGCAGGTCGCGCTGCATGCGCTGCATGGCCTGCATCAGTTCGCCCACTTCATCCTGGCGGCTGACGTCGATGTGGCCATCGAGCTTGCCGCCGGCAACGTCGTTGGCGACCGACACGGCACCGCGCACGCTGCCGACCAGGGCGCGGGCGAACAGCCAGACCAGCACCAGGCCGAGCGCGGCGCCGCCCAGCAGGGCGATCACGGTCAGCACGGCCGAGGCGGAATACGTGGAGGCGGCCTGTTCGCGCGAGGCGCGGGCGAGGCGGTTGTCTTCGGCGATCAGCGCTTCCAGCGCCGAGGCGGCCTTGCGGTGCTTGGTGCGGGTTTCGCCGACGAAGGTATCGATGGCGTCGTCCGGCAGGTCCAGTTCCAGCATCTCGGTGACGCTGTCATAGGAGGCCAGGGCGTCCTTCCACTCCTTGGCGAAGGTGTCGAACAGCTTCTTCTGCTGCGCGTTGTCGACCAGGGTCGGATACTCCTTGATCGACTTGTCCATGCTCGCGCGCAGCTCGACGCCCTGCTTGCGTGCATCCGCCTTGACGTCGTCGCTGGCGCGGATCAGCTGCTGGTAGGCGGCGTTGCGGTATTCACCCAGCATGCCGCGCATCTCGCCTGCCATGCGGATGCTCTCCATGCGAGAACCCGCCAGCTCGGTGGTGACATTGTTCAGCGAATGCAGGCCGCGATAGGCGACGATGCCCTGCAGCAACATCACCAGCAGGAGGACGCCGAAGGTCAGCAGCAGCTTCGGCATCAGTTTGAGGTTGTTGATCCACGGCATGGGCGTTGCGATCTCCTAAGGCAGACGCGTCCGGGCGTCGGGCCCGGTTGCAGCAGAAACCACGCCGGTACCAGGTCCGGCGTGGTTCGACGGACGGCGGATTACTTGATGTTGGCCAGCTTCAGGCCGGCCGGCGAGCTGACTTCGATTTCCGCGCGCGAGGCGTCGCGCTGGATCTTGCCGATCACGCAGACGGTCTTGCCTTCCAGGGTTTCCAGCGGGAAGGAGAACTTGCCGCGGTTCTCGCCGGCGATGCGCGCCGAGAAGGTGTGGCGCGGGAAGGCGCCGCCCATGTAGAGGAAGGTCGGCTGGCCTTCGGAACCTTCTGCGTAGCGGGCCTTCTCGACCTTGCCGCAGACCATGCCGTCCTTGCCGACCGAGCGCGGTGCCAGTTCCGGCGGGATCATGTCGGCCGACTGGGCAAACGCGGCGGAAGCGGTGGTGGCCAGGACAGCGGCCGAAACGAACGCAAGCAGGGACTTCATCGAGGTGTATCTCCGGGGATGGTGATGGTCGTTCCGGTTCTGCGCGCTCCTGCGCGACCGGCTTCTGTCCCCCTATCGGCACTGCCGGCGGGAACTGAAGGGTTTTGTGACCAGAACGTGAAGCAGGTCCGTTCGATCAGGCAGCGGCGTCTTCGACGATGTTGGCCTGGCCCATGTCGGCGCTGTCCAGCAGGGTCTCGATGTCGAGCAGGATCAGCATGCGGTCGTCCTGCGTGCCGATACCGGAGATGAAGCGGGTATCGACGGCGGCGCCGAATTCCGGGGTCGGGCGGATCTGTTCGGCCGACAGCGGGATCACGTCGGAAACGCTGTCAACGACGATGCCGACCACGCGGTCTTCCACGTTCAGTACGATCATCACGGTGAAGGCGTCATAGCGGGCGTTGTCCAGGCGCAGCTTCAGGCGCAGGTCGATGACCGGGACGATGGTGCCGCGCAGGTTGATCACGCCCTTGATGTAGTCCGGGGCATCCGGCACGCGGGTGACGGCGTCGTAGCCGCGGATTTCCTGCACCTTGAGGATGTCCACGCCGTAGTGCTCGGCACCGAGCGTGAAGCTGAGGAATTCGCCACCGGCGCTGGCGGCGGAGCTGGTCTTGTCGTTCATCGAGGGGTCCTGGTTCTGCCGGAAGTCCCGGTGTCAGGCTCGATATCGGCCTCGCTGTGGGGGACTTTAGGTGCCGGGAAAAGGCATCCACGCATGAGGTGGATCGACCAAGGGGGGTAGTGCCGGCCGCTGGCCGGCAATGGCGGCGTCCACGTTGTTGCCCAGTTACCGGCCGGCGGCCGGCACTACCGGTCGGGCGGCCTTACAGCTCGCCGTTGCGGCGCGCCTTGCGCTGGCGGTCGATGCGGAAGATGTAGCGCTGGATGGCACTGTCGGCGCCACGCGGCAGGATGTCGAAGCGCATGCCCACGCGTTTGATCTCGATGCCGTTGGGTTGGCGCTGCGGCAGCAGGTTGCAGACGACCAGCTCGATCTCCAGGTCCGGGCCATCGGGCAGCGACAGCACCGCCGGGTAGCGCTTCTGCAGGCTGAACGCCGCGCAATCGGTAGGCACGGCCACCGCCAGCCCGCCGCCGCTGATGTCCACCACCCGCATCGACAGCGCTTCGGCGCGGCTCTCGCCGGCAGGGATCAGCAGCTGGGGCGAATCGGTGACCGGGGTCTCCAGCCGGTACATCTCACGCCGTTGCAGATGGACCAGTTCCTCCGGCAGGGCGGCGCGGAAGGCGACGTGACCGTCGTTGTCCACACGCTGCAGTGCCTGCAGGCGGAACCGCACCAGCACGCGTTCGAGCTGGGCGAAGCACAGCAGATGGTCGGCCTGTTCGGCGGCGCGGTTGGACGCTTCCTGCAGGCTGCCATCGAGCAGCAGCGTGTCTTCGTCCTCGTCGAGCTCAAGCAGCGCGGTCGGGAACGAACGGTCGCGGCCGTCGATATGCGCATTGATAAGCGATCGCTGGTCGATCAGCGATCGCAGCAGCTGCCGCAGCTGGCGCGGATTACGGACCAGGAAACGTTCGTCAGCGGCATCAGCCGCGTGGACATCATGCACTGCAGTGTCGTTGCCGTCGGACATGGAATCTACGGTCAAGGGCGGGCGCCACCACGCGTTGGCGCGAGGCTCGATGGGGATATCGGCCACTGTGCCGGATTATGAAGTGAGAATTGCATCACTTTCCATGCGTCCGGGGTCGGATCCCTTTCCCGGAGGAAAGGGATCCTGGCCCCTGGCCCGCCGCGCAGTTGGAATCACGCGATGTGCGGATGCGTTCCGCGTGGGTCAGAACTCCTGCCAGTCGCCGTCTGTGGCCAGTGCTGGCTGTGCTGCCGATGCGCGCAGCGGGCGAGCGGGAGCGGGCCTGGCAGCCGACCCGGCGGCCGCCACCTGGCGCGGCACTGGCGCGGTGGTCAGGCGTGCCGGCGCGACGGTGGCCCCCTGTGACGCCAGCCGGAAGCGTGCCACAGCCTCACCCAGCTGCACGGCCTGGTCTTCCATTGCACGCGCGGCGGCGGTGGCTTCTTCCACCAGTGCGGCGTTCTGCTGGGTGGTTTCGTCCATCTGCACCACGGTCTGGTTGACCTGCTCGATGCCGGCGGACTGTTCCTGCGAGGCGGCGGAGATCTCGGCCATGATGTCGGTCACGCGCTGCACTGAAGCGACGATCTCGCCCATGGTGCTGCCGGCCTGGTGGACCAGGCTGGAGCCTTCGGCGACCTTGCCGACCGAATCATCGATCAGGCCCTTGATCTCCTTGGCCGCGGCGGCCGAGCGCTGGGCGAGGGTACGCACCTCGCTGGCGACCACGGCGAAGCCGCGGCCCTGTTCGCCGGCACGGGCAGCTTCCACCGCAGCGTTCAGCGCCAGGATGTTGGTCTGGAAGGCGATGCCGTCGATGACCGAGATGATCTCGGCGATCTTCTTCGACGAGGCTTCGATTGCCGACATGGTGGTGACCACCTGGCCGACCACTTCGCCACCCTGCGAGGCGACGCCATGCGCGCCGATGGCGAGCTGGTTGGCCTGGCGGGCGTGCTCGGCGTTCTGGCGCACGGTGGAGGTCAGTTCCTCCATCGAGGCAGCGGTTTCTTCCAGGTTGGCGGCCTGCTGTTCGGTACGGCGCGACAGGTCGCTGTTGCCCGAGGCGATCTCGCCGGCGGCCAAGGTGATGCTGCCGGCGCTGGCCTGGATCTGGCCGACGATCTGGGTCAGCTGCGCAACGGTGGTGTTGGCATCGTCACGCATGCGTGCGAACACGCCGTTGAACTGGCCGTCCATGCGTGCGGTCAGATCGCCGGCGGCGATCGACTGCAGCAGCTGCGAGAGCTGGCCGAGGTTGCCGTCGGCCACCTGCATCATGCTGTTCAGCTGCTCGATCATCACGCGGAAGTCGTGATCGAAACGCTGCGCATCACCGCGCTGGCTGAAGTCGCCGGCGGCAGCGGCAGAGGCCAGCTGCTGGATCTGCGTGTTGATGGCCAGCAGGCTGGCCTTGGCCGCATCCATCGACTCGTGCAGGATCGCGCGGCTGCCCGGCAGGCGGCGGGCGTCCGGGGCGAGGTTGCCGGTGGCGTACTGGTTGAGTACTTCAATGGCATCGACGATTGCATCGAGGTGTTCGAAGATCACCGTGTTGATGCCGTTGGCCAGCTGGCCATACACACCCGGGAAATCCTCCGGGATGCGGTGGCTGATGTCCGGCCCAGCGTGCATCTGTGCCATCAACTGGGTCTGCTCGCTGAAGCGGCGCAGCATTGCGGTCATCTCGGCGGTGGCGGCCAGCATCTTGCCGGCTTCGTCCTTGCTGGTGGCCTGGGTGCTGACGCTGAGGTCGCCGCGGGCAACCGCCTGGATGGCATGCACGGCCTTGCCCAGCGGGCCAGTGACGGCGCGCGAGATGACCGTGGCCAGTGCGGCGGCCACCAACGAAAGCAGCACGATGCAGCTGACGATCGCGATCATGCTGGTGCGATGGGTGGCGTTGGCGTCGGCAATCTTGCCGTCCATCTGCCCGGCGATGTGGGTGCCCAGTGCCTTCATTGCAGCGAACAGGTCACGACGCGCCGGGCGTGACTGCTCATCGGAGATCTGCTGGGCCTGCACGCCATCGCCGGCGGCCACCGCTTCGCGCATCGCCTTGTTGGCGGCGAAGTAGCGATCCAGCTGCGTGCTGGCCGCGCGATACAGTTCGCGCTCCTTGTCCAGTGCCGGCAGCGCCGAGTACGCCGCCAATTCGTCATGTACGGCTTTGGCGGTGTCGTCCATGCGCTTGTTGTAGTCGGCGACCTTCTCCGGCTGGTCCAGCATGCTCAGCTGGGCCAGTTCGTAGGTGCGGAACTCACCGAGCTGCGAGCGCGCCTCGCCCAGGTGCTGGACCGAGGGAATATCGTTGCCAGCCATCTCGCGCAACTGCGCGTTGGCTTCGCTCAGGCGCAGCAGTGCGAAGGCGCCGAGGATCAGGGTCATCAAGGTGGTGAGGGTGAACCCCACGGCCAGCTTGCGGGCGATGGGCAGATCTTGGAACCACTTCATGCAGGGTGCTCCAGGTGGGCAGAATGCCGGCGTCTGTGCGCCGGTTCGGGGGTGGTTGCAGAGCGAACGGGGGTGCCCGGTGGGGTTCGGTGACAGCCGTCAAAGCGAAATAGCGGCGCAGTTCGGGTGGACTTTATGGACGCAGATCACATTCGGCTGCGTAGGGATGACGGCGCGAAAGTGCAGGCCTGGCGGGGCTTGTGCTTGAGTGACGTGGTTGCGCGCGAAACCATCGCGTCGACGGAGTTCACGGAATGCGGAGCGCTGTGGGTCGGGGTCGGATCCCTTTGCGCAGGGAAGGAATCCGACCCCTTGGCAGGGCGCACACAAACAAAAACCGCCGCCCCGAAGGGCGGCGGTCCGGTACACGCATGCAGCGTGGATCAGGCGGCCTGTGGCATCCGCAGCGAGCGCACCAGCCCGCCGATATCGACGATCAACGCGACCCGGCCGTCGCCGAGGATGGTGGCACCGGATACTCCGCCGATGCGGCGGTAGTTGTTCTCGATGTTCTTCACCACCACCTGCTGCTGGCCGACCAGCTCGTCCACTTCCAGCGCGATCTTCTGGCCATCGCCTTCCACCACCACCACCAGCGATTCGCTGTTGGCGCGGCGGGTGCCATAACCGTAGTACTCGGTCAGCGACAGGATCGGCAGGTACTCGCCGCGTACGCGCAGTACGCGGCCTTCGCCGGCCATGCTGCGGATGTCCTCGGCCTGCGGCTGCAACGCCTCAAGCACATAGGCCAGCGGCAGGATCAGGGTTTCACCGGCCACCGCCACGGTCATGCCGTCGAGGATGGCCAGGGTCAGCGGCAGGCGTATCAGCGTGCGCGTGCCAGCGCCGAGGCTGCTTTCGATCTGTACCTCGCCACCCAATGCCTGGATGTTGCGGCGGACTACATCCATACCAACGCCACGACCGGACAGGTCCGTGACTGCATCAGCAGTGGAGAAGCCGGGCTGGAAGATCAGGTCCCAGACCTGCGAATCGGTCGGGTTGTCCGGCACCGCCAGGCCGCGTTCGGTGGCCTTGGCCAGGATCTTGGCGCGATCGAGGCCGCGGCCGTCGTCGCTGACTTCGATGACGATGTGACCGCCCTGGTGCGAGGCTGCCAGGGTGATCGTACCGGTCTCGTCCTTGCCTGCACCGCGACGCACATCGGGCATTTCCAGGCCGTGGTCGATCGAGTTGCGCACCAGGTGCACCAGCGGATCGGCGATCTTTTCGATCAGGCCCTTGTCCAGTTCGGTGCCTTCGCCGACGGTGCGCAGGCGGACCTGCTTGCCGAGCCGGCTGGACAGATCGCGGACCAGGCGCGGGAAGCGGCGGAACACTGCATCGACCGGCAGCATGCGCACGCCGATCACTGCTTCCTGCAGGTCGCGGGTATTCCGCTCAAGCTGGTCCAGGCCGGCGAACAGGCTCTCGGCGTGGACCGGGTCCAGTGCGTGCGAGACCTGCTTGAGCATGGCCTGGGTGATGACCAGTTCGCCGACCAGGTTGATCAGCGCATCGACCTTGTCGACGCTGACGCGGATCGAGGTTTCCGCTTCCTGGTTGGCACCGCCGCCGGCGGCTGGCGCGGCAGGTGCCGACGGCGCCGCTGCCACCGGAGCGGGAGCGGCTGCGGCCGGGGCCTGGGTAGCCAGGCTCGGCGGTGCGGCCGGACGGATGTCCAGCTCGCAGTCGTCCAGCACCCAGGCAAAGGTGTCTTCGATCTTGCTGCGCGGCACCTTGCCGACCAGGCCCAGGTCCCACGCCAGGTGGGCCTCCAGCGGGTCGAGCTGGGCGAAGCCGGGCAGGCGTTCCATGCGCGCGGCCACCTGCAGCGAGCCGAGGTGTTCCAGCTCGCGGATGATGCGCAGCGGATCGTTGCCGCTCATGAACAGCGACGGTGCCGGGGTAAAGCCGATCTGCCAGGCTTCCGGCGTATCGTCCACCTTGGCTGCGGCAGCAGCCGGGGCGCTGGGTGCTGCCTGGCCGGAAAGCACCGCTTCCAGGCGCGCCTTCACCGCGACGACCGCGGCGGGATCGGCGGCCTGGCCGTGTTCGGCTTCGCGCAGCAGGGCGCGCAGTACGTCCACCGAGGACAGCATGGCGTCGACGGCGTGGCCTTCCAGGGCCCGCTTGCCGGCGCGCAGCTCATCGAGCAGCGTTTCCAGCACGTGGGTCAGGCCGGCGATGGCATCGAAGCCGAAGGTGCCGGCGCCGCCCTTGATCGAGTGGGCGGCGCGGAACACCGAATTGATGATCTCCGCGTCCTGCTGCCCCGATTCCAGGGCCAGCAGGCCAGCCTCCATCGCGTCGAGGCCTTCGCGGCTCTCCTCGAAGAAGGTGGCGTGGAAGCGTTGCAGGTCCATGCTCATGGCGGTGGTGGTCCGGAAGCGAAGAGGGGGAAGCGGTGCGGGCGATCAGCCCAGCACTTTCTGCACGGTGGCGACCAGCTGTTCCGGATTGAACGGCTTGACCAGCCAACCGGTGGCGCCGGCGGCCTTGCCTTCGGACTTCTTGTCGGCGGCCGATTCGGTGGTCAGCATCAGCAGCGGGGTGAACTTGTAGTCCGGCAGCTGGCGCAGTTCACGGATCAGCGCGATGCCGTCCATGTTCGGCATGTTGACGTCGGTGACCACCGCATTGAAGCGCTGGCCCTTGGCACGACCGAGCGCGACCGCGCCGTCTTCAGCTTCTTCGACGGCAAAACCGGCCGAGGTGAGGGCGAAGGACACCATCTGGCGCATCGACGCCGAATCGTCCACCACCAAGATACGTGCGCTCATGCAGCGTTCTCCACAGATTTCAGGTTGTCATGGGTTACGTCCAGGCCGAGGGCCTGGGTGACGCCCAGCAGGCGCGCGGCGTCACGGAAGGTTGCGGTGCAACCGTGGAAGCCGGTGCCCAGGCCTGCCTCGCGGCGGGCCTGCACGAACGCACACAGCACCTGCACGGCGGCCGTGTGGATGCGGGCGACCTGGCTTGCATCCAGGGTCAGCTCGCCTGCCTGCGCCACCAATGGGGCGAGGCGGTTCTTGAGCTCGGTAGTGCTCTCGATGCCGAGATCCCCACCCAGTTCGACAGTGCTCATCGTTGCTCCGGACAAACGGTTCCGTGATCCATAACGGCACCCCGGTGGGGTTCTTTAGGGGAATCGACGCGGTGCGTCGATGCGGTCGCTGTTGAAAAGGGGACGGAGGGGATTAAGTCGCAATCGACCTGGCTGTGCTGCAGCCGCCCTCGGCAACGGGGTCCCCGACAGGCAACGCGTCGGCGCAAAGCGCCGAGCCACTTGCGACTTAATCCCCTCCGTCCCCTTTTTCCCGCTCAGCTCAACAGCCGGGTGGCATCAAGCAGGATCATCGGGCGCTGGCTGACCCGTGCGACGCCACGGAAGAGGTCGTTGGAGATCTGGCAGATGCGCGCGGTATCCGGCGGCTCAATCTGCGAATCGGTGAGGTTGGCGACGTCTTCCACCGCCGATACGCGCAGGCCGATGGTCTCGCCGTCTTCCTCCAGCACCACGATGCGGGTCTGTGCGTCGTCTTCGGCGGCGGCTGCGCCCAGGTGCAGGCCCAGATCCATCACCGGCACCACCTGGCCGCGCAGGTTCATGATGCCCAGCATGGCTGCGGCGGTACCGCGCAACGGCAGCAGCGGCACGGGCAGCACGACCTCCTGCACCTTCAGCAGTTCCAGTGCATAGGCCTGGGTGCCGCAGCGCAGGCGCAGCCAGCGGGAGGTGCGTTCGCCGGCGCGTCGGTTCTGCGGGTGTGGGCTGCGGGCAGGCTGGTGAGCCTGCGCCTGCAGTTCCTGCCAGGTGCCGGGGCGGTTGCTGGCGGGAGCATCCACTGCCACGCGCGGTGGCGGCGCGGCGGCAGCGCGTGCGGCAGGGGCAGGGCGCGGGGCCGATGACGCAACCGATGCTGCGACCACGGCGGGCGGCGGCGTGGCAACGTCCTCGCCACCGGCGGCGGCCTCGAACGCTGCCTGCAGGCTCGGGCTGTCGGTGTGGGCGAGTCGATGGCTGTCGGCCGTATCGGTCTCGTAGATCACTTCGTCCGGCAGATCGTCCCAGGTCGGTTCCGGGCCTGCCTTGGCGGCGGCCGGAGCAGGGGCCGTCTCGTGGATCACTTCGTCGGGCAGGTCATCCCAGGTCGGTTCGCGCTCGGGGGCGGCGACAGGCAGTGCGGCGGCCTCGAAGGCAGCCTCCAGTGTGGCGTCGTCCTCTGCAGGGACAGCCGCAACAGCCTCCGTTTCGTAGATCACTTCGGCGGGCAGATCGTCCCACGTGGGCTCGCGCTCAGCCGTTGCCGCCGCCTCGAAGGCGTCTTCCAGCGCGGCGTTGTCCACGGCAGGTGCAGCGGCGACGCTCCCTGTTTCGTAGATCACCTCGGCGGGCAGGTCATCCCAGGTCGGCTCGCGTTCCGGTTCCGGTGCGCCGGCCGAAGCCGGGGCGGCACTGTCCGGCGTTGGCAGTACGACGGCTGCCGGGGCGATCGCTTCGCCCAGCAGTTCGTCCAGATAGTCGTCCAGTACGCCGGTGCTGTTCATGCGGCCTGCTCCAGGGCACGGGCGTCCTCGCCGAGAATCCAGTTCAGGGCGCGGCGGTAGGCAGCCAGGCCGCGGCCCGGGTAGTCCTCGCCGACGCTCGGCAGGGTCAGGCCGGCGGCGTTGCTGATGCGGGTATCAATCGGAATCGCGTCTTCCCACACGCGGCTGCCGTGACGATCCTGCATCGTGCGCAGCGACTCGTTGCCGGCGCGGGTACGGCGGTCGAACAGGGTCGGCAGGATCGAGATCGGCAGCGGGCGGCGGCGTGAACGCTCGACCATCTCTCCGGTGCGGACCATGCCATCCAGGCCATGCAGGGCCAGCGGTTCGGCCTGGGTCGGGATGATCAGGCGGTCGGCTGCGGCCAGTGCATTGATCATCAGCAGGCCGAGGGTGGGTGCGCAGTCCAGCAGGATGTAGTCGTGCTGTCCCTGGTGGCGCGCCAGCGCGTTCTGCAGGGCCAGGCCGAGGCCGGGCTGGTTGGCGCTGCGGCGCTCCAGCGTGGCCAGCGCCGACTGTGCGCAGACATAGTCCAGGCCGTGGATGCTGCTGGCATGGCACAGGCTGGAAAGATCGGCCGGCGGGGCGCCGAACAGTTCCAGCACGCCGGCCGGCGGCGGATCCACCGGCACGCCGAAGGCGCGGCTGAGCGAGGCATGCGGATCGAGATCGATCAGCAGCACGCGATGGCCAAGCGCGGCCAGGCCGCGGCCGAGGGCGAGGGTGGTGGTGGTCTTGCCGACTCCGCCCTTCTGGTTGGCGACTGCCCAGATGCGCATCGGATTACTCCTTCATTGCCGGGGGAACGGCGGCGCCGACGCGGCTGCCAGCCGGCACCGGCGGCAACTTCACCGGTGCGATGGGGGAGGTGGGGGCGCTGGCCGGAGTTGCGGCGGCCTGTTCGGTAGCGGTGCTGTCGGTGGCGCCGGTGGCTGCGTTCAGGCGCTGGCCGAGCGGGTCCACCGAATGCGAGGTGTCGGCCAGGATGATGACCATCACCCGGCGGTTGCGGTTGCGTCCCTGCGCGCTGTCGTTCTCTTCGCGCGGGCGGAACTGGCCGTAGCCGACCATCGCCAGCCGCGACGGCTGTACGCCCTGGTCGGCGAACAGGTGCACCACGCTGGCGGCGCGCCCGGCCGACAGTTCCCAGTTCGACGGGAAGGTGGCAGTGGCGATCGGCACGTTGTCGGTGTGGCCTTCCACGCGCACGCTGTTGGGCACGTCGCGCAGCACCTCGGCCAGGCTGGCCAGGGTCTGCCGCGCATGCACGTCCAGCGCGGCCGAGCCGGTGGGGAACAGGATGTCGCTGTTGATCTCGACTTCGATCCACAGCTCGGTGCGGCGCACGCTGATCATGCCGCGGTCGATCAGCGGCGCCAGCGCGGCGGTGAGGCGGTCGGCGATGCTGTTGAGCTGGCGCTCGGCGCGCGCGATCTGTTCCTGGTTGTGCACCGAGACAGGCATGCGCATCTGCGAGGCCATCGACGGCAGCAGGGTCGGGTCGTGCGACGGTGCCGGCGCGGACGGGCCGATCTTGGTGCCGGACTTGATCACCGACGGGCTGTCCCATCCGCCGCCCTGCACCTGCTTGTTGCCCACCTGCACCGGATTGATCGTGCGCGGCGCACCGCCGAAGGCATCGGTGAGGGCGTCGGCCATGATCCGGTACTTGCCTTCGTTGACCGAGGAAATCGCATACATGACCACGAAGAAGGCCAGCAGCAGCGTCATCAGGTCGGCATAGGGGATCGCCCATGCTTCATGGTTGGCGTGCTCTTCGTGGTGCTTGCGGCGGGCCATGTCAGTGCAGGAAGCCGGAGAGGTTGGTTTCGATGTTGCGCGGGTTCTCGCCCTGGGCGATCGAGATCAGGCCTTCGATGACCATCTCGCGGTCGCGCGTGTTGTGCGAGATCACACTCTTGAGCTTGGCCGAGATCGGCAGGAACAGCAGGTTGGCCGACGCGATGCCGTAGATGGTGGCAGTGAACGCTGCGGCGATGCCGTGGCCGAGCTTGCTCGGGTCGGCCAGGTTCTTCATCACTGCGATCAGGCCCAGCACGGCGCCGATGATGCCCAGCGTCGGTGCATAGATGCCCATCGCCTCGAAGACCTTGGCGCCGGCTTGGTCCTGGTGCTCCTGGCTGCCCAGTTCGATTTCCAGCATGTGCCGCATCGATTCGGGCTCAACGCCGTCCACCAGCAGCTGCAGGCCTTTGCGCAGGAACGGGTCCTGCTGCGCTTCCACCTGCGACTCCAGGCCCAGCAGGCCCTGGCGGCGAGCGATGTTGCTCCACTCGACGATCTGCTGGATCAGTTCGCGGCGATCGCTGTGCGGCGGGCGCACGACCCAGCGCACGATCTTGAACGCATGCTTGAACACCGCCGGCGAGGTATGCAGCAGGATCGCGGCGATGGTGCCGACGATGACGATCACGAATGCCGCAGGCGACCACAACGACGCCAGGCCGGCGCCCTTGAGGATGCTGCCACCGACCAGCGAGGCCAGGGCGAGAAAGAGTCCAATGAGGCTGAGTCTATCCATGGATCCGGTATCGGCTTGTATGAATGGGACTTGAGACACCGGTACGGGCTACTGGTGCGACTTCACAGTTTTACGGGTTCAGCAAGTGGCTCAGTCGTGCGGAGTACGCAGGCCGTCCACGTCCAGGATCAAGGCCATGCGACCATCGCCGATCAAGGTTGCACCGGCGTAACCGCGCAGGCCGCGCAGGGCTTTCGGCAGCGGCTTGATGACCACCTCCTCGCGCCCGCGCACCTGGTCCACGACCAGGCCGAAGCGCGCTTCGCCTGCCTGCAGCACCACGATCGTCAGCAGGGTTGACGCGGTGGGCGTCACATCCAGCCACTGGCGCAGATCGACCAGCGGCAGCGTGTGCGAACGGCGGTCGAGCACGGCGCGGCCATCGAACCAGCCCAGCGAGGTACGCGGCGCGTGCAGCACCTCCATCACGCGCGCCAGCGGCAGTGCATACACATCCTCACCGGCCTGCACCAGCAGGGTTGGCAGAATGGCCAGGGTCAGCGGCACGCGGATCATGAACCGGCTGCCACGACCCAGTTCCGACTGGATCTGGATCTGGCCACTCAGTTCGCGGATGCGCGACTGCACCACGTCCATGCCGACGCCACGGCCGGAGATGTCGGTGACCTGCTGCTTGGTCGAGAAGCCGGGCAGGAACACCAGGTGCAGGCACTCCTCGCTGCTCAGGCGGGCAGCGGCTTCCGGATCGATCAGGCCTTTCTCACGCGCCTTCGCGCGCAGCTTCTCCGGGTCGATGCCGGCGCCATCGTCCTGCACCTCGATGCTGACGTAGTCGCCTTCCTGCTGCGCCGACAGGCGTACATGGCCCATCCGCGGCTTGCCTTGTGCTTCGCGCAGGTCGGGCATTTCCACGCCATGATCGATGGCGTTGCGGACCAGATGCACCAGCGGGTCGGCCAGGGCTTCCACCAGATTTCGGTCGAGCTCGGTCTCGGCGCCGATCAGCTCCAGATCCACTTCCTTCTTCAGCGAGCGGGCGACGTCGCGGGCAACCTTGGGGAAGCGCGAGAATACCTTGCCCACCGGCTGCATGCGGGTACGCATCACCGCCGACTGCAGGCGTGCGGTGGCGATGTCCAGGGTGGACACGGCGCGGTCCAGCTCCTCATCGCGCAGGCGTGCGCGCAGGGTCTTGAGCCGATTGCGTGACAGCACCAGTTCGCCGATCAGGTTGACGATCGCGTCCAGGCGCTTGGTGTCCACGCGCACGGTGTGTTCGGCCTCGGCCAGCGGCTTGGCGGCCGGCTTGGCGGCCGGTGCCGGTGCGGCCGCCGGGCGCGGGGCTGCCACCGGCGTCGGTGCCACGGCGGCAGCAGGCTTGGCACCCGGTGCGGCGCCACCGTGCAGCTGGTCCAGCAGGGCTTCGAACTCGTCTTCGCTGATCAGTCCGTCGTCGGTTTTTTTTGCCGGCGAGACGGCGGTCGGTGCATTGCCGCCGTGAAGCTGGTCGAGCAGGGCCTCGAACTCGTCGTCGGTGATCAGGTCGCTGCCGCCCGCGGCGGGCGCTGCTGCGGCGGCGGGAGCAGCCACGGCACCACCGTGCACGTCGAACTGGGCGATCAGATCCGGCGGCGCATAGCCCGGCTCGGTACCGGACGACACCGCGTCCAGCATCGACTGCAGGTAGTCCAGTGAT
Organism: Stenotrophomonas veracruzanensis; assembly: GCF_032911525.1. Classification (NCBI taxonomy): domain Bacteria; kingdom Pseudomonadati; phylum Pseudomonadota; class Gammaproteobacteria; order Lysobacterales; family Lysobacteraceae; genus Stenotrophomonas; species Stenotrophomonas veracruzanensis. The sequence continues at coordinate 15,047 of NZ_JAWJTI010000038.1, forward strand.
TGCTGGGCCGCATCGAAGTGGTGGGCCTGCAGCACGGCCTGCCCGGCGCGCGCGGCGCCCAGCGCTTCTTCAGCGGCGTGGCACAGCTCGACCATGGCGGTCACGCCGAGGAAGCCGGCGCCGCCCTTCAGCGTGTGATAGCCGCGGAACACCGCGTTGAGCTGATCGCTGTCCTGCGGTGCCTGCTCCAGCGACACCAGCTGTTCGCCCAGGCGATCCAGGATTTCCTGGGCCTCGATGATGAAATCGGCAGTGATGTCGTCGGATACCGCGCTCATGCTTACAGCCCCAGATCCGACAACAGGTCGTCGGCGTCGTTCTGCGAGACCGCGTGGCGGTCCAGTCCCTTCAGTGCCGGCCCGGCCAGTTCCGGATCGGTGCGATGCTGTTCCGGCGGCAGGCCGAGTGCGCCAAAGCCCTCGTGCACGCGGCGGACGATGCCGACCACGCGACGGATGATCTGCCCGGTCAGGTCCTGGTAGCTCTGGGTCAGGGCGATCTCGGTCAGGTTGTGGCGGATGCGCTCGAGCTGCGCGTCCTGGCCAGGCTGCAGGCCTTCGGCGCGCAGCTGTTCGGTCAGGCTGCGGCATTCCTCGGCCAGGTCCAGGGTGCGGTGCGTGGCCTGTTCGGTCATCGCCACCACGTGGTCCAGGCGCGCGCAGGCATCGTCCAGTTCGCCGGCTTCGCTGGGCACGGTCGGCAGTTCACCCAGCGCCTGTCCCAGTTCGCGGGCCAGCCGCGAGAGGCCGCTCATCATCGGCTGCGTGCGCAGCGCGACCAGTCCGTCGATGCGCTGCCGCCAGGCGGCCTCGTCACCGGACTCCAGTGCGTCCAGGGCTTCCTGCAGGCGCAGGGCGAGGGCGTTCTTGTCGACTGTGGTATCCATCAGGCGCTGGCCGCCAGGCGTTCGAAGATCTTGCCGAGCTTCTCTTCCAGCGTCTGTGCGGTGAACGGCTTGATGATGTAGCCGTTCACGCCGCTCTGGGCGGCTTCGATGATCTGCTCGCGCTTGGCTTCTGCGGTGACCATCAGCACCGGCAGGGTCTTCAGCTTGGCATCGGCACGGATCGCCTTGAGCAGCTCGATGCCGGTCATCACCGGCATGTTCCAGTCAGTCACCACGAAATCGAACGGCTGGCTCTGCAGCAGCGACAGCGCAGCATGCCCGTCCTCGGCTTCGGCGGTGTTGGTGAAGCCCAGGTCGCCCAGCAGGTTCTTGACGATTCGACGCATGGTCGAGAAGTCGTCGACGATCAGGATGCGCATGTTCTTGTTCAAAGCAGAATTCCTTTGTTGTTCATTCCGGACGGCCGGGGGCAGCCGCCTCGGGGATGTTCATTCTTCGAGGCCGGCGTCGGCAGCCTCGAACAGCTTCAGCCGGCCACGCAGGCGCAGTACCGCCTGGCCGTGGATCTGGCAGACCCGCGACTCGCTCACGCCGAGCACCGCGCCGATCTCCTTCAGGTTCAGTTCCTGCTCGTAGTACAGCGAGAGCACCAGCTGTTCGCGCTCAGGCAGGTGGCCGATGGCCTTGCCCAGTTCGCGGCCGAACTCGCCGCGCTCCAGCACCTGCTGCGGGGTCGGGCCACCCTGGGCGACGGTGTCCAGCTCGCCCTGGTCTTCGATGCGCGATTCAAGGCTCAGCACCTGGCCACGGGCGGCGTCTTCCATCAGCCGCAGGTACTCGGGCAGCGGCATCTCCATCGCGGCGGCCACTTCGGTGGCGCTGGCGGCACGGCCACTGCTCTGTTCCAGGCGGCGGATGGTCGCGGCGGCATCACGTGCACGGCGGTGCACCGAGCGCGGCACCCAGTCGCCACGGCGGATCTCGTCGATCATCGAACCGCGGATGCGGATCGATGCGTACGTCTCGAACGAAGCACCCTGGTCAGCGTCATAGCTGCGCGAGGCTTCGATCAGCCCCATCATGCCGGCCTGGATCAGGTCGTCGACCTCGACGCTCGCCGGCAGGCGTGCGGCCAGGTGGTGGGCGATGCGCCGCACCAGGTCCGAGTGCTGGGCGATCACCTCGTTGGCCGCCGAGCGCTGGACTTCCCTGTACTGGGCTGCGCCTTTCATGCGGCCACCCCTCGCTGCTTGAGAATGCGCTCGAGGAAGAACTCAACGCCGCCGCGCGGTTCGGTCGGTGCCTGCCAGCGTGCGGTACGGCGCGCGATCTCGGTGATCGCCAGTGCTGCAGGACTGGACGGGTAGGCCTTCACCACCGGCTGCTGGCGCTGCACCGACAGGCGCAGCCAGTCATCCTGCGGCACGCAGCCCAGGTAGTTCAGCGAGACATCGGCAAGGAACTTCTCGCAGACGCGGGTCAGCTTTTCATACAGCACGCGGCCCTCGTTCGGGTCGCGCACCATGTTGGCTACCACCTGGATGCGGTCCACGCCGCGCTCGCGCGACAGCACCTTGATCAGCGCATAGGCGTCGGTGATCGACGCCGGTTCGTCACAGACCACCACCACGGTGTCCTGCGCGGCCTGGCAGAAGGTCAGCACGCCATCGGTGATGCCGGCGGCAGTGTCCACCACCATGATGTCCAGTTCGCGTTCCAGCTCGGAGAACACGTTGACCAGGCCGACGTGCTCGGCCGGGGCCAGTTCGGCCATGTGGCGGCGGCCAGATGCGGCCGGTACCACCAGCACGCCGTTCGGGCCTTCGACGATGACGTCATCCAGCGTGCAGCGGCCGGCGACTAGGTCGGCCAGGGTAAAGGTGGGGTTCAGCCCCAGGATCACGTCGATGTTGGCCAGGCCGAGGTCGGCGTCCAGCAGCAGGGTGCGCTTGCCCATGCCGGCCAGCGCCACGGCCAGGTTGGCCGAAACGTTGGTCTTGCCCACTCCGCCCTTGCCGCCAGTGACGGCAATGGTGCGCACAGGGCCGAGCGGCTCGCTGCGGGTGGCCGACAGCGGGAAGGTCTTGGTCAGCTTGGCGTACTCACGCGACGGCATGGTTCAACTCCGGGTTGCAGGGCATATCGGCCGCGCGGCGCAAATCTTCAAGGCGAAGTACGAGATTGGCTGCACTGGCCCGGTGCAGGTCCTCCGGAACGTCCTGGCCATCGGTCACCCAGGTGATCGGCAGGGCGTGGTCCACGGCCACCGACAGGGCATTGCCGAAGCGGCCGGTCTCGTCCAGCTTGCTCAGCACCAGGCCCTGCAGGTTGGCCGCGCCGAAGCGGCGGACCACCTCGTCCATGTCGCCGAAACTGGTGTTGGCCGGCAGCACCAGCAGGGTGCGCACCTGGCGGGCGGCGCGCAGCCACTGCAGCTGGGCGGCCAGCGCGCGGTCGCGCGGGCCCAGGCCGGCGGTGTCGATCAGCACCAGCTTGTAGTCCTTCAGGCGTTCCAGCAGCTGGTCCAGATCGGTACCGCTGTTGGCCTCGTGCACCGCGATGCCGAGCTGGCGGCCGTAGCCGTACAGCTGCTCGCGGGCGCCGATGCGGGTGGTGTCGGTGGTGACCAGGGCGACGTCACGCGGCGCGTGCTTCTCGGCGAAGCGCGAGGCCAGCTTGGCGATGGTGGTGGTCTTGCCGGCGCCGGTCGGGCCGACCAGGGCGATCACGCCGCCTTCTTCCAGCGGGTCGACCGGGGCGATCGGCAGCTTGCGCGAAATCAGCCCCAGCATCAGGCCGCGGCCACGGTGGGCCTCGGTCTCCAGCGGGATCTGCATGGCCACGTCGCGGGCCAGGCCGGCGTCGAAGCCGTACTCGTCCATCAGGTCCAGCGCAGTGGCGCGCACCGGGCAGCCGCGCAGGCGCTCGTCGGTGAAGCGGTTCATCTCGCGCTCGATCACCTGGCGCATGCCGGCCACTTCCTGGCGCAGCTGGCGGATCTCGGCGTCGTCCTGGGCAACCACGGTCAGCGTCGGTGCCGGGGCCAGTACCGATGCCGGGCTGGTTTCGTCATTGGCTTCAGCCGGTGCCGGTTCGCTGGCGGTGATCCCGGGCTGCACATCAGCCACAGCAGCGGTCGGCAGCGGTGGCGGCTGCACAGCCGGTGCCGAGCTTTCGTGATGCGCCTCGTGCGGCGGGTCGATCTGGAAACGGGCGCGGTTGGCCGGCGTGGCGCTGCCGGGTGCCGGTGCGACGATGGCTTCGGCGAACGGAGCGAAAATCTGTTCGGGCAGCGCCGGTTCGTTGACGGCGGCACGCGCCAGGGTGGCGGCGAAGCCGGTGCTGCCACGGGTCGGCACGATCTCGTCGGCACTGTCCAGGGTGCGGCCAGTGGCGCCGACCGCGGCGCGGGCGAGGGCGGCCACGGCCGAGGTGGTGGCGGCGACCGGTTCCGGCGCCGGGGTGCTGCTGCGGCGGCGGGTGACGGCGGCGATCACCGCGTCGGCGGCGGTGCGCGGCCTGGGCGCCGGTGGCGGAGCGATGTCACGACGCGAGGCTTCCAGTGCACGCTGCACGGCGCTCTCATCGTAGTTGGCGGCGGCGACGATCTCGATGCCTTCCTCGATCCGGCGGTTGGACAGGATCACGGCGTCAGGACCATGTTCCTTGCGCACCAGGTTCATGGCCGAGCGCATGTCGGCGGCGACGAATCGTTTGATTTTCATGCTGTGGTCACGGGACGAAGACGGCGGGGTGGCGGTCGGAGAACTCGGGTGGTCGGTGGTCTGCACGGTGCGGGTTCCCCTTGGTATCTGTCTGTTGCGTTGGTTCGAAAGTGGTGTCTGTTTTCTGGCGCATCGGAGGGCGGCGTCAGCTGATCGTTCCGACCAGCTTCAGGCGCTTGTCCTCCGGCACCTCGCTGTAGGCCAGGACCGACAGCGACGGAACGCTGTGGCGGACCAGGCGCGCCAGCGCGGCGCGCACCGGGCCAGGTACCAGCACGACCGCGGGCTCGTTGCGGGCTTCCTGCTTGCTGACACATTCGGCCAGGCTCTGGTGCAGTCGCTCAGCGAGTCCGGGTTCCAGCGCGGCGCCGTTGCCCTGCGTGGACTCCTGCAAGACACGTTCCAATTGCGGGTTGAGGGTGAACACCGGCAGCTCCGCCGACATTCCGGCGATCTCCTGCACGATGAAGCGGCCCAGCGCGGTGCGCACGGCGGCGGTCAGCACGGCCGGGTCCTGGCTGTTCGGAGCGTGTTCGACCAGTGCTTCGGCGATCTTGCGCAGCTGGCGGATCGGAATGCGCTCGACCAGCAGGTTCTGCAGCACGCGCACCACCGCCGACAGCGGCAGCGCCTTCGGCGTCAGATCTTCGACGAGCTTGGGCGCGCTCTTGGCCAGGTTGGCCAGCAGGTGCTGCACTTCCTCGTGGCCAAGCAGTTCCGGCGCGTGCTCGCGGATCAGGTGCGAGAGGTGGGTGGCAACCACGGTCGCCGGATCGACCACGGTGTAGCCCAGCGTTTCAGCCTGGGCGCGCTGGTGCGGCTGGATCCAGGTGGCATCCAGCCCAAACGCGGGGTCCTTGCCGGCGATGCCTTCCAGCGCGCCGAGGGCGCTGCCCGGGTCCAGCGCCAGCTCGCGGTCGGGATGGATCTCGGCGGTGGCCACCGGCACGCCGTGCACCAGCACGCGGTAGCCGTTGGCCGGAAGTTCCAGATTGTCGCGGATGTGCACCGACGGAATCAGGAAGCCGACGTCCTGGGTCAGCTTGCGGCGCACGCCCTTGATGCGCGCCATCAGCTCGCCACCCTGGTTGCTGTCCACCAGCGGGATCAGCCGGTAGCCGACCTCCAGGCCCAGCGGATCGACCGGACGCAGCTCGTCCCAGCTCAGTTCCGCGGTCGGCGCAGGTGCCGCCGGGCGGCCCAGTGCGTTGAGTGCAGCAGCGTCATTGCCGGCGGCTGCCGGATCGGTGACCGCGGCCTTGCCCTTGCGGTAGACCTTCCAGGCGATGAAGCCGAGGATCGCGGCCAGCGTCAGGAAAGCGACGTTGGGCATGCCCGGCACCAGGCCGACCACGCCGATGATGCCGGCGGTGATCGCCAGCGCGCGGTACTGGCCGAACACCTGGCCGGTCATGGCCTGGGCCATGTCCTGCGAGCGCGAGGCGCGGGTGACCAGCATCGCCACCGCGCTGGAGACCAGCAGTGCAGGCAGCTGCGCCACCAGGCCGTCACCGATCGACAGCAGAGTGTAGGTAGCCGCGGCATCGCCGAACGGCATGCCATGCTGCAGCACGCCCACGGCCAGGCCGCCGAGCATGTTGATGAACAGGATCAGGATGCCGGCGATGGCGTCGCCGCGGATGAACTTGCTGGCACCGTCCATTGCGCCGTAGAAGTCGGCTTCCTCGCGGACTTCCTCGCGGCGCAGCTTGGCTTCTTCACGCGTCAGCAAACCGGCGTTGAGGTCGGCGTCGATCGCCATCTGCTTGCCGGGCATCGCGTCCAGGATGAAGCGCGCTGTCACTTCCGAGACGCGGCCGGCGCCCTTGGTGATCACCACGAAGTTGATGATGGTGAGGATCGCGAACACCACGATGCCCACCGCGTAGTTGCCGCCGATCACGAATTCGCCGAAGGCGGCGATGACCTTGCCCGCGGCGTCGTGGCCGTTCTGGCCGTTCAGCAGGATGACGCGGGTGGAGGCCACGTTCAGCGCCAGCCGCAGCATGGTGGTGATCAGCAGCACGATCGGGAAGATGGTGAAGTCCAGCGGGCGCTTCACGTAGACCACCGCCAGCAGCACCATCAGCGAGATGGCGATGTTGAAGGTGAACAGCGCATCGAGCACCGGCGCGGCCAGCGGCACCACGACCATGGCCAGCAGGGCCAGCACGATCAGCGGCGCGCCAAGGCCCTGGCGGATCATTTCCAGGGCGCGGCGGGTGTTGAAACCGGTCGAGGGCTGGGCGCTCACGGGCGGCCTCCCTTGCCGAATTCATCCACCTGGATGTGCGGAGCGTCCGGCATCGGACCAGTGCGCCAGGCGCGCAGCTGGTAGACGTAGGACAGGACCTGGGCGACGGCCGAATACAGTCTCACGGGGATTTCCTTTCCGAGTTGGCCTTCCCGATACAAGGCGCGTGCCAAAGGCGGGGCGGAGACGATCGCCACCTTGTTGCCGTCGGCCACTTCACGGATGCGCAGGGCGGTCTCGTCCACGCCCAGCGCGACCACGGTGGGGGCGTTCATGGCGCCACCCTCGTACTTCAGGGCCACCGCGTAGTGGGTGGGGTTGACCACCACCACGTCGGCCGTGGGCACGGCTTCCATCATCCGGCGGTTGGCCATCTGCTGCTGCAGCTGGCGGATGCGGCCCTTCACCTCCGGGCTGCCCTCGCTTTCCTTCATTTCCCGGCGCAGTTCTTCACGGGTCATCTTCAGCTTGCGCATCCAGTTCCAGCGCTGGTACGGCGCGTCGATGGCTGCCAGCACCAGCATGGCGCCGGCGGTGGCCAGCAGCAGGCGCAGGGTGAAGCCGAGGCCGTCGGTGATGGCAGTCTCCAGCGGGTGGTGGATGAGCCCGCGCAGGGTGTCGAAGCCGGTCCATACCACCAGCCCGGCGGCGACGCCGACGAAGGCCACGCGCAGCAGCGACTTGGTGAACTCGGCAATGGCCTCGGGGCCGTACAGGCGCTTGAGCCCGCTCATCGGATTCATGCGGTTGATGTCGGGCAGCAACGCCTTCTGCGACCAGCGCAGGCCGCCCATCACCAGCGGTGCGACGAAACTGGCCAGCAGGCAGACCAGCACCAGCGGCGCGATCACCAGCATGAACTGCAGCAGCAGGTCGCCGAAGTGGCCGAACAGTTCCTTCGGGTTCTGCCGCAGGCTCTGCTCGGGGCTGAGCGCCTGCTTCATCCAGGCCGTGGCGCCACGGCCGATCGAGCCGCTCATGGCCATGACCGCCAGCACGCCGGCGCCGAACACGGCGGCGGTGCCGAGTTCGCGCGAGCGCGGCAGGTTGCCCTGTTCACGGGCGTCGCGCAGGCGTTTTTCGGTAGGCTGTTCGGTCTTTTCGCCGGCGGATTCGTTCTCGGACATCACAGGCACTGCGGCAGGGGATGCCGGGGTGCGTGCAAGAACCGTTCCACGCGTGGCGTGGATCTACCGACGGCCCGTTTTGTAGAGCCGAGCCCATGCTCGGCTGCGGCTGGGTCCAGGCGCGAAGCGCTGCCGAGCACGGGCTCGGCTCTACAGGAGGGTGCCGCAGGAATCGTTCCGTGATGGCGGGCGGTGGCACGGGTAACGCCGGGTCGTGCCCGGCGCAATCATCCGCCCGGCGTCACCGGCTGCAGCGGAATTGTCAGCACGCTGTCGCTGTGCCACTCCACGTGCAGGGGAGCACCGGCATCTGCAACGGTCTCATCGCTGACATCGCGGCCGGTGCCGTGGTTGACCTGATGCATGGCGTCCTTCAGCACGTCCACCTTCACCAGCAGGCGGCTGCCTGCAGCCAGGCGGCGGGCGACCATGCGCGTCCGGTCGAACGGCAGGTGGGTCCATTGGCCGGGCTGCAGCAATTGGCGCGTGCTCGGGTCACGCACGTGGCTGGCCCGGCCCATGTAGTAGGACAGCTGCATGCGGCGGCCATCGGCCATCAGCTCGTACAGGGTGACGGTGAAATCGAAATCCCGCTTGTTGAGGCGGACCTTCAGGTCACCAGAGAAGCTTCCCACCAGGTCCATCGGTGCAATGAACGGTTCGGAGACGAAGGCCAGCGCGGTGTCCGCTTCGTCCTGTGCCGCGACGATCGGGAACGGGTAGTAGCCGTGGCGCATTTCGTTGCGGTCGGCCAGGTCCACGGTCTGCCGTAGCTGTCCAGGGGCTGGCGGCTGTTCCAGCAGGCGGTGGTAGCCATCGGATGATGCCTGATCGGCGGAGAGGTGGTAGCGGCGGTGAGCGCCCGCAGCCGCCTCCAGCGTTGCCGCATGCCCCCACGTGTTGGCGCCCATCAGCTGGTAATTCACCCGGTCGGGCACCAGCGGCGGACGCGGGGCGCCGCGCAGCACATGGTCCAACCACTGGAAGGTGACTGACGGGGTGTCGAACTGCGCGGCAGGGTCGACCGCGTAATCGCGCAGCTCCATGGGTTTGAGCGCCGACTGCGCACCGCGGTGGTCGTAGGGACCGATCAGCAGGGCGTGGTCGGCATCGGGGCGGTGCCTGAGGTGCTCCTTGAAGTACTGCAGTGCCGAGATCTGGCCGTCGTCGTAGTAGCCGGTGATGGTCAGCACCGGGATGCGGATGTCGTCGAACTGGTCGCCAGAGGGAACCATCGACTGCCAGTAAGCGTCGTACGCCGGGTGATCGAGCCAGCGTTGCAGCCAGGGGTTGGCCGTGCCGTCGACCTGGTCGATCTGCCGGTAGGGACGGCCGGAAACATACCAGCGACGCGGCAGCTGCGACCAGCGCTCGTCCTGGTCGTAGGTGTCGTTGTCCAGCATCGGGCCATTGGCCACATAGAACGCCCAGCCATAGTTGGCACTCAGGAACACGTTGTTCTCCATCGGCAGGCCCTGGCCGGGGATGGCGGCAACGTAGGGCACGATGGTCTTCAATGCGGGATGGTGATGGCGCGCTGCTGCCCAGGCGGTAAAGCCCTCGTAGCTGCCGCCATACATGGCGACCCGGCCATCGCTCCATGGCTGGTGGCTGATCCAGTCGATGGCCGCGTTGGCGTCCTCGCCGTCATGTTCGTAGGGCGCGATGGTGCCGGTGCCCCGGCCTTTGCCGCGCGCATCGACCACGATGCCGGCGTAGCCATGCGCGGCGGCCAGCAGCATCTTCTGCCGGTTCTTCGGTGGATCGGTGTAGATGGTGAACAGCATGGCTGCAGGTAGTGGCGCAGTGGCAGCGCGTGGCCGTGCCAACTGGGCCGACAGCACCACGTCGCCGCCTGCGGGAATGCGCAGGGTGTCGTCGATGACGAAGCGACGCTGCTCTTCTGCGGCAACCAATGCCGGGGCCATTGCGGCGGCCAGGGTCTGTGCACGCAGTACTGCCCGCAGGCGCAGAAGTTCCAGGGCGACGGCCGCGGATACGGTCGCGGCACCTGCCTGCGCCGCGATGGCCTGCTCCAGCTGGGCGCGTACCCGGGCCGGCTCAGCCGAGAGCGCGGCCTCGGCCTGCACCGCGGCGACGTCGTCGAGGGCAGCGAAGGTGCTGTGGAAGGCACGCGCATAAGCGGCGTTGTCCCGCTCGCCGGCGGTGGCGAGCAGCAGCATGGGCACCCAGCGCTGCACCGCCGCGGTATCACCGTCGCTTGCCAGCGATGCCCGCGCCTGCTGGATCGATTGCCGCGCTTCGGCCGTCTGGCCTGTCGCGAGCAACGCGTGGCCGCGCTGTGCATCGGTCAGGCCGGGGGACTCCAGCACGCCCTTGCCCAGGGCCTGCAGGGCAGCGTCGACCTGGGCCGGGGACGCATCGGCTGGCAATGACCACGGCAGATCAGCGGCGGCAGCGTGGCCAACAGCAAGGGCCAGCAACAAGCCTGCAAGGGTGGTGCGTAGGGCCACGGGCGCTTCCTTGGATGATGGTGGAACGGCTCATCCACGCATGGCGTGGACCTACTGGGGATCGGCACCCCATGGTAGCGCCGGGCCACGCTTGGCGGGAGCCGAGCGCAGGCCCGGCTACAGGGAGGCGTTGTCGCTGGGCGGTGGGCTCTGCGCAAGCTCCACCCGCGGCCGCGGCAGGTCGTGCAGCTGCATGAAGCGCGCCGCATCGACCGGGCGGCCGAGCAGGTAGCCCTGCAGGTAGTCGCAGCCCAGCCGCTCCAGGTAGGCGCGCTGGGCGGCGGTTTCCACGCCTTCGGCCACGATGTCCATGTCCAGCGCGTGGCCCAGCGCCACGATCGCCGAGACGATCACCACATCCTCGGCGCTGTGCTCCAGATCGCGCACGAAGGCATGGTCGATCTTGATCTCGGTGGCCGGCAGCCGTTTCAGGTACAGCAGGCTGGAATAGCCGGTGCCGAAGTCATCGATGGAGATGCCCACGCCCAGTGCCGAGAGCGCCTGCAGCAGGCGCAGGCTGGTATCGGTATCGCGCATCACCGTGCTTTCGGTGATCTCCAGCACCAGGTGGCGCGGCGCAATGCCATGGCGTTCGATCACTTCGCGCACATCCTGCAGCAGGTGTGGCGAACTGAACTGCACCGGCGACAGGTTCACCGACATCGACCAGCCTTCGTGACCGGCGTCATGCCAACGGCGCAGCTGCAGGCAGGCCTGGTCCAGCGCCCAGCGCCCGATATCGTTGATGGCACCGCTGCGCTCGGCCAGCCGGATGAAGCGGTCCGGCGGAATCAGGCCATGCTCCGGATGGTGCCAGCGGATCAATGCTTCGGCACCGGCCACCTTCTGCGCGGCCACGCGGATCTTGGGCTGGTAGTGCAGGAACAGCTGCTCGCTGCCAATGGCCCGGCGCAGGTCAGCCAGCAGCCGGAATTGTTGTTCGGCGCTGTCATTCATCCAGTCGGCGAACAGCACGAAGGCGTTGCGTCCGGATTCCTTGGCCTGGTACATCGCTGCATCGGCAAACGCCATCAGCTGCCGTTCGCTGGCGGCGTGATCCGGGCAGATCGCCACGCCGATGCTGGCGGTTACCTGCAGTTCGTTGTCCGGCAGCAGGGGGCCGCTGCCGACCGCCTGCAGGATGCGCCGGGCCAGCGTCGGCAGGTCTTCATCGTGCTCGATGCGTACCACCAGCACGAACTCGTCACCGCCCAACCGCGCCAGCATGTCGTTGGGGCGCAGCAGCTGGCGGGTGCGCTCGGCCACTGCCACCAGCAGCGCGTCGCCGGCCTGATGGCCATAGGCATCGTTGACCTGCTTGAAGCCGTCCAGGTCCATGAACATCACGGCGAAACGGCTGCCGCCCTGTTCGGCCTCGGCCAGTGCCTGCACGATGCGACGCTGCAGCAGCAGGCGGTTGGGCAGGCGGGTGAGTGGGTCGTGCAGTGCGGCCTGGGTCAGTTCCTGTTGTGCGTCGGTCAGCGAGGTGCTCAACAGGGAGTTGCGCAGGCGCAGCAGCTGCGCCTCCACCCGCTGGTCCAGCCAGGACACCACCAGCACCACGGCCAGGATCGCCACGGTGAGCATCACCACCAGCATGGCCAGCCATTCGCTCTGCAACCCATCGCCGACGGCTGCGCCGCAGATGCTGCCCTCCGGAAAGCGTGCGGCGGCCATGCCGGTGTAGTGCATGCCGACGATGGCCAGCCCGAGCAGGCCCGCCGCTGCGAGACGATCACCGATGCGGGTGCGCTGCGCGCGCAGGCGGAAGGCCACATACAGGGCCGTCCACGAAGCAGCGACCGCCACCATCAGCGAAAACAGCAGCCAGCCCGGGTCGTAGTCGATGCCCGGCTGCATGCGCATGGCCGCCATGCCGACGTAGTGCATGCCGGCGATGCCGGTGCCCATCAGCAGGGCGCCGCCAGCCAGGCGCGGATGCGGCAGGGTGCGCAGCGAGACCAGCCACAGTGCGAACACCGACGAGGCGATGGCCAGGGCCAGGGAAAGCAGGGTGATCGGCAGGTCGTAGCCGAGCGGAATGGGAAGGTCGAAAGCGAGCATGCCGATGAAGTGCATCGACCAGATGCCCAGGCCCATGGCGAAGCCGCCACCGAGGCGCCACCACCACGCCGCGCCCTTGCCGGGTGCGGTGACCGTGCGCCCGGCCATCGCCAGCGCGGTGTACGAAGCCATCACGGCAACCAGCAGCGAAATCGCCACCAGCCACGGGTTGTACGTGCCTACCAGCATTCGTCAGTCTCCCGGACCTGCCTGTCGACGGAAACCACGGTGGGGCATGCATGAGGCAGGCCGACGCAGGGCGGCGGCCACGTGCGGCATCCCCCCGGTTGCCGCGCATTCACTCTAACGCGCAGCCCCGGGGGCAGGGCAAGCAGTAAAACGTGATGATCGGGTCAGTGTGTGACCGCGTCCGCAGCCTGGAAGGCGGCATCGAACAGGCGCTGTACCGGCGGGCCCATTTCCCCGGCCAGCAACGCCAGCAGGAACAGCCCCAGCAGCAGCGAGACCGGCAGGCCCAGCTGGATCGGGTTCAGCGCCGGGGCGGCCCGGGCCAGCACGCCGAAGGCCAGATTCACTGCCAGCATCGCCACGGTCAGCGGGATCGCCAGGGTCAGTGCACCGCGCAGCACGGTCAGCAGGAAGGTCGGGGCGATGCTGAAGAAGGCATGCGGGTCCGGCAGCGGCGCGCCGATCGGCAGTGCCCGGTAGCTGTCCACTACCAGTGAGATCAGCGCCAGATGGCCGTTGGCGGTGAAGAACAGCAGGCCGAACAGCAGGTAGAACCACTGGCCGATCACGCCCGATGTGCCGCCACGCAGCGGGTCGCTCATCTGCGCGAAGGCCAGGCCGGTGCCCTGTGCGATCAGTTCGCCGGCCATCGCGCCGGCCTCGAACACCAGCCGCAGCAGGAAGCCGATGGACACGCCGATGGCCAGTTCGCGGGCGATGGTAAGGACCGTGGCGGCATCGAAACCGGTCCAGTCCGGAACCGGTGGCAGCAGCGGCGCCAGCGCGATGGCAAGGGTACCGGCCAGGATCACGCGGATCCGTGCCGGCACCGCGCGGGTGCCGACCATGGGCATGGCCATGGCCACCGCACCGATGCGCAGCATGGTCCACAGTACGGTGCCGATCATGCCGAAGGCCTGCAGGCCGTCGGCAGCCATCTGGGTGGCGGCGTCCATCGAGGCGCGTGTCCTAGCCGATCAGGTGCGGGATGCGCTGGAACAGCAGCGTGGTGAATTCAACCAGGTGGCCGATCAGCAGGCTTCCCAGCGCGAACAGCACTGCGGTCAGTGCCGCCGCCTTGGCGACGAAGGCGATGGTCGGTTCGTTCAACTGGGTCGCAGCCTGCACGACACCGACCACCACGCCCACCACGAGCACGGTGAGCAGCAGCGGGCCGGCCACCCACAGCACGGTGATCAGGCCGCCACGCAGTTCGGTCAAGGCAAGTTCGGGAGTCATTCGGGTTCAACCTTCTTATGTAGAGCCGAGCCGTGCTCGACTGCCTTTCAATCACGCCGGATTGAAGCTCGCCGCCAACGTACCGACGGTCAGCACCCAGCCATCGACCAGCACGAACAGCAGGATCTTGAACGGTGCCGACACCAGCATCGGCGACAGCATCATCATGCCCATCGACATCAGCACGCTGGCCACGACCAGGTCGATGATCACGAACGGGATGAAGATCAGGAATCCGATTTCGAAGGCGGTCTTCAGTTCGCTGGTGACGAACGAGGCGACCAGCACCGGGAACGGGATCGCATCGGGGCTGGCGTAGGTGCCGTGCCCGGCGATGCCGGCGAAGGTCATCAGGTCGGTCTCGCGGATCTGCGCCAGCATGAAGGCGCGCAGCGGCGTGGTGGTCAGCGTCCAGGCGGTCTGGAAGTCGATGTCGCCGTTGAGGTACGGCGCCATGCCGGTGCTCCAGGCCTTGTCCCAGGTGGGCAGCATGATCATTGCGGTAAGGAACAGGGCCAGGCCCAGCAGCACCTGGTTGGACGGCGTCTGACCGGTGCCCAGCGCCTGGCGCAGCAGGCCCAGCACGATGATGATGCGGGTGAACGAGGTCAGCACCAGCAGCATCGACGGGATCAGGGTGATCGCGGTCATCAGCAGCAGGGTCTGCAGCGGCAGGCTGACCGGCGCACCGCCGATCTTGCCGACGTTGATGTCGGGCAGAGGGGTGGCCGGCGCGCCGGGCGCGGCGAACGCCAGCGCCGGCAACAGGCACAGGGCAAGCAACAGCAGCCACGGCATCAGGGTGGCAAGACGGGTACGGGTGACACGCATGTCAGGGATCCTTGCGCAGCCGCTGCTGCAGCAGCTGGGCGAAATTCGGCAGGTTCTTGAAATCCGGCACGCGTACCGGTGCCGGTGGCGGCAACGGTTCGGGCAGGGTATGCAGGGTGTTGATGCCGCCGGCGGTGACGCCCAGCAGCAGTTGTTGGCCATTGACCTCGACCACCACCACGCGTTCCTTGGCGCCGACACTGAGGCTGGCCACCAGTTTCATGCCTTCGGCAGGGCGGAAGCCGCTGCCGGGCATGCGCTTGAGCAGCCAGCCGAGGCCGATGACCAGCGCCAGCACTGCCAGCAGCGCCAGCACCGCGCCGAACAAGCTCGGTGCGGCGGCTGCGTGCTGGCCGATCTGCGGGCCGACCGGAGCGGCGGCCTTGCCGACCGCCAGCAGGGTGGAGGCCAGCAGGCTCAACGCAGTCTCCGGATCCGCTCGCTCGGGCTGACCACGTCGGTCAGGCGCACGCCGAAGCGGTCATTGATCACCACGACTTCGCCATGGGCGATCAGGGTGCCGTTGACGAACACATCCAGCGATTCGCCGGCGCCGCGTTCCAGTTCCACCACCGAGCCCTGGTTGAGCTGCAGCAGGTTGCGGATCGGCAGGCGCGCGCGACCGACTTCCAGCGACAGGGTCACCGGCACGTCCAGGATCACGTCCAGATTCAGGTCCGGACCGTTCGCCTCATCGGCCTGCAGGCTGCTGAACTGGGCCGGGGTGGGTTCGAGGGCGTCGATATCGTTCATTGCGGGTCTTCCTGGATGACGGGTACGCGCGGACGGGTGCCCGGCGGATGGGTAGCGGTGATCTTCACGGCGTTCATGCCGTTGGCGATGCCGAACTCGCCGGTGAACACCGGGATGTTCTCCACGCACAACGGCACCTGCGGGCTGAGCTCGATCGGCAGGATGTCGCCCACCTTCAGCTGGGTCAGGTCACGCAGCGTCATGCGCTTGCTGGCCAGCACGCTGGACAGGGTCACCTCGGCGATGTTGAGCTGTTCGCGAAGGGTCTGCCCCCAGCTCTCGTCGCGATCGTTGCGGTCGCTCTGGATGCCGGCGTCGAGCAGCTCGCGGATCGGCTCCAGCATCGAGTACGGCAGGGTCACGTGGATGTCGCCGCCACCGCCGTCGAGCTCGACGTGCAGTCGGCACACCACCACGTATTCGCGCGGGGTCACGATGTTGGCGAAGTGCGGGTTGATCTCCGAGTTGATGTACTCGAAATCCACATCCATCACCGGAGCCCAGGCTTCGCGCAGGTCGGCGAAGGTCTGCTTCAGCAGCAGGTGGATCACCCGCATTTCCGTGGCGGTGAACTCGCGTCCTTCGATGCGGGTCGGGTAGCGCCCGTCGCCCCCGAAGAAGTTGTCGACGATGGCGAACACCAAGGTCGGTTCGAACACGATCAGGCCAGTACCGCGCAGCGGCTTGAAGCGGATCAGGTTCAGGTTGGTCGGCACATACAGCGAGTGCATGTAGTCGTTGAACTTGATCAGCTCGATGCCGCGCACCGACAGCTCGGCCGAGCGGCGGATCAGGTTGAACAGGCCGATCCGCCAGAGGCGCGCGAAGCGCTCGTGGACCATTTCCAGGGTCGGCATGCGACCGCGGATGATGCGGTCCTGGCTGGCAAAGTCGTACGAACGCGCTTCGCCGGACGGCGGTTCCGGATCGGTCTCGACCGCACCACTGTCCACGCCGTGGAGCAGGGCATCAATCTCGTCCTGGGACAGCAGGTCATTCATCGGTGGGCCCTTACTGGGTCACGAAGCTGGTGAACAGCAGATCGTCAGCGCCGTTGCTGCCGGTCTCGGCCTTGAGCACTTTCTGCACTTCGGCCAGCGAAGCGGCCTGCAGCTTCTGCTTGCCGGCGACGTCGGCAATCTGGTCCGGGCTGACCTGCGAGAACAGCATCAGCAGGCGTGCGCGGATGGCGGGGGCATGGGTCTTGATCGCTTCCAGCGCGGCCGGTTCGCGGGTCATCAGCTGCACTTCCAGCTGCAGGTAGCGCGGGCCGTCGACCGGGCCATTGAGGTTGACCACGAACGCCGGGTCCAGCGCGAAGTACTGTGCCGGTGCCGGAGTGCTGGCCTTCTTCGGGGCCTGCGCGGTCTTCTCTTCGTGCTTGGGCTGGGTGAAGAACCAGACGCCGCCACCGGCGGCAGCGGCGGCCAGTACGGCCACCAGTGCGGTGATCAGGATCGGACTACGCGGCTTGGCGGCCTTGTCCTTCTCGGCGGTCTTCTTGGTTTTGTCAGCGGCTGCGGCCACGGGGTGAAGCTCCTGAGGGTTGCTTCACCGGGATATGCAAGGGGTGTGCCGGAGCCGGGGCAGAGGGGTGCGACGGAATTCCGTCGGGGTGCCTGTGGGGCCGTGCGGAGCAAGCTCCGCACCCACCAACGCGATACTGGCAGGTGCCAACCTCATCGCTCTGGTGGGTGCCAACCTTGGTTGGCACGCCTGTCAGGCGTATGCGTCCAGCAACCCGCGCTGGCGGATCAACTGTGCGGACGACACACCGCCCTCGGCCGGCGACGGTTCTCCGTCACCTGCCATGCCGCCGCCACCGGCCTGGCCCGACGCATTGCCGTCACCACCGCGCGCCTGGTGGCCGACATCGGCATGAGCCAGCTGGAAGCCCTGCTCGCCGAGAAGTTCGCGAAGGCGCGGCAGGCTGCTTTCCAGCGCCTGGCGCACATCCACGTGCGGGCTGCTGAAGCTGGCATGCACCTTGTCGCCGTTCAACTGGAGGCGCACGTCGACCGGGCCCATGTCATCCGGACTCAGCCGGATGTGGGCATGGCCGATCTTCTGGTCGGCCAGCCAGCCCAGGCGCGCGCCAATGGCCTGGTCGAAACCATCGTCACCGAGCACCGGTTTCGGTGTCGGTTCACCATTGAAGATCGCATTGCCCGTGGCCAACGCGGTCTTCAGATCCTGCACAGCCGCGTTGCCCGGTGCATGCAGCAGCGGCGCCGCGGTGCGGTCGCCGATGAGGGTTGCGTCGCTGCCTTCACCGCGCTCGCTGCGCTTGCCGGGCAGCACCAGCTCAGGCAACGGCAGTGTGGTCACCTGGTCGGCGCCGCTGGGGGCATTACCCTCGGCGGTGGAGGATGTGGTCGCAGCTGCTGTGGACGGCAGGGCTGCTGCGACCGGTAGTGCGGCGGGGGCGGGGAGTGCGTTGCCGTCTGCGTCGGGGGCTGTCGCTGTCACCGCCGGCAGAGCGGCGGCAGGGTCGGCAGGTGCCGGTACCGCCAGCACCAGTCCTGCCAGGCCGAGCGGCGGCCAGGGCGCCTCCTCGGCCGCAGCCTGGGCGTCCTTTTCGGCAGCGGGCTTGGCTTGCGCTGTGGGCACCGTGGCTGCGGTCTCTTCGGGTGCGGCAGCGCTGTCCGGCCTGCGCTCGGCGCCGGCCTGGCCATTGCTGTCGGATGCCGGTCCCTGCGTGGACGGCGTGGGCGTGTTCGAGGCTTTCGAGGGTTTCGAGGGCGCATCGGCACCCGATGAGCCACCCTGCAGCAGTTGGCTGAACTCCTTGTTTCCATCACCGCGTGGCGCGCGCGTTGCGCTGCTGCCGGAATTCTGCGGCTGCGCGTTGGCGCTGCTGGCCAATGGCGCGGGCATCACGAGCGGCCTCCCTGCTCGGCGCCGTCCTGGTCTTCGGTCTGTACTAGACGGGCGCGACGGGCACCGATGTCGTCCATCTCGCGCTGGTCGCGGCGGTCGGTCACCACCTTTTCCTGCGCGCGGTAGCTGGCGGCCAGCTGCTCCAGCACCGCCTTGTCACGGCTGGCCAGGATCAGACGGGCGCGCTCAGCCTCCACCTTCTCGCGGTTGCCGTTGACCGTGGCCTGCTGCTGTTCGACCGCACTGTCCAGCCGGTCGAGAAATGCACGCCGGTTCAGCAGTTGTGCCGGGCTGGTCGCCGCCATCTGGGCATTCGCATACTCCTCGGCGTAGCGGCGCAGTTCGTCCAGTCGCGAGAGATGGGTATCGAGCACGCGCTGGCGTTCGGCCAGGTCGCGGGCGACCGCGTCCTCGTGTTCCTGGGCCCGCTTGAGCAGGGGATCGATGCGCTTGGACTGGTTCATGGCTTAACTCTCTTGTTCCACCAGGCGCTGCAGCGCCGCCTGGCTGTGCGGGAGATCTGCGGCCTTGGCAACGTCCTGGCCGAGGAACTCCATGATTTCCGGCCAGCGTTCCAGAGCTTCGTCGGTGGCCGCGTCGTTGCCGCGCTGGTAGGCACCGATGGCGATCAGGTCACGGTTGGCCGAATAGGCCGAGACCAGTCGCTTCAACTTGCGGATGCGCAGGCGCCACGGCTCGTCGGCGATTTCCGTGACCACGCGGCTGACCGACGATTCGACGTCGATGGCCGGGTACAGGCCGCTGTCGGCCACGCGCCGCGAGAGCAGGATGTGGCCGTCGAGGATCGCGCGCGCTGCATCGGCGATCGGATCCTGCGGATCATCGCCTTCGGTCAGCACCGTGTAGAACGCGGTGATCGAGCCGCGGCCCTTGGCGCCATTACCGGCGCGTTCGACCAGTGCCGGCAGCTTGGCGAACACCGACGGCGGGTAGCCGCGGGTGGTGGGCGGTTCGCCGACCGACAGGCCGATCTCGCGCTGCGCCTGGGCGAAGCGGGTCAGCGAGTCCATCAGCAGCAGCACGTTCAGGCCCTGGTCGCGGAACCATTCGGCGATGGCGGTGGCGCGGTAGGCGCCGTGCAGGCGCGCCAGCGGCGGCCGGTCGGCGGGACTGGCCACCACCACGGCGCGGCGCAGGCCTTCTTCGCCCAGCGTGGTTTCGACGAAATCGCGTACTTCGCGGCCACGTTCACCGATCAGGCCGACCACGATCACGTCGGCGGCGGTGTAGCGGGTCATCATGCCCAGCAGCGTCGACTTGCCGACGCCGGAGCCGGCGAACAGGCCGACACGCTGGCCGCGGCCGATCGGCAGCAGCGCGTTGATCGCGCGCACGCCCACGTCCAGCGGCTGGGTGATCGGCTCACGCGCCAGCGGATTGATCGACACGCCGGCCATGCCAACGTGGCCCTCGGCGCGGATCGGGCCCTTGCCGTCCAGCGGCACGCCATCGCTGTCGATGACGCGGCCGAGCAGCCCTTCGCCCACTTCAACGCCGCCACGGCGCGCAGACGGCACCACCCGTGCGTTGGGCAGCAGGCCGTGCAGTTCGGCGCTGGGCATCAGGTAGGTGCGCTCGCCGGCAAAGCCGACCACTTCGGCATCGACCCAGCCGCCGTCGACCACTTCCACCTTGCAGCTGGCGCCCAGCGGCGCCTCGCAGCCGACGGCTTCCAGGGTCAGTCCGACCGCGCGGCGCAGCACGCCTTCGCGGATCAGGCCACGGCCATGGGCGGTATCCACGCGCAGGCCGTCGAGCCGACGGGCCAGGCGCAGGTTGCGGGCCATGGCCCAGTCGGCCGGTGGCGGCGTCGGCTGCGGATCGGGGTTCATGCATTGGCTCCGGTCTGGCGGATCACCGCGTCCAGCGCGCCTCGCAGGCGGGCTTCCAGGGTGCCGTCGATGCGCACGGCTTCTGCGTGCACGCGAAGATCGCCGCGGCTCAGGCTGGTGTCTGGCACCAGGCGCTGTTGTGGCGGCAGGCTCAACAGCGGGGCGAGGGCGGCGATGTCATCCGGGTGCAGTCGCACTTCGACCTCGCGGGTGCTGCCACCCACCGCGTCGATGGCCTCGCCGACCAGCTGCGCCAGCAGCGCCGGCTCAGCCTCGTAAGCGCGGCCGACCAGTGCGCCCGCGATGCGTACCGCCAGCTCGCCCAGTGCGCCGACCACTTCGTTCTCCAGCCTCACCAGCGGTCGGCTGAAGTTGTCGAGGATGCCTTCGATCTGTGCGGCGAGGCGACGCACCTCCGCCTGGCCCTGGCCGTAACCTTCGCTATGGCCGTGCTGGAAGCCTTCCTTCTCGGCGTTGTCCTGGATGGCCTGGATTTCCTCCAGGGTCGGCAGCTGCAGCGGCGGCTCCGGCTCGTGTTCCGGGTCCGGCTCGGTGAGTTCGAACGCGTCCTCCTGCTCCAGCGCCGGTTCGGGCTGGGCCAGCAGGTCCGGGGCAAGCCAGCGCACGACGTTGCTCACAGCATGGCCTCCGCACTGCCACCAATGGTGACGGTGCCTTCATCGGCCATGCGCTTGACGATGGCCAGGATCTCGCGCTGCGCACCTTCCACGTCGGACAGGCGCACCGGACCGCGGGCTTCCATGTCTTCCAGCAGGATTTCGGCCGCACGCTGCGACATGTTGCGGGTGATCTTGTCGCGGACCTTGATGTCGGCACCGCGCAGGGCCAGACCCAGGCGCTCGCCGCTCACTTCACGCAGCACCAGCTGCATTTCGCGGTCATCCAGGTCGACCAGGTCGTCGAACACGAACATCAGGTCCTGGATGCGGTTGCTCAGCGGCGCATCGATGCGCGCGATCTCGCCCAGGATCGCCTGGTCCTGGCCGCTGTCCATGAAGTTCAGAATGTTGGCCGCGCACTGCACGCCACCGATGTTGGACGACTTCAGGTTCTGGTTGCCGGCGAACTGGCGCTCCATGATCTCGTTGAGTTCATTGAGCGCGTTCGGCGGAATGCCGTCGAGGGTGGCGATGCGCAGCAGCACGTCCACGCGGGTACGGTCCGGCAGCAGCTTCAGCGCGTCGGCGGCCTGGTCGGTTTCCAGGTGCGCCATCACGATGGCGATGATCTGCGGGTGCTCGTTGCGCACCAGGTCGGCCACCGCACGCGGGTCCATCCACTTCAGTGCGTCCAGGCCGGTGGTGTTGCGGCCCAGCAGGATGCGGTCGATCAGGTTGCCGGCCTTCTCGCTGCCCAGCGCCTGCACCAGCATGTTGCGGATGTAGTCGTCCGAGCCCACGCCCAGCGAGGTCTTCGAGCCCAGCTCCTGGCCGAACTGGTCCATCACCCGTTCCACCTGTTCGCGGGTGATGTCGGTCATGGTGGCCATGGCGATGCCGATCTTCTGCACTTCCTTGGGTTCCATGTGGCGCAGCACTTCGGCTGCATCCAGCTCACCCAGGGACAGCAGCAGCACGGCCGCGCGCTGTACGCCGGTCAGTTGTGCCTCAGTCATTGGCCACCCAGCCCTTGACCACCTGGGCCACGCGCTTGGAGTCGGTCTTTACGGCTTCACGCGCCATCCGCAGTCGTTCCTCATATGAATCCACCGGCAGGGCCAGTGCATCCGGCCCGCCCAGGCTGGCCCGGTCGGCGCCGAGCGCCGGCAGCGGCATGCCATCGTCATCGACCAGCTGCACGTCCGCGGTGTGCGGTTCCAGTGCCTGTTCGTCGTTCTTCTTGTTCTGGCCGGTGATCGCACGCAATGCCGGGCGCAGCACGCCAAACAGCAATGCCAGCACCACCACGGCGCCCAGCAGCATGCGGCCGGCGTCGTGCACCCACGGCAGCTCCCACCAGGCCGGGCCTTCGACCGGCGTGGTATCACGCACGAAGGGGGCGTTCATCACCGACACGGTATCGCCACGCTCGGCATTGAAGCCGACGGCCTGCTTGACCAGTGCCTCGACGCGGGTCAGTTCGGCGGCCGACAGCGGCTGCGGGCTGACCTTGCCGTTGGCGCCTGCGCGCGGCACGTTGTCCACCAGTACTGCCACCGAGACGCGCTTGATGCGGCCCGCCGGCTGACGGGTGTGCTGCAGGGTGCGGTCCAGCTCGTAGTTGCGGGTCGCGTTCTTGCTGCTTTCGGTCGGCGTCTGCGCAGTGGCCGGGGCGGCCTGCTGGCCCGGCGGGCTGTTGCTGGTCGCGCCCGGCACGCCCTGCGGGCCCGGGGTGCTGGTGGTGTTCTCGCTCATCTGCTCGCTGCGCAGCTTCTGCGGTTCACCGTTGTAGAGCTCACGGGCTTCCTCGGTCACCGAGAAATCCATGTCCACGCTCACTTCCGGGTTGACCCGGCCGGGGCCGGTCATCGGCTCCAGCAGCTCGCGGATGCGCTGGTTGAACGAGGTTTCCTGGCGGCGCACCTGCTCGAACTGGGCGGCGTTGACCGCCGCTTCGCTGTTCGGGTCGGTGATGCTGAGCATGCGCCCGCTCTGGTCGACCACGGTCACCCGTTCCGGAGCGAGGTCCGGAATGCTGGCCGCGACCATGTGCACGATGGCATCCACCTGGCTGCGTTCCAGCTGCTGGCCGCCACGCAGTTCCAGGGTGACCGAGGCGCTGGCCACGTCACGCTGGCGGGTGAAGGCGCTGGGCTTGGGAATGGCCAGGTGCACGCGCGAATCGCGCACCGGGCGCAGCGTGTTGATGGTGCGCGACAGCTCGGTTTCCAGCGCATGCTGGTAGCGTGCGCTTTCCACGAACTGGCTGACGCCGAAGCCCGGATCGCGTTCCATCAGCTCGAAGCCGAGCTTGCCGCTGTCGGTCAAGCCGGAGCCGGCCAGCTTCAGGCGGGCGTCATGCAGGTTCTTTTCCGGCACGGTGATGCCGCCGGTGGCCGGGTCGAGCGCGAACGGAATCTGCGCGGCGCGCAGCAGGTCGGTCGCTTCAGCGGTCGCCTTCTGGTCCAGGCCCGTGTACAGCGGGACCATGCCGGGCTTCTGCGACCAGAAGAACACGGACAGGCCTGCCGCCACCGCCACCGCGATCATCGCCATCAGGCCCAGCCGACGGGTGATCTGCAGACTCTGCAGGCGGTCGAACCATTGCCCGGCCTTTTCGGCGTTCAGGCTGTCCTTGGAGAGCGTCAGTGCCATGCGTCTCTATTCCTTACAGCGGCATGTTCATCACGTCCTGGTAAGCCTGGACGAGACGGTTGCGGACTTCCACGGTGGCGCGGAAGGCGATCTGGGACTGCTGCGAGGCGACCATCACCTTGGCGAGGTCGGCGCTGGGGTCGCCCATTTCGAAGGCCTTGGCGAGGGCGCCGGACTTCTGTTGCGCATCGTTGACGCCGGCAATCGCACCACGCAGGGTTTCGGTGAAGCTGGCCGGCTGGGCTTGCGGCGCGTCCAGCACCGTGCCCGGCAGGGCGTTGCTGCGCGGCGTTTCGCCCAGCGGGTTGAGCGCCGGCTGTCCCATCTGGGTCTGATAGGAGCGGATCTGCGAAAGGATCGAAGTGACGGAGTGGGACATCTGCAACGGTTCCAGAAACAGGGGATGGGGTTGTCTGCTGGAGCAGGTGCAAGTGCCGTGCCGAAACCGGTTTTCGATTCAGTGAAGTGAGGGTGTGGGTGTTTGGTGGCAGGGCTGCGCCCTGCACCCGCCGACGTCAACGTCAACGTCAACGGCGGGCTATCCGGGGGGCGGGGGGGGGGGGGGGGGGGGGGGGGGGGGGGGGGGGGGGGGGGGGGGG